>DTSE01000134.1:38039-87167 GCA_012965515.1 Candidatus Melainabacteria bacterium | reverse complement strand
TCAGAAGAAGATTGTCAGCACGCTCGAAAGTCGAAATTTCCCAACGAAATTGCTCGAAGTAGATGATGGTCACAATACACCGCCTGCCGATCTCTACCTGGAAGGTCTGGATTTCGTACTGAACAACAATGGTCGCTAAAGCATGGCTACAGAAACCATAAAAGTTACAGTTGACACGGTGGCTTTCGCAGTCGAGCAGGGGGCTCTCGAAGTTCTGCTCATCAAAAGAAAACTTGAGCCCTTCAAGTCGCTCTGGGCATTACCAGGCGGCGCGCTGGAGGAAACCGATGAAACGCTAGATCAAGCAGCGGCGCGTGAGCTGCTTGAAGAAACAAATGTCGGCGGTGTTTATTTGGAACAGCTCTATACTTTTGGCGATAAAGGGCGTGACCCGCGAGGAAGAATCGTTACCGCAGCTTACCTTGCATTGCTGAGACAAGAGGGGTTGGAGCTGAAAGCCGGTTCGAAAGCGCGTGGTGTAGCCTGGTGGAAAGTCAATGAATTGCCTGAACTCGCTTTCGATCATGCAAGCATCATTTCCTACGCGCGCCAAAGAGTGAAATACAAACTCGAGTATTCACCAGCGGCATTCATGCTACTGCCGGAGAAATTCACCTTGAGGGATTTGCAGTCGGTCTACGAAGCCGTACTGGGAAAAGCCGTGGACAACAGAAATTTCCGGAAGAAATTTCTCAATACTGGTGTTCTTCAGGAGCTCAATGAAACTTCCCAGGAAGGTTCGTTCCGCCCGGCGAGGCTGTATACATTCTCCCTGGAAGAATTCGAAAAGCTGCCCGACAAACCAGTCTTCATGTTCTAACTGAGGCATTAAAATGACGTTGCATAAATTCGTATCTACTTCATTGATAAAAGCAAAACCGGGAGTTTGTGCAGCAGCAGCATTAATACTCCTCGCTGTCTCTTCGGTGCAGTTTTCATCCGCACAGACGCAACATTGGAACACTCAAGCCAGAGAAAAATCGCAAAGATTGGCTTCCGCGGCGCTAAATCAGTTGGTCTTGAGCAAAGCTGACGAAGCAATTCCGGTCCTCACCGATGCGACACGAGCGGATCCGACGGACCCATTGCCCTTTATGCTTTTGGGAATGGCACTCAACATGAAGGGGCGGTATCAAGAAGCCCTTGATGCGCTGAAACAAGCATATGCGCTCGACAGCAAAGCGAGAGAAACATATCTGACTGTCGGTTTCAGCCATTTTCTTTCACGACGCTACGAGCAGGCAGTAGGAGTTTGGAGCAAAGTTCTGCAGGCCAACCCGGATGTTGTACAAATCTACACCGACATCGGCTACGCGCAACTACGCGACGGAAAGATCGAGGAAGCAGAAAACAGTTTGCGTGAATGTGCCAAAAGATCAACATATGCGCAAGCGGCCTATAGAGGTCTAACGCTGTTGCACTATCTCAACGGCAATTTTCCCGTCGCGCGCTCCGCTGCGGGTCAAGCTGGTTCTGCAGCAGGCAAGCAAGTTCCACTCATACTGGCCGAGATAAGCTTTTTAGAGGGGAATGCGCAGCAAGCTTCTAAGCAACTTTCTGCTGCAAGCCGCAGCACAAGCAAGAAAGGCAAGCCCACATTTGACATGGTGACAATCGGCTACTTGCCGCAACATGACTTTCACTTTGACCCCTTTGTCAAAGACTATTTTGACAATGCCAGCTTAATTGAAGCTCGGTTTGTCGATTTACCGAAGAGAGAATCACGTCGCGCTTCCCTGGCCAAAAGAGGCAAAGCTGATGAGGCAATGTCAGAAGTGAAAACACTTCTTTCTACAACTCCTAACGATCCATACCTGTTACTTCAAAGTGGAATGATTGGTCTGGCAAACGCCGATTATGCAAACGCATCTCAAGACTTTGTCAAAGTCATTGGGCGAGCCCCAGACTGGCAGCTAGCAAAACTCTATCTTTCGCTGAGCCGTTTTCGCGAAGGGAAGATCGATGATGCAAAAGCCGCATTAGAAGGATTCGAACGAGCTTGCCCTGGCCGACAAATCGCGCCGATCTTCGCAATGATTAAAAATGCCAACGCTACAGCACAAACCGGTCAAACAGCAGATAAGAAAGATGACCTATTTGTCTTGCCACCGGGTGGGCAACCCAACAAAGGTGATGCCGGTTTTTAGTAATGTAGATTTATTCTAGTTTGAGTTGGCGGCTGCATCCGCAGGAATCTCGAACCAAAACGTCGAGCCTTTTTTCTCGATGCTTTTCACGCCTATCCTGCCGTTGTGCTTTTCCACCAATGCTTTCGAAATTGCCAAACCGAGGCCGGTTCCACCCTGCGCGCGAGTATCAGAAGAGTCCAACTGCTGGAACTTGCCAAACAATCGATGCATCTGACTTTCCGGTATCCCCGGCCCGTTATCTTCAACTTCAAATCTCACTGCACCATTGGTGCCACCAACAACACGCACGTCCAACTTTCCTTCCGGTCCGGAAAATTTCACAGCGTTCGAGACTAAATTAGTCAAAATTTGAACAACTCGGTCATGGTCGCCCTTAACTGGTCGTTTATCGTTTACATGTACCGCTATCGAGACGCCATACTCTTCACACATTGTTCTCAGTGAATCAGCTGTCGCCTTGACCATCGATTCGGAATCAAGTGATTCCAATTTCAGCTCCAACTTGCCGGCCTCAATTTTTCGCAGATCGAGAATGTCGTTTATGAGGCGTATTAAGCGATCGCAACTGACTCTGGCAATTGTGACTAACTCCAAGGCCTCATCAGGTATTTCACCAACAACGCCTCCCTCCATCAGACCGAGGGCACCGCGTATTGACGTCAGCGGAGTACGCAACTCGTGTGAAACTGTCGAATAGAATTCGCTGACACGCAACTCGACTTCTTTTCTTTCTGTGATATCGCGGATGATGCCGGAATAAAAGTTTCTCGTACCCAGAACGACCTCACTAACACGAAATTCCACCGGAATCAGAATACCGTCCGAACGTCTGACAATCAATTCTCTGTCGCTGTAATTATGAGCTTTCAAGTCATCCAATACGTCTCGAATAGTGCTTATTTTGCGGTCGCCGATTCGGTCGACCTTGGTTTCTCCTGGAACAATCTCAGATATCGCCTTACCAAGCACATCGTCGGCATCAAAGCCGAGAATTCTTTCGAACGCAGGGTTGACCAGCTCGACTACTCCACTCAAATCGAATGTGACGATACCATCGATCGCGCTTTCCAACATCGCACGAATACGAGCATCCGAATCCTTCAAACGCATCTCAGCCGACATTTGCTCCGCAAACTGATTGATCTGCGTCGCCACCGAGTTCAACATCAAAAAGAATTCGCCGTCTGCTTTGATAGGTTCATCGCTCATAAATTCCAGAACGCCAAAGACCTGTTCGTCTTCGGTGACAGGAAAAGACATGTACCCAAACCGCTCCGGAAGATTCTCCATTCTCTCTTGAAGACCCGACTCGGCAGCCGTTTGCGCGATGAATGGTTGACCACTTACCAGCGGAATACCAAGGGCACCTTCACCGCGTCCAAAAGTAATGCGCCGCGAATTCTCCACTAATTGTTTGAGATTTGGCTCATCCGCGCACCAACTGCCCTCGTATCGCAATACATCATCCTGTGCATCAAGCATCCACAACATTGCCAGCGACCACTGCCGGTTGGTACAAATTGCTTTCAGTAGCTTGGGTGAAGCATCGGACAAATCCGAAGACTCCGCAAGCGCATCAGTTATTGCATACTGCATCAACAGATTTGCTTCTGCATTTTTCCTTTCGGTGATGTCTTCGAATGTCCAAATATATCCGCGCGAGATGCCCTCGGAATCACCGATTGACGTAACGCGCGAATGAAGCCAAGCAATCGGTTTATCTTCCCTCTCGACACGAAATTCAGTGACATGCTCGTTGGACTCGCCAATGGAATCCATCCATTGATTGATCATGGAGTCTTTGTCATCAGGATGGATGCACTCCAACCATCCCCGCTCGAGACAAGAATCATGGAGAATTCCCGAAAGATCTTCCCATCGCCTGTTCACGTAGAGACAGTTTCCAGAAGCATCGGTTAGAACAATACCAATCGGTGAGGCGGAACTGAGAAGGCGAAATCTTTCCTCTGTCACTTTCAGCTCTCTGGTGCGTTCTTCAACACGCGCTTCAACAATGACATTTGTTGCTTCCAATTCAGACTGTCTCTGACAGTTGTCCCAAAGCTCCTTGGTGCTGGTTATGATCGATCGCACCAAGAATAGATCCTCAAATGCAATCCATCCTCCATGTTCAAGTACTCTCCAGGGGCTTGCATACTCAACGCCATAAACGGAATGCGGCCAATATATTCCTCTGAAATGCTGATCCATGAGTGCTACGACGGAAGCAGTGATAAGCACACGCCAATCACGATAAAACGCCAAAATCGCCAGCGAACCGAAAATATGAAAGTGAGTCTCCATGCGCCCGGCGGTCAGCTGAATAAGCAGCCCGGACATGAGCATTTGAGCGATTGCAATCGAATGGCGGGTAAACGAATGTCCGGGGAATTTTATCGCCATGAAGATCGGAAAGGCGATTATCGAAGACCCCAGCAATGCGGCAACGGGAAACTGTGAAACTACATTCTTATCGACTTGAGCCCAAAGTTGGCTTGATACGGTCAAAGAAAGGAGCATCCCTGCTATCCACTCACACAACAGCAGACCGGCGAACCAGCGATCTTGCATCACGAAGTTCTTCTTGCGCTGCTGATCGAAAAGGCGTCCTGTACGCTCCAGGACCTTATCGTATGCCTTGTGAATTGACTCTGCTTCTGGCATTGCTCTTCCAGAAAAACCTAAAAACTGGCGAAAACGGGCGCCGGACTGTTCTTCTATAGTTTTTATGCCCAAAAAATACTCAAATTGCCCATCTGCGCCATTAGAACGGAACAGAAGGCAAAAATTATTGGCTGTTCGTGCCTAGCGGTCTTTCTTGAAACGGTCGAAGAAGCCACTGCGCTTCATCTTGTCGCCACGGCTTTTGACTTCTTCTTCACGCTTTGCATTGATTGCACGCCAGACACCAGAGGCGGTGCCTGAAACTTCCTCAACCAGCGATTCAGCTTCTTGCGCGCGATCGCATTCATTGAGCATCGCGGCATACTTTTCGGTCAATCCTTTCACTTCAGGACTACGGTATCCATAAAGTTTCTGCTTGATCGCCAGAGCACGCTTATAGAAGAGTTCTGCTTCGTTGTAGCGCTTCAGACCATGATAAAACTGAGCTAGATTGAGAACAATAGTGGCAACACCGGGGTGCTCGGCACCAAAATTGGTTTCGTAAATGGAAAGAATTTCCAACTGCAAAGGTTCAGCTTCAGCGAATTTCTGTTCGATCTGCATGAGGTCGACAATCTGACTCAAGCTCTTGCCGACGTCCAAATGAGTTGGCCCAAGAACGGCTTTCCTGATTTCCAAAGCCATAGTGAAGACTTGCTCGGCTTCGGCATAGCGTTGCTGTTTGATAAAGCAATCGCCGAGCCGGTCCAAAGTGTAAGTGGTGCGCGGGTCGTTCTCAGCAAAGTCATCAGCAGCTTTTACAGCCTGCATCCAAAAGCTTTCTGCTTCCGAATAACGGCCCATCTGCACAAGTTGCTCTGCAGAGTCTTTATATTTTTCCCACTCAGTAACCATCATCTGACTGCAAAGCCCAAACTCATAAAAGCTGAAATACTCGGCCCCACTACTTTACCCGTTTCCAGTTGCTGACGTAGTGCAACTTTTTCCACTTGTCGCCGCGCTTAACAAATATATCAGTGCAATGAGATTCCATCTTATATGGATGTTCCCCACCGAACTCTTTGTAAGCCACGAAAGTCACGGTAGCCGTATCTCCGTGAACAAATGCATACGGATGATCGATTGTGATCGACTTGAGGGGCTCTTGAGAAGAGGCACCGTGTTGCTCCAATCGTTTCTTGAGATCCGCGATGACCGCTTGTTTTCCACTAATGAGTTTGTGCGTTTTCTTGTCGATACTCGTGCACTCGTCATCGTAATACTCGGCAGCTTTATCGACGTCGCCGGTATTGAGCGCGTGTACGATTTCCTTCAAGTCTTCAATGATCTTGGCAGACTCGGAGCAGCCCGCATGCGGCTCCACGCAGCTGACTTTAGGATGCTCGCCGTCGCCTGCATAAGCAGGTGACGCCGGCAGCCAAAGACCAGCAAAAGCCAGGCCGGCTGCGATAAAGGATAGAAGTGTTGTTTTTTGCGTGCGCATGGCGCTCACCTACTTACTTGCACGAAGGGCCCCTTCCACATCACGGAGGGAATTGTCATTGTCACGAAGATAAGCATCGATTCGGTCGTTGCGTTTCTGCAATTCGCCGATTTGCTGCTGAACAGCCTGTTGCGCGTTGAGCAATTCCTGCCTTTGGGCAAGAAGCGCTTCTCTGGTGCGCTTTAAGTTGAAATACACATCCGATTCAGCCAAGGCATAACTGCCCAACAGCAGAACTGTTGCCACTGCCAGGGCGGCGGCGAAGAAATAGAACTTAGGCAAATGTAGCGCCTTACTCACGCAACGTCCCCACATTGAGTCACGCAGAAAGATTTAGAAACGGCACTGGCACAGTCCCGCAGTTACCAGTCCACTCATATATTACTGCCAATATTACTTTCAAATCACCTAAATAACTGAGTCTTTGTGGGTTTAAGGATGGAGTTTTCCCCAATGAAGACAAAACAACCGTTAACTTCACGCTTACTCACCCAACTACTGTGTGTGCGTGGAACAATTGATCCGGAAGAGCGTCAAAGCTATCGAAAGCCAAAAACCATTGAAATCTGGCAATTATTGCAGAATATCCACAAGCTTCCGAAAATATATAGACAAATCAAGAGATAAGTGATACAACGTAGAATTAACACTTACTTCCTCGATTAAGAAATCGTAAGCAAGTCACAAATCCCCGAAAGAGCCATCAAATGACCGTTTCAATCACCAGCAGAATTCAAGACAAGCTCGATACAGAGCTGCAACCTAGTGTTAAGGATGCAAAGCTAGAGCAGCCAAAAGTGACTTCCGGCACAGGCTATTACTCTGAGGAATTGGCGCGCAAAGCAATAGATTTCGCACTTCTGGAAGATCTAGGCCAAGAAGGCGACGTCACTTCCAACTCCACCATCCCGGCCGACAAGCAAGCCACCGCAACGCTAATCGCCAAGGAAGACAACGCCGTTATATGTGGACTTGCAATCGCAGAACTGGTTTTTAAAACAGTCGATCCGACCCTGCAGTTCAACCCGCTTGTCGCCGAAGGTACTTTCATCAAAGACTCGCCCGTCACCATCGCCACTATCAGCGGCAATGCACGTTCCATTCTGACGGCAGAGCGCACAGCTCTAAATCTCATGCAACGAATGTGCGGCATCGCTACCATCTCGCGCCGCTATGCCGAGAAAGCCAAACCGTACGGCATTCAGATTCTCGACACTCGCAAGACCGCACCAGGACTGCGTGTTTTCGACAAATTGGCAGTACGCCTGGGAGGCGGTACCAACCACCGCATCGGACTCTATGATCAGATTTTGATTAAAGACAATCACATCGCCTGCGCCGGAGGCATTACTCAAGCGGTTGCAGCGGCGCGTTCCTTATACAAAGGAAAGCGGATCGAAGTCGAAACAACTACTCTTTCCGAAGTCCAAGAAGCCCTGGACAGCTCTTGCGACATCATCATGCTCGACAATATGCCCCCTGCTCAAATCGTCCAATGCGTTGAACTCATTCAAAAGAGAGCTCAAATTGAAGTCTCCGGAGGTATCACTCTGGATACTTTGGACAGCTACCTGATCGCAGGTGTCGACTTCATATCTGTCGGCAGCTTGACCCATTCGGTCAAATCAATAGATATCAGCCTCGAGGTTGAGATAGGCATATGACAACGACAATGAACGTGGAATTCACCAGTTCCACACGCAATCAAGAACTGATTCAAGAAATCAACGAGCTTCGCAAGAAGCGCAATGCAATCATTCTGGCGCACAACTACCAAATTCCGATTATTCAGGACATCGCAGACTTTGTCGGCGACTCACTGGGATTGTCTCGCCAAGCCGCTGCGACAAAGAACGAAGTGATTGTGTTCTGCGGCGTACATTTTATGGCGGAAACAGCTGCCATTCTTTGCCCTGACAAACGCGTATTGATTCCGGATCTGGAAGCGGGCTGCTCCCTGGCAGCTTCAGTCACACTAGACGGGCTGCTCAAATGGAAAGCCGAACATCCTGGTGCCGTGGTTGTCTCTTACGTCAACACAACCGCCGCCATCAAAGCAGAGTCAGATTACTGCTGCACTTCCGGCAATGCACTGCAAGTGGTCAATTCAATCGATCCTGACAAAGAAATTCTCTTCCTGCCGGACGTCTTCTTAGGCTCCTGGGTAAAGCGCATGACCGGACGCCAGAACATGCATATCTGGATGGGCGAATGCCATGTACATGCTGCAATTCACCCACGCGCCATCGACGAGAAGATGAAAGAGCACCCGGAAGCGGAATTGCTCATCCACCCGGAATGCGGCTGCCTGACACCTTATCTGGATCGCGTCGCGCGCGAAGACAAAGGCGATCAACTAAAGGTCGCCTCTACTGAGGGCATGATTGTCAGAGCCTGCCAATCGCCCGCCAAGCAATTTGTCGTCGCAACGGAAGAAGGCATTCTTCACAGACTGAAGAAGCAAAATCCGGAGAAGGAGTTCATCCCCATCGCCGACGAGATGAGCTGCCAATTCATGAAGATGATCACGCTGGAAAAACTGCATGCGGCACTCGTCAACGACCAATTTCAAGTGACCGTGCCCGAAGATGTGGCAGCAAAAGCGCGTTTATCAATCGAGCGCATGGTGGCGATCGGGTAACGGAGTCCTGTCGAAAGGCGCCGCTCACCGACCTCCCACGGTCTTACACAAACAGGCAAGTACAAGGAGTACGCGCATGCCTGAACTTCACACAATAAAAGTTGATGCGGTCATTATCGGCTCCGGGCTAGCCGGACTCCTGCTCGCCAACGAGCTTGTCGAGGCAGGCAGACGAGTTCTTATCGCTACCAAGGGCAAGCTACTTGATTCCAATACGCGATATGCTCAAGGCGGTCTTGCCGCAGTTCTCAAAGATAGCGTCACTGATTCACGACAAGCTCATCTTAAAGACACAATCCAATCAGGCGCCGGACTGGTCGATGAAGCGGTTGCTGAGCAGATTATCAATGGTGGAGCAGAACTGGTTCAAAAACTCTCCGCACTCGGTGTTCACTTTGACAAGACAGACGCAGGAACACCCTCCTTGCACCTGGAAGGCGGACACACAAGTCCTCGAGTTCTGCACTCTAAAGACACCACCGGAAAAACAATTGCCGAAGGACTCGCCAACGCGCTTATAGCAAAAGCAGCGAACGAAGAAGATCTCAATCGGCCAATTATTCTCGAAAACTCATTCGCACTCGACATTCTTCACTTCCAAGCAACTCCGCTGGCACCTCGCGTCGCCACAGGCGTGCTCCTACTCACAGATGAAGGCGTTCTTTCCGTTGCAGCAACTTATGTTGTCTTGGCCACAGGGGGCGCCGGACAAGTATTCACCAGAACCACCAACCCATCCGTTGCCACCGGCGACGGTATCGCGCTGGCCGCTCGAGCAGGCGCAAAACTTACAGACTTGGAATTCATTCAATTCCATCCGACAGCATTTTGCAAAGAAGGTCAGCCTGCATTTTTGGTTTCCGAAGCAGTCAGAGGGCAAGGCGCAATACTTATCGACGACCGCGGACACCGCTTTGCATTCGACTTTCATAAAGATGGAGAACTCGCCACCCGAGACACCGTTGCAAAGGCGATTCACCAGACAATGGCGGAACGAAATCTGGACAGTGTCTATCTCGACATGAGACCAATCGGCTCGGAAGCAGAGATAGAAGCAAAATTCCCCAACATCGTGGCCACTCTGAGAAAACTTGGCGTAGATCCGATCAAGGAAGCCGTTCCAGTTTGCCCGGCCGCTCACTATTACATGGGTGGAATAACCGCAGATGCCAAAGGACAAACCAGCCTCGTCGGGCTCTTTGCACTTGGCGAATGCGCTGCCACAGGGCTGCATGGCGCCAACAGATTGGCAAGCAATTCGCTCCTGGAAGCGGGAGTCATGGCGTTGAACTTGGCCAAGTACATCAGTTCTCAATCGTTCAAAGCGATCCCATATAAGAAGAACGCCAAGCTCACAGAAGCATGGTTTTCACACTGCCGCCCGTTTGCAGTTCCGGCAGACCGAACCGAACTCCAATCATTGATGTACCGCAGAGCAGGTCTAGTGCGGGACGCTGAAGGTCTGGAAAAACTAGAAAAGCAACTGGATGCCATATCTATATACAAAACCGGCATCGATCGATATGAACGTGAATCTGCAAACATGCTCTTGGTAGCGAAGTTGATCGCTAAGGCATGCGCCCTGAGAAAAGAGTCGCGCGGCGGACATGTCAGGTCTGACTTCGCCAATCCTAATAATGCTGCTTTCCTGCACCACATCACGTTTGAGAAGGGTGCATGGAGGACGCAAAGTGCTGCGCGAGCCCCCTTCACGTCGTCGGAACGCGCGGTATCACTGGCTCGTCCGTGATTCAAAACGCATTAACTTTCTCTCTACAATTTCACTTGGCAGCTTGGTCAAAACACGAATGTATGTGCATCTAGAGTACTTCCTTGGCCATATTGGGCGATAGCACTTAGATGTTCTAAAACGCTAGATAAAGGTATACACTTGTATCAATATTTAGGTTGTCTTTAGTTTTTTCGTGTGTTCGAGTTAAAGAATGGCTCGGGAACTTACTCTGTAAGTCCCGGTCGGATCTTGCGCAGTCCTCTCCTCTTCCCTCTCGCCCCTTTTGGAGTGAACCATGAATCCCCGCACCAAACTGCTCATAGCTCAGCCGGACGGCGCAAAGCTCGTCTCTTTGCTCTTGTGGTTGGAGCAATACACTGATTTGGAAGTAGTAGGCACCACTTGCAGTGGCGACAAGCTTGCCGCCTGCACGTCGTACCATCAGCCGGAAGTAGTCCTCGTTGACTTCAGCCTGCTGGCGCAAGATCAACCAGCTGCCACCGCAAAAATAAAAGCCGCCGCTTCACATCCAGCCATCCTGGTGATGCACGAAAGTGATATCGCTCCCATGGAATCAGCCCTGGGTAAAGATCTCGACGGTTACATCAACCCCAAACTTTCGCTCAGCGAGCTGACAGAAAGTATTCGCAAAGCAGCGCAAAAACGCGCCATCCCCGTGGCTCCGGTTTACGTACCGGCAACCATGGCAGGTTAAACAACTTTATCCCGCCAAAGCGTCGTCTCCAGCACGATCCCAAATGTGGATTGTGCTGGATTACACTGAGGGTATAAAAGACAAAACTCGTCTTTGCGCCCATTGATGACACCAGACATTATCTATCTCTATTCATTCGGATTTTCGTTGGCCGTAATCTCGCTGACCAGCTGGTTGTCTGCGGCTATCGAAAGCCGCATGAAAAGAGATACGGGCTTAACCAATTCCAATACAGGTCTAATCCCGACAAGTTCCACAGGCCAAAGAGCCGAACTTCGACCTGTTGAAATCGGCTACATGTTAAGAGGCGGTGATACTAATCACGCGGTCCTTGTGATGGGAGTAGACCTCTTGCAACGCGCTGCGAAGTTGCAGCTGGGTGCAGCGATTCCCGAGCCTGCCGAATACGAAAAAAAGATGTGGACATTGGCTAAAGAAACAGCAAAAGACTGGGCGATGAAAAAGGCAGATCCATATTTGCCACCAGATTTTAAAACCAATCCAGTCGGTTTCGTCAAAAGAATCTATGACCTCTATCAATTCATCACGAAGTCACTCAAACTTGTAGTTAAAGACATCATTGCCGATCCGCGTCAGTTGAAGCGCTATTTTTCGATGGCAGGCGTGATGCGCTTGCTTGCTGATTTCATATCGGCGGGGTATCAAAATGCATTTGCGACTTCACTTCGAGACTATCTGGTAGCAAACAATTACTTAGTAAGTGAAGCGCAGCGCCACCAAGCTGCGGCAAAAATGGGACTTGTCGGTATTTCCGTTTTCCCTCTAGTATTTTTGTTTTCACTCGTGATTGTAGGCAATTCACCAGGCGTTCCGCTCATGTTGTTTGCCGCCGCTGTTATGACTGGTTCAGCAATCATCTCCTCGTTTTTCATAACAGGAATTTTTGCTGTCAGGGAATTCTTGCCATATTTGACCGAGTTCGAAACTCTTGCTGTCGTTCTCAACAGAGACAGCTGGCGCCTCAGAGTTCTTCAAACAGCCAGAAAGGCAATGATGGTCGCATTGACCTTAGTCGCTCTTGGTGCATCAACTGTTGTCTTCATTGCCGGATTCGTCTGGCTGAATGTATTTGGCTTTCAAAATGCACAGACTCTGATTCTGGTCAGTGTTTTTCTTGCTTTTCCGTGCTTGAAAGCGTTCCTTTTTCTATTGCGAAGCTGGAAACTCAAGAACACGCAGATTGCCACTGAATACGGTGAAAAGCGATTAGCAGAAGCGCGCAAACGTCTATCAGAAAAGCGGCCAATCACCGCTCTGACAGAGGTTTTAAAGGAAGAAGACTACAATCCCATCTTCTCAGAACTCATGGCACTCTACGGAATCGAAGCATTGATTCTATTAGCGTAGGGGAGATGCCATCATCGCCCGGCCCAGATCCGTTTGCAATGTCGATGTTCGATTCAAAAAGCTTGTACCGAGGCGGAAGCAATTCCATTCCAATCTAGACTTCTTCATTACACAGTTCCGCAATCAGCTCATCTATCTTCAGTTTCACCTGATGACGAATTGAGCTGTACAAGCGATAGATCTGGCTGGCGCGACAGAGAAAGACACGCGTCGAACTTTCAGACAATTTTATGCCTACATAATTCTGATCGTCGCAATGGAGTTTCGCCATTACTTGCTCTATCTCACCAACGCCATAGTTACAAAAAAGAGTCGTCTTCTGAGTGTGCAAGCACGCAATGGTTTTCACCCCGCGCTTGAGTATCGCCTCTTCTACCCAAAAGCCCGTCAAATATCTGTAGGCGACTAGCTGTTCTTCAACAACAAGACCTTCTTCCTTGCGTTTCCTACTCGCTTCAATGTCGGCCATTTCCTCTTGCAAATAGCCAAGCAACTCACGATTGAAGAAATGCAACTTTTCATTGCTATAAAAAATACGCAGGATTTTCAGCGCCTTCAGTATCGCGTCAGACAGCAAAATATCCCGCGAATCCAGCTTGGCGCTTAGCTCCCGCAAACATTCAGACAGAAGCGCGCTATTCATGTAATTTGTTAGAAAACCCCAAAGAAACCCATATCCCCTCAATTTCCATCGTAAATGCGACCTGTGAAAACTTTGTGAGAATAACGACGCACTATAATTGAGCGGCTAAAGTTTAGCGACGTGAACAACTCTCACTAAAGAGTTCGATAAATGAGGTAGGACAATGGCTTCCAAGCGCGGTTTGAACGGTCAATTCAAGGGCATCATCACGGGCGCCTCATCTGGCATTGGAAAAGCCCTGGCGCTCGATTTAGCCAAGAAGTATCAAGCCAGGCTGGTTCTCAACGCCCGCTCCGAAGAGCAGTTGGAAGCAACATGTAAGGCTGTGGAAGAATTCGGCGGCAAAGCCATAAAAGTAGTAGGTGATGTAAGCGAACAGTGGGTCACCGACGCAGCTGTAAACACTTGCCTGGAAAGCTTTGGCGGCGTTGATGTTCTGGTTAACAATGCTGGTCTCGCGAAACCCGGCACTATTATGAAACTCAACGTTGAGGACTGGGAGCATGTCTTTGCTGTCAATTTCTTCGCGCCATTGCGCCTCACTTATGGCGTTCTGCCGCATTTCATCCAATCCGGTAGAGGAAAAATCGTAAACATCTCCTCAGTTGCCGGCAAAATTTCCTTTCCCGGAAGCGTTTGCTATGCGGCCAGTAAGTTTGCGCTCACTGGCATGTCCGAAGGCATGGCTGCGGAGCTTGCGCCGAAGAATATCGACATTATCACCGTTTGCCCGGGCTGGGTTCGTACGGAGTTTTTCGACAAAAACAATGTCTCGAAATTGAAAAACCCCACCTCTATCGGCAACAAGAAAGATCTACAAGGCTTTCTCATGCGCAGTTTCTTGTCTATCACCTCAGAAGAGTGCTCGGCTGAGATCATTAAAGCGATGGAAAAGGGCGGCAGTCAGGAAATCATTCTTACACACCCCGGTAAGATCTTCGAAAGGCTCGCGGGCGTCTGCCCTCCGGCAGTTTTTGCCATCGCCAAACGTTTGCCCTCGGAATTGGTAGATTCTAGTGAAACCCCTGAAAAGAACTGAAATTGGGTAAAAACCCGCCCAAATCCGGTTTCTTTTTTCGCTCTTAGCTAGAATAGGAAGAGCATAGTCGGGTTAAAGGTCTTTGTAGCTCCCTGTAGGGTTTCAGTGTCTGAGCTTGAAGTCGTAATCGAATATCGAAGCACGCCTCAGCGCGTTGGGCTCTTCATCATGGGTGCGCTCATGCCGCTGTGGGCAATCGTTGTTCCTTTCTGCCTGGGCTTCTTCATTTCAATGCTTTTGCAGGCACAAGCCGTTCCGCCAGTCATTTCTGCAATTGTATTGTCTGTTTTGATGGCAATTCCTTTTGTTTCGATAGTCCTTGCAGCCATTTGCGAAGATGACCGCCTGCTTGTAAGCAAAGAAGGTTTTTCATTCCCACTTCTTTTTCTTCCAATGTTGAAGTTTCGCAGAGAAAGGCTTTGGTCCGATCTTAAAGAAGCGCGCTTACTCATTTCCGACACACAGAGCAAAACAAAGGAGAATCTTCCGCAAGGAAAATTGAATCTGCATTTCAACTCTGGTGGACATGTAGACATTCCACTGAAGAGTCTGAAACGAAGCGATTTAGAACGCTTGCTTCTGTCACTGGAAGTCTGGGGTGCACAGTGTCGCAGGACGCCGGAGTTGATCGCATTCCACGATCAGTTGCAGAACCAAAACCTGGGCATAGACAAACTTAGTTACACGCAGATGTGGGAAGAGGAACTCAGTCGCAGATTTAGTGCCACCGCTTTCGTTCCACTTGAACCTGATCGCAAGTTGCAGGACGGCAGAATCAAGATAGTAAAACAACTAGCATTCGGCGGATTGTCGGCTATTTACCTAGCGCAATTGAATGAGAAAGAGATGGTCATCGTCAAAGAAGCCGTTATTCCCGAAGGCACAGAAGAGAAAGCGCGTGACAAGGCAATGGAATTGTTCGCTCGCGAAGCGCAGTTTCTCATTCGGCTAGATCACGATCAGATTGCCAAAGTTTTCGATCACTTCCACGAGGAAGGAAGGCATTATCTTTTACTGGAATATGTGCGCGGGCAAGATCTTCGTCAGCTGGTGAAGCAAAACGGACCACAGCCCACTGCGCATGTTGTTAAATGGGCGCATGAAATTGCGGGCATACTCAAGTATTTACATGAACAAGCACCGCCTATTATTCACCGCGATCTGACTCCCGAAAACATTGTTCTCAATGAGAACGGATCTGTAAAACTGATCGACTTCGGAGCAGCAAATGAATTTGTCGGCACAGCAACAGGAACATTGGTCGGCAAGCAGGCTTATATGGCGCCAGAACAATTGCGCGGTAAAGCCAGCACACTGAGCGACATTTATGCGCTGGGCGGAACTCTGCACTACCTGCTCACAGCAAAGGATCCGGAACCACTTTCTGAATCCAGTCCGAAAGAACTCCGACCGGATGTTCCTGAAGAACTTGACCAAATAGTTCTTAAACTCACTAGTATGGAAGAGGCAGATCGCCCGCAAACTGCATTAGCAATTGCAGAGAAGTTTGCCGACCTGCGCATGACCATTGGCAGTCACGCTGATTCGTCTAATGGCGATAATAATAACAACAACAACAACAACAACGGACACGAGCCTGGCTAATCAGAAACACCCGAACATAGGCTGACGAGCTGGACTTAGAAACTTAAATGGTTGAGGGCGACTAAAGTGCAAGAATCTATCAGCAATGAGATTTCTAAGATTGAATCCGAATTGGCATCGCACAGCACTATACCAGTCGAAAGAAACGATGTTTCAGATAAGTATGAAGTAGTTCTTCCATACAAACCTTTTGCTAGCACAGAAAAGTGGCTTGCTCATAGATTTTCTGCATGGAGCGCGCCGAAAACATGGTTCGCAACAACCCTGGTTGTTACCTTTTTTGGATTCGGTGGACCAGGAAAAGTCATCGAATGGATTACCCAACTGATGATTGGAAATCTAAGTGGTGCAATGACGACCAGTGCTGGAACCGGAGCAGCCCTGGTCTCTTCCAACATTATGATCGTTATGTGGATGTCGTTTGCAATAATTATCACTGCATTAGTGATGATGTACATCTACCTTCGCCATCCAACCCATGTTGTTCTCAATCAAAATGGCATCGCACTTGTTTGGAAACGTCGCAGCGAATGGTACCGCAAGTCGCTAAATTGGAAAGATTTGCAGCGTATCAATATTGTGTGGCCACCAAACAAGACTTCGCCGCAAGATAGTCTCTTATCGTTTACTCCAATAAATGGTGACCCTCTCCAATTTAAGTACGGCGCATTACCGTCCATCGACTCAAGGCAATCACTGATGGATTCAATTGATAGATGGGCGCCACATGCTTCGCGTGCACCTGAGCTTGTAGAAATGCTTTCAAAACCACATACTCACGGATACACGGAACTCTGGCTTCAAGCATTATCTCAACCACCAAAGCGCGAGCGCCTGACGCCTCTATTAGAAGGTGCTATGCTGCGTAGCGCTCAATATGAGATCGTTGGTAGATTGGGTGTAGGTGGTCAGGGCACTGCATATGCTGCACGCGAAGTAGATAACAATGATGCGGTTGTGCTTAAAGAGTTCATACTTCCGGTGTATGTAGACGTTAACGTTCGTCGCCAGTCTGTTGAGAAGATGCAGAATGAAGCGGAAATTCTAAGCAAGCTCAATCACAATCGCATTGTAAAACTCATAGACTTCTTCATCGAAGACCATCGCGGTTATCTTGTGCTCGAACGGATTGATGGACATTCACTGCGGCAGAAGGTTTCCGAAAGTGGTCGATTGACTGAGACGGAAGTTCGCTCCCTTGCTCTGCAGATGTGCGAGATGCTCGAGTATTTGCACGGTCTAGAACCGCCTGTAGTGCATAGAGATTTCACACCGGACAATTTGATACTTTCGAAAGATGGGGTATTGAAATTAGTGGATTTCAACGTTGCGCAACAACAGGAGTCCACTTCAACCTGCACGGTGGTTGGAAAGCACTGCTTCATCTCTCCCGAGCAATTTCGGGGGAAGCCGACTTCGCAAAGCGACATCTATTCGATGGGTGCAACCCTATATTATCTTTTGACTGGCGAAGATCCGGAGCCGATTACCTGCTCCCATCCAAAACAAAGGGTCGAAGGACTGAGCGACAGCATAGACGAGTTAGTTGCGAAGACAACCGCACTGACTGTTCAAAAACGCTACGCAAAAGCATCCGAAATCAGAGCTGATTTGGAAAACGCGTGATGCCAATTCTGCAGAAATCGTAGGGGCGATGCCATGCATCGCCCTGTTTGAGCGCATGCAATGCGCAGCTACACAGCAGGCGCATCAATGCGCAGATACCCAACAGGCGCGTGCAACGCGCCCCCACGCTCTATAGAGTCGGCAGGCGCCAGGAGAATTTGTATTCTTCCTCTTTTAGAACTCGCTTCGCATCTTCTACATCGAAGAAGTTGGCTGAGCAATCTCCTACCGCGCAAAAGCCGGGGATTTCGTTAAACAATCTTCCGGCGATCTGGCGGTTTGTCACACCACGGGTGGTTCCCGAGATAATGGTATCAGGATGGCACCATGGCAGGCCGGTTCCATCGTTCCAAAGCCCGAATGCTGCTCCCCAAAAGGTTACGTGCACATCAATTTTCTCAGACTGCAAGTACTCAACAATCTTGCGCGTTCCAACGATTGAACCGCACGAAGCAGCCAACAAAATTCGCTTCGGCTTTTTGCAGTTTTCAAAGGTTGCGGTCAAACCTTTGATCAATGTGGCACCAGTGGCGATGGTATCCAACATCAACCACACAGGCGCGACGGAATGAACGCGCATGTAAGTCACTTTTGCGTCGAAATCCGTGTACTCTTGCCCTTCTTTATTGGGCAGCGCAAAACGACTGACACCTATCCAATTGTCGCCTCGATAGTGAGCACCATCAAGAGCACATCCGACTGCACCAGGCAGATTGTGTCCACACCCCTCTGCCATGACAGTTACAGTACAGAGCTCATTGAGATTCTCAGGCAACTCGTTTGCCGCACTGAGAGCATCAATCCATGTGACTGTCGCGGTGAACGCTGCCAATTGTCTTCGATAGCCGAGCAAATGACGCCCCGGCGCCACCAATAGACTATCTATTGAATCGCTTTCCAGAATGTGAGCATTTGGGATGCCTTCAATTTCAACCTTAGTGAGAGTGAATGATTCTCTTTCGCTTGCTTTAGTAGGGATCATAAATTTGCACGCAGAAACATAGACAGAACAGCCGTCTAGATTCTATCGCCTCTTACAACTAATGCGAGTTTTTTCTGCGAATAACATAGACGCGCTGCTCCAAAGCAACCGCATCTATCTCGCGATCTGTCTTGCGCATCAAGTCAGCATAATTCTCAAGACATGCAGCAACATTCGAATGCTCAGGTCCAAGCGAGCGCTCCCAGATCTGGATAGCTCGAGAATACATAGACTCGGCGCGCGAATATTTGCCCTGTTGGTGATAGAGCCAACCCAGGTTATTCAAGCTCTCAGCAACTTTCGGATGTTCGGTGCTCAAGATCCGTTCTCTGATTGAAAGAGCACGAATGTGCAATGGCTCTGCTTTATCGAAGGAGTCCTTATCCGTAAAGAGGGCGGCTAAGTTAGACAGAGTGGTTGCCACAATCGGGTGGTCTTTGCCCAAATACTTTTCTTGTATTGCTAAAACGCGCCTGTAGAGTGGTTCTGCATCAGCGTTACGACCAAGGTCGTAGTAAAGCAATCCGAGGTTGTTCAAAACTTCCGCCACTTCCGGGTGGTCCGAACCAAGATGACGCTCACGTATGGTCAGAGCTCTTCGATACAATTTTTCGGCAGGCTCCGGTCTTCCAAGAATGCGGTAAAGCTCAGCTAGATTATTCAGTCCAGCTGCCAAACTTATGTGCTCAAAACCCAGCGCCCGCTCCTGAATGGTCAGCGCGCGCTTAAATAGTGGCTCGGCTTCCGAAAAGTGCCCCTGTGCGAGCATTACCATGCCCAGATGGTTCAACGACACGCCAATATCGGCGTGATCGACCGCCAGCACCTTCTCTCTGATAGAAAGAGCGCGATGAAACATGTTTTCCGCCTCTGGGAAGCGGCTTTCGTGGTAAAGAGTCAGCGCAAGCACTGTTAAGTAGTCAGCGAGCTGGGTGCTTTCGCTTCCCATCTCCTGCTCTTTTTCAGGTAGCATGCGCAGCAAGGTATCGACTGTGTCGTCCATGTGGCCTGTTGCTAAATTAGAGCCCTCTAAACCATCATACCAAAGCTGCGAAAAGCTTACTCACGACGCCTTGTGGTAAGAAACGGCTACTTTATCAATCTTAAATCCGTCCATATCGATCACTTCAAAACGCAAATCGTTCCAGGTGGCGACTTCTCCTCTGGCCGGTACGTGCCCCAAAAGGTGAACGACAAGACCGGCCACTGTCTCGTATTTGCCGGAGTGCTGATCGGGAAGCTCGGTAGCCGAAAGTCGTTTCTTAAACTCCGCAATCGGCAGCATTCCGTCGACCAAAAAACCACCGTCATCTCGTGTGACGACGGTGAGATAAGACACCGTTTCATCAGAGATCTGCACGTCACCCACAATCGAGCTGAGAATATCGGAAACTGTAACCAAACCCCGTAAAGTACCGTGCTCGTCAACGACCATGGCACCGCTAACTTTGTCGCGGCGGAAGTCGGCTAGCGCGTTGAGCGCACTCTTGTTGTCCGGCATCATGAGCGGCTTACGAATGAGTTTTTCCAGATCAATTTTTCCGTCGCGAGCCCATTTTGTGAGCAGCTCACGGGCTCTCACGACGCCAAGGAAGTTATCCAACGAGCCGCGGGCTACTGGAAATTTGGTATGGGGATGAGCGAAAACCCTGGACATAACCTCTTCTTGTGGCGCGTCTACGTCCAGCCACACCAATTCGGTAACGGGAGTCATAACAGCAGAAACCTTGCGCTCGTCCAAACCGAAAACTCCGCACAGAAGGTCATGTTCGGTTTCCTGGAAAACGCCAACGCGGGCGCCTTCGTCCACCATCGCCTGGATTTCTCGCTCTGAAACCTCTCTTGCTTTGTCATCTTCGACGCCGAATGCGCCTGCGGCTAGGTTGGTCGAGAGAGAAAGGAATTTAACCAGCGGCGAAGCAATATGGGACAGGAATTTCATCCCCGGGGCGATGACGCAGGAAATGCCTTCAGGGTTCGACAGAGCGATGCGCTTCGGCACCAACTCGCCCACAATCAGTGACAGATAAGTAGTAAAAACAACGACTATTGCAAAGGCAATCGAATCTGCATACGGGCGCAGGTGCTCAATTCCTTCAATCTGGTCGGACAGCTCGTCTGCAAGAGTGGCGCCCCCAAAGGCGCCGGCGAGGATGGCTACGAGGGTTATACCGATCTGAATCGTCGACAAAAACGTATTCGGCGAATCCGTCAAACTCAGCGCGGCTTTGGCTCCCGGCTTGTTCTCTTGAGCCAGTTTAAGCAACAAAGGGCGGCGGCAGCTCACTAGAGCCATCTCAGAGAGCGCAAAGACTCCGTTGATGAGGATGAGCACCACAATTACTGTGATTTCTAGAGCAATCGAATTGACGTTCACAAGAGGCTCCCTGCCCCTAAAATCGGTTGAATTTTTCCCATTAACCCCAGACCGCCACTATTTGCGGACTTGACGACCATCACAATTCCCATGAATTGGGCGGATAACCGCTAAAGAACCATTTATTTCAATTGAATACTAAGAGATTTCCCAGTCCTAGCTCGTTTATAGCATCTTGAGGGTCAACTATTAGCTAATGCCAACGAAGGGTTTTAGCTGTCAAGCTATAATGCCACCCGCTAGAATGCCGCGCGCACATGAGCACATAAAGGAAATCCCGCAAATTTTGTCCGCATTGTCTCCGATTCAAAAAACAGCCGAAGCCTTAAAGCGAAGTCCAGTTTTGATTGCTGTGCTTCTAGTAATTGGCATCAATGTCTTTCTTGCAGCGAAGGACCCATTTGGTCGGGTTGATCCAAACACGATCCCATCTGCAAAACACTGGGCTTATTGGACGACACAAGATTACCTGAAGGAGAAGTCGGCACCGGATGTAGTGCTCTTGGGCTCTTCTATTTTCATGAATCCGCTCTGGATGTTGGAGGCAGAACACCTCAACCGCAAGGTCGACATCGTTGTAGAAAGGCGCAGTCACTATCTAGAAGATGCTATTAAGAAGTATCTTCCGGGCGCTAACTTCAGCTGCTTTAATTTCGCCTTGCCAGGTGCAATGGTTTCCGACGATTACATGATCGTAAGAACGCTGTTCAACGAAGGAAAAACACCAAAAGTAGTGGTCCTTGGTTTGACACCACTGGACATGACTGATGACGACTTTTACTGCGCTGTTTCATCCACCCACTACAAATATTTGAGTCGGTTTACCAGAACCAGAGATCTGCTCGATCTGGCTATGCCCAAACCGTGGCAGCGTACAGAGTTTTTGGTCAACGAAGGGCTCTACATGGCCGGGCGCAAGCATGATGTGCAAGGTGCTGTAGTCGGCACAATGCGCAATGAAATGTCCGGATATCTCGGACCGCTTTCTGCAAAACCTCTCACATCAAAAGAAACAGGCGATGTCAAAGACGCCATCTATCATGATGAAGTGGCTCCAGGCATTTGGCTTGCCCAGCCGGTCGGCATTGATTATTACAACGACAATTCCAAGAATTTCAGAAAGCGTTATCGATTCGCGACGCCGGAGCGCTGCCAGATCAAAATGGCTTGGCTCAAAAAATGCATAGACCTCTGCAAAGAGAAAGGAATCGAACCTTTAATCGTCAACGTCGCACTGCCCGATCCTGCACTGACCATTCTTCCTGCAGGTGTGCACGATGCTCTCGTCAAGAAAGTCGAGGCTCTGGCTAAAGCAGAAAACGTCGCGTATCTCGATCTGCAAAAAACCGGCGAGTTCAACATCAAAGATTTCACAGATTCGTGCCACATGGACGCATCCGGCGGCAGAAAAGTGATGGACTTCGTAGCCAAGGAAATCGGTAAAGATAGTCGTCTCAGTTCCGCTCTAGTCGGTCAAGATTCGCAGATCGCCGGCAAAGCACGAGGTGAGATGTAATGCTATTCAACAGCTTCACCTACCTTGTTTTCCTGCCGATTGTAGTCGCGCTGTTCTGGCTCGTGCCATACCGCTTTCGTACTGCACTACTGCTTCTAGCCAGTTACATCTTCTACATGGCATGGAAGCCTGAATACGGGCTTCTGATCGCAGCGATGACTGCAATCAACTATTTCATGGGTCTTTGGATTGCCCGCACGGAAACAAAGAAAAAGCTGCTCTTCGTAACTGCAATTGCTGCTAACTTGCTCTTGCTCGGCTTCTTCAAATATGCTTACTTCGTGCGTGATGTTGCAAATTCAGCGCTCGCATTTTCGAATCAAGAACTCCTGCCCATCCCATTTCAGATCATTCTGCCGCTCGGCATTTCATTTTTCGCATTTGAATTTATCCACTATTTGTCCGACGTTTATAAAGGCAGCGCACCAGTAAAATCGCCCTGGCAATTTGCACTTTTCGCAAGTTTCTTTCCCACCCAAATTGCTGGTCCGATCAAGCGCTATCAAGACTTTATGCAACAGCTGGAAGTGAAAACCAAGCTGTCGCTTTCGCAATTCGACGAAGCAATTGAATTAATAATTTTCGGATTGATGAAGAAAGTAATTTTTGCGGACAATCTAGCGATTGTTGTGCAAACAGCTTATGCCAACCCGAATAACTTCACCACCTTCGATATGTGGCTTGCCACCTACGCTTTCGCATTCCAAGTTTATTTCGACTTTTCCGGTTACACGGATATAGCCAGAGGTTCGGCGCAACTGCTCGGCTTCAAGGTGCCGAAAAACTTCGACTTGCCCTACATGGCTGAGTCAATCACAGACTACTGGAGACGTTGGCACATCTCGCTTTCCACTTGGCTCAAAGATTATCTTTTCATTCCTTTGGGCGGCAGCCGCGCCGGCAAATGGATGACATACAGAAACATACTCATCACCTTCACGCTCTGCGGATTGTGGCACGGAGCCGCGACTCACTATATCTTGTTCGGAACCCTCCACGGCGTATTGCTTGTATTGCACCGTGAATGGCGCAATTTAGTCGAGAAATCTCAGTTGTTGAAGACTTTGACTG
Organism: Candidatus Melainabacteria bacterium; assembly: GCA_012965515.1. Lineage (GTDB taxonomy): Bacteria > Cyanobacteriota > Vampirovibrionia > Obscuribacterales > Obscuribacteraceae > QKMZ01. The sequence continues at coordinate 63,594 of DTSE01000134.1, read as the reverse complement.
CCAACAAGATTTTCCATGTATTCGCAATTTTTCTCACTTTCCACAGCGTTTGTCTCACTGAAGTAATCTTCCGAGCGGACAATGTTCCTATCGGCGTCGGCATCATCAAGCGTCTGCTCTTAATCGATCAACTGCCTGATCTGAAGTTCTGGCAAGTCACATTGCCAAATGTCGATCAACCCGGTGTTTACTTCTTCTTGCCGCTAATGCTTCTAGCCATTCTGGCTGGACAAATCATCTGCACGAAATTCCGCGAGAACAAGGACTGCGTCGGAGGCATAATGCCTTTCAATCGCCCGTTGAAGGTCGTTTACCTTACAGTCGCCATATGCCTTCTGATCGCATTTTCTCCGGATATCACACCGAAATTTATCTACTTCCAGTTTTAACTGCGCGTTCATCGTTATGCGCTTGAACTGTGGTGCGCAGCTTAGGATGGTCTAGAAAAAACTTGCAAATAATATCTGTGGCGTCGAGTTTGCTCATCGCACTATCGCTGCTGATAATGGTGCCGCGCCCGCCCGGCCAATTGTGTTTGCCGCCGTTGACTATGTACACGCAGACTTCAGTGCCATTCGCGCCTTTGCTGTAAGTCTCTTTAACATAATTGCCGATGCTCTCTCTCACTCCTTCGTTACAACATTTGTCGCGATCGACCCAAAATTTCACATTGTCCGCAGCCTTAGTGCCGACAATTTTCCAAAACGGTAGACCACCAGGACCGCCTTGATATGGAACGATGTGATCTTTGGTTCCATGAAATGCCAGTATGCTGACCGGCTCTCCAGGTTTCAACTCACTAGTCATCATCGTTCCGTTGGCAGTTGCAATGGCTGCAATTTGATCGGAAAGTTCAATCGCAGCTTTGTAGGCCATCATGCCACCATTCGACGCACCAGCGATGTAAACGCGATTTCCATCGACGTTATAGTCTTCGCGCAGTTGCTTGATCAATGCTCTCAAAAACGCAATGTCATCGATGTTTCTAAGTTTGGCTATGCCGCAGCAATCGCCGGCATTCCAAGTCATCAAAGTCTTAGCTATCCCGATACCACGCGGATAAACAACAATAAATCCGTGCTCGTTCGCTTTCTCGGTCATTCGAGTATCCCACGCCATAGCGAACGTATTTGCCATAGCACCGTGCAAAACTAGAACAACCGGTGCAGGCTTCTCACCGTAGCCCGCAGGAGTGTTTACAACATAGCTCCTGCGGATTTTGCCTACCTTAATAGATTTGACGCAACGCCTCGCCTTTGCAGCCTTCTCATTGGAATGCTCTACAGCCTTTTTGTCGGGATAACTCTGAAGAGAGTTCTGCGCCACAGCTGGCAGCGAGCAGCCAAGAGTAGACGAATATAAAACAGATAGAAAAACGGCAAAAGCCGCAAGATGCCTGGTCAACGTCAAATGATTCATCAAAAAACGCCCTCTGAAGCGTTCAGTTTATAAGCCAGTGACCTTTTCCGACCCTAAAACCAACACTTCCTCAACTGTTGATTTCTGGGAACAACGAGTACGGACGACTTTTCGATAATTGGATTACAATCAGGTTGGTTTTCTTAAGGCAGGTTCTCGGAGAAGTTAGGTGACAGAGGTACAGAAACAAGGAGCGATAGACCCGCTTTCAGAATCTATGGTTCTGAAAGAGCTCATGCCTGACGAAAAACTACTCTTTGCTCGCCTCGAAGACCCTGTGCCGCGCATGTTGAAGATGACCAAAGCTCTCCTGGCGGTAGTTTTGGTGGTGATTGGATTCGACATTTATGTGAAACACCACCAGCCACCCTCACTGGGTAACGCAATTCTCTTTGTTATGGTCTGGCTTTGCTTCCTTTTGCTTTTTCGAAAGGTCTACAAAGTTATCGACGCCATTACTACCAAGCGTTTCATGAGAGTACGTCCTGGCATTTCGTTGCACTACGGATGGCTGAAAGATGTGGACAAAGTATTTGTATCGAAACCGAAAGGCGATCTGAACGACCTGGAGATTCTTTTGAAGGAGTCCGGTAAGTATGAGGCTCGAAACCTCAAAAAGCCTGAATTGAAGCCACGCATACACCACGGCGTAAAACTATTCGTAATCCACGACGTCCAGGCGGCAAAAGAATTGAAATCCACCATAGAAGCTGCCGTCGGAAGCAGCCAGTAACAAGTTTCAATTTAAACCGGGCGATGCATGGCATCTCCCCTACGGTTTATTTGTCGCGCTCTTTGTTGGCTACGGTCGCTTGGGCGGCGGCCAGTCTGGCAACCGGGACGCGGAAGGGTGAGCAGCTGACATAAGCGAGACCGATCTCATGGGCGAATTCGATCGAAGATGGTTCGCCGCCATGCTCTCCGCAGATACCGAGCTTCAAATCAGCTCTGGTTTGCAGACCGTACTCAACGGCAATTTTCATTAACTTACCTACTCCACCACGGTCGAGGACTTCAAAAGGATTGTGTACCATCACCTTTTGCTGCACACCATCCACGGTGACGCCTTCAAGATATTTCTGAAGGAATTTCCCTTCAGCATCGTCACGTGAGTAGCCAAATGTCATCTGGGTCAAATCGTTGGTACCGAAGCTGAAGAACTCGGCGTGCTCAGCAATCAAATCAGCTGCAACGCAGGCTCTGGGAACTTCGATCATAGTGCCGAACTTGTACTTCACTTCAGTCTTCAACTTGTCCATGACTTGTTTTGCCACAGATTCAAGATGTTGTCTGGCGAACTTCAACTCATTCGGATGCCCGACCAGCGGAATCATAATTTCAGGGAAGACTTCGTGTCCCTCTTTCTGTACTTCGATCGCTGCGGTGAATATTGCTTCTACCTGCATGGTGTTGATCTCAGGATAGATAAGTCCAAGACGGCAGCCGCGGAAACCGAGCATCGGATTTGACTCCTTGAGCTCATTTACCTTCTGGAGCATCACTTCTTTCTCGCGAAGCTCTGCACCCTTGACGCCCTTGGCTTTGAGGTTGGCAATTTCTTCAACGAGGTCCTCATGCTTCGGAAGGAACTCGTGCAATGGGGGATCGAGCAAGCGAATGGTGACAGGCAAGCCTTTCATTGCTTTGAATATGCCTTTGAAGTCGTCCACTTGCATGGGAAGCAACTTGGCCAAAGCTGCTTTTCTTTCATCGACATCCGATGCAATGATCATTTCTTTCATCGCCGGCAGACGGTCGGCTGCCATAAACATGTGCTCGGTTCTGCACAGTCCAATACCCTCTGCACCGAACTCGCGAGCAAGTCTGGCATCTTCCGGTGTGTCGGCATTAGTACGAACACGGAGAACTCTCTTCTCATCAGCCCACTTCAGCAGGCGTCCGAACTCTTCGGAGAACTTAGGATCTTGGGTCGTAATTTGACCTTCGAAGATTTCGCCGGTAGAGCCGTCGATAGAGATCAAATCTCCGGCTTTCAACGTCCTACCGCCAACCTGCATCTCACCCTTTTCCAGGTTGATCTTCAAAGATTCGCAACCGGCTACGCACGGTTTGCCCATGCCGCGAGCGACAACTGCAGCGTGCGAGGTCATACCACCACGACTGGTGACTACACCTTGCGCGGGAACTATGCCATGAATGTCATCGGGGCAGGTTTCAATTCTGACGAGAATGACTTTGTCGCCTTTTTGTGTTGCACTTTCGACCAGATCAGGATCGAAGGCGATACGGCCGATTGCAGCTCCGGGGCTGGCGTTCAAGCCGGTAGCCAGCAGACGACCTTCCTTCTTTGCTTTATCTTTGTCAGCAGGAATAAAGGACGGGAGAAGCAACTGGTTCAACTGCGTAGGTTCAACACGAATAAGAGCCTCATCGCGCGAGATAATGCCTTCTTCAGCCATGTCGACTGCAACTTTGACAGCGGCAGCAGCAGTTCTCTTGCCGGTTCTTGTTTGGAGAATGAAGAGCTTGCCGCTTTCAATCGTAAATTCGATATCCTGCATTTCGAGATAGTGTTTTTCCAATCTCGCCGTGGTGGCAAGCAGTTCTTCGTAAACCTTAGGCATCTCTTTCTGCATTTCAGCGATCTTCTTCGGTGTGCGCGTTCCGGCGACGACGTCCTCGCCTTGCGCGTTTACTAGATATTCGCCGTAAAGCAGTTTCTCGCCGGTTGAAGGATTGCGCGTGAAGCAGACGCCGGTCGCTGATTCATCGTTCAAGTTTCCGAAAACCATCGCTTGAACGTTTACAGCGGTGCCGAGATTGTGATCGATTTTGTTGAGGTTGCGATAGTAGATGGCCCGACTGTTGTTCCAAGAACGGAAAACAGCTTCAATGGCGCCTTCCAACTGTTTTGCAGTGTCTTGCGGGAAATCGTTGCCGGTTTCTTTCTTTACCAATGCTTTGTATTCACCGACGAGTTTTTTCCAATCGTCCGCAGTCAATTCAGTATCAAGGGATTTGCCAATCTCGTCTTTCATATCTTCGAGCAAATCTTCGAACTTGTCCTTATGGACATCGAGCACGACATTGCTGAACATTTGTATGAAGCGGCGATAGCTATCGTATGCAAATCGTGGGTTGCTGCTGAGTTTGGCGAGTGATTCGACCGTTTGATCGTTCAAACCAAGATTCAAAATCGTATCCATCATTCCAGGCATGGAGAATTTTGCACCGGAGCGAACGGACAAAAGAAGCGGCTTTTCCAAATCACCTAATCGCCTGTCGACCTTGGATTCAACGTCCTTGAGCGCATTCATCACTTCTGCAAAGAGACCATCGGGAATCTTCTTGCTGTTCTCGTAGTACTCGCGGCAGACATTGGTTGTTATTGTCAAACCGGGAGGTACATTCACACCAGAAGAAGTCATCTCGGCGAGCCCAGCGCCTTTGCCGCCAAGCGTCTCGCGCATCTTTTGGCTGCCCAGATGATTGAGTGCCTTGTAGGCATCAGGGAAAAGGAAGACTCTCTTCAAGTCTACGGTCTGTCCTTTGGTGCTCACCATCTCGTTTTCTCCCTATTGTTTGCAACTACCGTTGTTTTCTATGATTGGTTGAATGCTTCCTTGGTTATTGAATCGGATGCCGCTATTGCCTGAGCTGCAGGAAAATTTCGCTGGACGTTTCCTCAATCGCCTTTGCGGAGACATCAATGACATGGCATTTCAGCTCGCGGAAGATCTTCTTTGCATAGCGAACTTCCTGGCGAATGCGATCCGGATCAGCATAGTCATTTTCGCCTCGCATACCAAGCACAATAGCTCTGGTAGTGCGTATTTCCTGTAAGAGATACGGATCAATCGCCAATCCGAAAATCTTTTTTGGATTGATCTGGAACAGTGCCAGCGGAGGATCAACCCCAAACACAAGTGGCACGTTTGCCGCTTTCAAACCGTAGTGGTGCGCAAGGTACATGCAGTTAGGTGTCTTACTGGTTCTAGAAACACCAACTAAAACAATATCGGCTTGCTTGATCCCATCAGGGTTTTTACCATCATCAAAACGAATAGCAAAATCGACAGCCTCAATTCGTTTGAAATAGCTCTCGTCCAATAAGTGCAATCGACCAGGTTGGGAAAGCGGGGCCGTTTGAGTAATGCTGGCAATACGAGAAATCAGTGGACCAAGTAAATCAACGGTAGGAATGCTGTATTTGGCAGCTTCCGCTTCCAGCGTTTCTCTGTACTCAGGAAGTACTAACGTGTACGCAATGACCGCGCGACCGTTGGCGCATTCCCTTACCAGTCCGGCTAATTGCTGGCAACTTTTCACTTGCGGCAAACGATAGATTGACGCACGACCAGGTGGAAACTGCACCAGTGCAGCACGGCCGACAGCCTCTGCCGTTTCACCGGAAGAATCGGAAAGTGTGAACACAACAAGTTCTCTGGCATCTGGCGCCAGTGTTTTTGTCTCGTCAACGGCTGATTCGGTATTTTCCAACGCAAGCTCCAAAATAAAAGCTGCCAGCCAACCGTGTCTGGGACCGCCGAAATACAACCGGCATCAAGTCCGAACGCCCTAACAGTCTCTGCCAAAACAGGAGGTCAAGCTCCTGAATTCCAGAATTCGGACGCAAAGAAAGTTTGGCATGACAAACCTGGCTAACAGCCATTTGGATCTATATCTTTAAGGAACGGAAATTATGCGTCCCGTTCAGCTGCATTTTTCACTTGGATTTAGCTTTTCGAAAGTGATGCGGGAGCACCAAGGCTGCGCAAGACGTGCAGAAGATCGACACCTGCTGCCGTGACCTTTATCAAGTTGCCCTGATTAACGCGCGGGACACTGATTGAGGGGCTGTACTCAATAGCGCCCAGATAGTGCGTCTTGGCATTATTCATGATGGCAAGTTCGAGTTCGGATTTAGTCAATTTGAGTTCGTTGGCGGAACCATACTCCATGGTTTCGACCGTACCGACGCCGACAAGGCGCGCGTCACGAGATTGAAGATAGGACGCAGCCAGCATTATCTTCTCAAGAGCATCTTTGTTGTGCTTTGCAATCAAAATGCAGGGCAATCCGAGATCGCAAGCAAAGGAGGCAGCATCTTTCCACGACGAGCCGAGCGAACCGTCGTGCGTATGTTCGAACATGATTGGAGTCGCCGGAGATCCCGGCAATTCGACAAAAGTGAGGTGCTGGCGAGACGTAGTCATGTTGGCAGCCTGTTGCCAATTGCCCTCTTGAACTGCCGACGTTTTATCCATAATGACAAGCGGATAATTCACCGGGGTATGAGTAATCGCACTAATAAAGGCGAGTTCGTTCTCCGCGTCCCTTCTGGCACCAAGAACAAAAGGTTTAATCGCCCTTGTAGGAAACCCTTCATCGCGCAAGGCTGCTGAAAGACCGGTCATAAAAATCGTCTTGCCGCAACCGGCTTCCGTCCCAAACACAGCCACACCGAATGCAAATTCGCGCTTGAATTGCGCGGCAGACTCAACTTCACCGGAACGAGTGGGTTGGAATTTGTCAGTATTTTTCTTCTCTGGCATTACGCAACTATAGTACCTATTTCCGCTCACGAAAAGACACTATAGGGTGGTTGCACAGAAGCTTTAACTAGTGGCCTATCGCAACCGACGCAGAATGGCCTACCTTGACTTTGAGCAGGTCGAAAGCGGCTTTCAACTGTTTGTCTTTGAAGTCTTCCGGCTGCCTCTTAACTTGCGGACCGTCCGGGTCATTCCACCAGCAGCCCTTACCAGTCTTGAGATCATCCTCGGTTAACTCCACAACTTGGTCAGGCGTGATGCCTTTCTTGTTGATGTCTATGTCAGCCGGAGTCAAATACTTAGCAATAGTGATATTGACGCCGCTGCCGTCTTCAAGCCGGTTTATACCTTGCACCAGCCCTTTACCGAAAGTCTTCTGCCCAACAAGAATGGCTCTGCCATTATCTTTTAGCGCACCGGACGTAATCTCGGAAGCCGAGGCACTGCCCTTGTTGATCAAGATGCAGAGCGGCTTTTTGCACAACTGATTGCCATCGGCAGTTTGCGCCGTCTTGTATCCATCGCGATCTACGGTGGATACAATATTGCCGTGATCTAGGAACATATTGGCAATTTCAATCGCGTTGGTGAGCAAGCCACCCGGGTTTTCCCGCAGATCGAGGATTAAAGCTTTGGCCGGTGAGAGTTTTGCGATTGCTTCTCTCATCTCACGATTGGCTTGCTGCGAAATGAAGCTGGACAGCCGGATATAGCCGATGTCGCCATCAAGCATTTTGACAGTCTGCACTGCTTTGATAGGAATCTTCGCGCGCACCACAGCAACTTTGAAGCGATGTTTGTGGCGCATGATCGTCAGATTGACCTTAGTATTGATGGCACCGCGAATATGCTTGGCGGCTTCCTCGACCGAATATCCCTTGGTTGAAACACCATCAATCTCGACAATCTCATCGGAAGATTGCAAACCAGCTTTCTGAGCGGGAGTATCCTCAATCGGAGCAATGATTATGATGTTTTGAACTTTGTCTAAACCAATCTGAATGCCGATTCCGCATAGTTCCGCATGGATCTGGGAATTCTCGTCATCAAACGCATCGTTATCAAGGAAGCGTGTATATCTGTCACCGAGGCTGGCAAGCATGGTTTCGATCGCTTTGTGGGCATCGTCGGTTGTCTTCAACTTACCGTCGTAACGATGTCTCCAGATATCCCAGTTTTGCCCGTTGAACTTGTCGTCAACGTAGTCGTCTTTAATAAGTCTCCAGACTTTGTAGTAAATTTGGTCGGGATCTGGCTTTTCATCAGACTTTGCACGTCCAAGAGTTCTGGATGCATCAAAAGGATAAGCAACTAATTGCCGGTCATTAGCAGCTGCCTGAAGAAACGGAAAAGAACCAATGAGCGTTATTAAGACGAATAACGAGAGAAAGAAAAGATGCTTCCGTACTGTTTCCATGACTTTGATTTCCAGTTGATTGTGCAAATTTTTTGCGTATTCGCTGGGTCCTTTCCAGCAAAGCCTTGCTCAGGGGCACATTCAGCCTTCGTTATATACCCAGCCGGGCGAATTTTTAGACATATAGCGCGGATTCTAGCCCGGTTACAGCGGGTTTTTAGTCAATTCCGCTGCCCAAACGCGGGGGTGATACTATAGGCTACCTTGTCGAAATTTGACTTGCCATGTGGTTTCCCCTGATTTGAGATTGGAGTTAAGACTCAAGTGACTGACAAAAACGAAAAAGTTGCAGACATCGGTGTGTTTGGTGGTTCAGGCTTTTATAAGCTCTTCGATAAGTATGAAGAACGAGCCGTTGAAACCCCATATGGCGCTCCCTCCGACAAATTAGTTATAGGCACTATGGCCGGCAAGAAAGTGGCATTTCTTCCAAGACACGGCGCCAGTCACCAGATACCGCCTCACAAAATCAACTACAGAGCCAACATGTACGCCATGAAGTCTCTGGGAGTGACCAGAATTATCTCGCCATGCGCAGCCGGCTCGCTCCAAACCAACGTCGCACCGGGCAGTTTTGTGGTGAGCGATCAATATGTAGACCGCACCTCCGGTCGCATTGATACCTTTTACGACGGACCGATCGCAACTCACGTCTCGGCCGCTGATCCTTATTGCCCCGAACTTCGAGTGCAGGCAATCGCCGCCGGTCGCAAAGCCGGCATCACCATGCACGAGAAAGGCACTGTTGTGGTCATCCAGGGGCCTCGCTTCTCGTCCAAAGCCGAGTCGAAATGGTTCACTTCAATGGGCTGGGAAGTAATCAATATGACCCAGTATCCGGAAGCACACCTGGCTCGCGAATTGGAATTGTGCGTCGTCAATATCGCCTTGATTACCGACTACGATTCCGGTCTGGTCGGTGATGTAGAGCCGGTATCGCACAGCGAAGTGGTGAAAGTTTTCGGTGAAAACATCACCAAGCTCCAGGCTCTCCTGGTCAACTTGATCGAAGAGATCAAGCCGGAAAGAAAGGGCTGCAAGTGCGCGGAAACCCTTTCACACGCACGCATTTAAGACAACGATTCTTTCGCACGGAACAACCCGGTAAAACAACCGGGCAGTCATTTACCGCGTTATAGCGAATCAGCCGGTTCCGGTCCGGGCAGAAACCTGCAATCTTGCTAGGCAAAACTTAGCAATCGCGCCCCTTTTAAGGGTGGGAGCGCTTGCACCTGTTATGCTTTTCACTTGTGTCCGGAAAAGAGGCTAGTCTTCCCGGCGCGCAATGGAAGTGATTGCAGAAGTATTCGCGAATGCCGACACTCACAGTCAACCATCTGGTAGCAGTTTTAGCTCTGATATTGTCGGCTGCGACATATCTGATGATGAAACGGTACGGGCTACCGGATAAGGTTTGTGTGGGTTCCGCGATTCTTTCCATTCTGGTAGTTTCGATTTTTTGGACTTCGGTCTTGCTTGGAGCTGATGATGACGAAGATAGCTAGTATCTCCCCTTTCAATCCGGTGAAAACTGGTCTCACGATTATGGTCGGATTGAGCATTTTGATTGGCGGGCAAACCACGACGCTGGCAGCTTTTGCCAAACCGGCAGCTAACGGATCAGCGAACAAGTCTTCTCTGGTCAAGCGCGCAACCGCCGGCACCAAAAGATCCGCAGCGAAAGTCTCAAAGAAGGTTGCCAGAGTCACCAGAAATGGTGCGTCCAGAAATTCCAGAAGCAGCGCCGCGAGAATCTCAGCAAATCGCCTCACGCAAATCGCAGCCAAGGCTCCAGCCAAAACAGCCGCCGACAGCAAGAAGCCACTTATCCCAGTGCATGCAGACTTCACATTGGAGAATGGTCTGAGAGTCGTATTCTCGGAAGACCACTCGGTGCCAGTAGTGGCAGTGGCGATTCTTTATGATGTCGGTGCTCGCAACGAGAAAAAGGGTCGCTCTGGATTCGCACATCTCTTCGAGCACATGATGTTCGAAGGTTCGGAAAACGTCGGCAAAACCGAGCACTTCAAGTACGTCGAAAGCGCAGGTGGTAGCTTGAACGGTTCGACGCACCCGGACTTCACAAACTATTTTGAAAAACTTCCGAGCAATCAAGCCGAACTTGCTCTCTGGCTCGAGTCAGACCGGATGCGTTCGCTGAAGCTTACGCCTGAGAATTTCCAGAATCAGCTCGAAACAGTTAAAGAAGAAAAACGCCTCAACTACGACAACCAGCCTTATGTTCCGGCGTCAATCAAGTTTGACGAAATGCTCTTCGACAATTGGGTTAATGGACATCCGACCATCGGATATTTCAAAGACCTGGAAGAGTCAAGCCTCGATGATGTGCGCGCATTCTTCAAAACATATTACGCACCAAACAACGCCGTGCTTGTTGTAGTCGGCGACTTCAAAAGCTCAGAAATGAAGCCCCTCGTTGAGAAGTACTTCGCGACCATTCCACGGCAAGAAGCGCCTCCCAAGCCGGATGTCGCCGAAGGTCCAATGACCAAATCGAAGTATGCCAAAGTCGAGGACAAACACGCTAATTTGCCGGCTTTCTGGATCGGCTGGCGGGCACCGGGCAGAAGAGAGCCAGACTACTATGTCTTGGGAGTAATTGAAAAACTGCTTTCGGCCGGTGAATCATCGCGTCTTTATCAACGCATGGTCAAAGGTGAAAAAATCGCGCTCAAAGCCGATGCCGGTTATGACGAGCGGCGCGGTCCTTCTGGTTTTGAAGCGTTTGTTGTTCTGAAACCGGGCAACACCCCGGAGCGTGCGCGACAAGTGCTGTTTGAAGAGCTGGACAGCCTGAAGAACAAACCGGTCTCTCCCGAAGAACTTGAAAAAGCCAAAAACCAGATTCTCAGAACATTATTCGCCAATGCGCATTCTTCCTTGCAGCGCAGTTTGGGAAGAGCTGAGCACTTAGGGGAGTACACACTTTTCTTTGGCGATCCCAAATTGATCGACAAGGATTTGGAAGCCTACATGAATGTGTCCGCCAAAGACATCCAGCGCGTTGCAAAATCGATGTTCAACAAAGACATTGTTTGCATCGTCGACATCGAGCCGAAAGAAGGTAAAGAGGACAAGCCGACTCCGGCAAAAGTAGATGCCGCAGAAGGAAGTGCTCCGGAACCCAAAAAAGAGACGACGGCTCCCGAAAAGGTCGACACAGCAACGCCAGGAAAACCAGAGTCGCCAACTCCCGGAAGTCCGGAAGCGACAAAGGATACACCTGCACCAGACTCAGGAAAAACACCACCAGAAAAGAAAGAATCGGAGGAGTCCAAGAAATAGAAGCACTGTCGGGTTGGAGAGGCAGCATTCACAAATTGAATTGCAATGCACCAACGAATTGATCGGCAGACCGTAATCAAAAGAGCAATCTATTTTTAGGACGAACTAGGAGAGAGTAATGAGAGTAAAAGCATTAGCAACCAGTCTTCTCATCGCAATGAGCATGCAAGCACCCTGCATCTCAGCCTGGGCAGAAGATTCTTCCGCTGCAACGACAGCGTCAGCCGAAGCCTGGAGGAAAAAACCACCCGAGGCACCGGCACCACGTCCATTCCATTTGCCTAAAATTGAGTCTTTCAAGTTGGCAAACGGCTTGTCTGTTCAACTAGTTGAAGATCACCGTTATCCGCTAGTAACCATCGCCCTCGGGCTGAAGATCGGATCTTCTTTGGACCCGGTGAAGAAGAGAGGCGTTGCCTCCTTGACCGCCGATATGCTGACAGAAGGTACGAAAAAGAAGACAAGCAAGCAGATTGCTGACGAAGTGGACTTCATCGGTGGCGGCTTAAAAGCTGGCGCCGATAATGACTTCACGATTGTAAGCAGCTCGGTACTCTCTAAATACACTGATCGTCTGATAGCCGTCTTCGAAGACATTCTCTTCAATCCGACTTTCCCTCAAGCAGAATTCGACCTGAAGAAAACCAATCTTATTCAAGAGCTGGCAATGAAGCGCAGCAACCCAGACTTCTTGCTGGAAGAGCGCTTTGCCAAAGTGATCTTCGGCGATCACCCGTATTCGAGCATTGCACCGACTCCAGAATCAGTGAAGTCAATCACGCGCGCCGACCTTGAAGCATTTCATAAAGCTAATTACCTGCCCAATGAAGCGGCGCTCGTAATTATCGGCGATTTCGATTCTGCCAAGATTCGCCCGCTCATCAGCAAAGACTTCAGCGAACAATGGAAGCCAGGACACATCGCGAAAAACGATGGACAAGGAGTGCCTGCCAGAACGGAGCAACGCATTTACCTGGTCGACAGACCCGGCTCAGTCCAATCCAATATAAAGATGGGAAATGTCGGCATTAAGAGAACCGACCCCGACTACTACGCTCTCACTCTGGCGAATCAGATCTTAGGAGGAGCGGCAAACTCGAGACTTTTCCTCAACCTGCGGGAAGCTAAATCATTCACTTATGGTGCCTACTCAGGCGTTGCAGCAGGAAAAGAGCCTGGCTCTTTCGGCGCGGAAGCATCAGTAAGAACAGAAGTGACAGCACCATCACTGCAGGAATTCTTCTACGAACTTTCTCGCATTCGCAACATAAAAGTGACCGACAAAGAGTTGAATGAGGCGAAGAAATATCTGACCGGTTCATTCCAGCTCGGACTTGAAACCCAGGGTGGTCTCGCACAAAGACTTCTTGAAGGCCAGCTCTACGACTTGCCGCGCGACTATCTGGAAACCTACACCGATAAAATCATGACTGTCAGCGCAGATGACGTACGCAACGTAGCAAGAAAACACATCGACTTGGGACACATCGCAATTACAGTTGTCGGCGATGCCAAAGTGATCAAGCCAGACTTGCAAATCTTTGGACCAGTTGATGTCTATGACGTTTCCGGAAAAGTCAGCACCGAGTCGAAATCAGACAATCCTGGTTAATCTCGAGCGAGCCCACCAGCCCTGAACTCAGCAGATAGTCAAAGGCCGTTAGTCAATCGTAAATCGTCAAAGTCAGATCGTCAAAGTCAGATCGTCAAAGACAGATCGTCAAAGGCAGATCGTCAAAGACAGATCGTGCAAAGACCATCACCACCAGTGGTGGCTTTTTGCTTTCACCTGTTTTCTCTCCCTCCGGCCCCTCACTTTCAACTGAAAATCTTGTTGGAAAAATCTAGAAAAATCCAACAAGATGCAATCAACAGAAATCCCAACCTGCCTGGGTTCCAGAAAACTGTCATAAAAATGAATCAAAGCGCATAAGGCTAAAACTCCATTTGAGCGTGTTTTTGGAGAAGCATTAGTGTTGGAAAAATCTAGGAAAATCCAACAGATTTTGATATCCGTAGCCAAAGTCCTTCCACCTGAAAAATCGACTTTTGGCGGATTTTTTTGAACTTTTTGCTCCTTCAAGGCGTCTAAATAGTTGTAGTAATTGAGAGAGGCACACAGTTCTTGAATACTATTGCTTGTCTTCGCAGATTCATAAACGCGCTGGACGATTGCCAGGTTTTCACATCCGCAGACGTCTCTCATTGTGGAAAGAGAAGTGCGATAGACATGGCACTTACTCGTCTCGTTCGCAAAGGTCTCATTACGCGCCTAGCCAACGGAGTCTATATGAAAGGTGACGAATTCGATCAGCGACCGATGGCGGTAGAAGTCGCCCAAATCAAGGCGAAGAGATTTGGTAAGACGCTTTTTTTGGATACGAGCGATATAGTCAAAAGTTCAAATAGTTCAACCGAAACAGATTCAGAGCAAACCGTTGTGTTCACCATTGACGGCTATTCGAGTTCATTCAAATATGGCAAAACAAAAGTAGTGCTGCAATCAAAGAACTGCAAAAGACGAGCAAAGACTTAGAGCCAGAAATCAGCTCCCAGTAATTATCGCCCAATAATTGCCCAATAATTGCCCAATAATCGCCCAAAGATTTATCGCCCAAACACTTGGCTCAAAGCTTCTAGTTTTGAGCGCTGTCTGGAATGTCGAGTTGGTAGCGTTTGTGAATCGCCAGGCGTCCGTCATCAGAGACATTGTCTTTGGACATCACCACAAGCATAGGCGCCGGCAATCTTACAAAAGTGGAGGTTTGAATGGTCAGCTTCTTGCCGCCCTGGACATCTTCACAATGATATTCAGTGAAATGCGGGTGTTCAATGAAGAACCCACCGTTGGGCGAATGAGACAGTCCCAAGTAGGCCGCTCGCATGATTCTTCGCTGGTCGTGTCCAGCCAGGCATGCTTTTCCAGCTTCGTAGACTGCAGCTAGGCAAGCCTTTTCGTTATAGGAGCTGGCCAGCCACAGGACGACAACATTACCAATCAGAAGCGCAGCCGCTGTGACCATTAACAAGGACGCAGCCCTGTCGAACATCCGGCTTTCCGTCTCTTTCTCAGTTGTTTTTTCGGTCGAATCCAAGGCCGTGACCCCGCAAAGTCGGCACTTCCCTCTTTAAGAGAATAACAGGCTGACAGATTAAGGCAAGCCTAGCTACCGACTCTTTCAGTATCTCACGCCTCTGCGTTCATCATCTCCCCCAAAAAGGGGAGTTCGCGATAATTCTCAGCAAAGTCGAGTCCGTATCCAACGACAAACAGGTCTTCAATCTGAAAGCCCGTATAGTCCGGCTCAATCGGTAATACGCGCCTTGATGGTTTGTCCAAAAACGCGGCTAACTTGAGAGTTGCCGGGTCGAATTGGTCCCGAAGATATTCCAAAAAGAACTTCGCAGTCCGGCCGGAGTCGATTATGTCCTCAACCACAAGAATATGGCGGCGCTTGATGTTCGGCAGATCTAGATAAGGGGCTTGTACATTGCCGGTGCTTTCAGTTCCGGAACCATAGCTGGAAAGACGGACAAACTCAATTTGCAGCGGAGACTCAATATCAATTTGACGGACAAGATCTGCCATAAAGCAAAATGCTCCCTTCATCACGCCAATAACGACGGGCTTTTCCAGGGTACGGAAGTCTTTGCTTATCTCCTTACCGAGTTCCTTAATGCGAGCTTGAATTTGCTCAGACGAATAAATTTCTTTGATTCCTGCCGTTGCCGTTTCCATAGTCATTGCTTGCCACCCTTGACTGTGTGTAGTTCAGAACTCGCGTTCACCCCTTCTCCTCTCCCAAAAACCTGCCGCCCCCTTATATAGGTAGCGTCAATCATTCTGTCATCGCCTAAGAAAACGATCGTCGAAAGAATCTCGTCCGTATGGTGGTCGAGAATATCCCTTGGACAAGCATTTTTCAAAGTCGGGTCAACGACTATGAAGTCTGCTTCTTTACCGGCTTCCAGCGAGCCGACTTGATCATCCAGTTGCAGAGCTTTCGCTCCGCCTTTTGTTGCTCTGTAAAAAAGTTCGCACGGTGAAATCCAGATTTTCGGCTGAATGAAGTTCGCATCTTTCATGACTCCGAAAATAGACATTTGTGGACCAGCAGCAACATCAGATCCCAAGCCGAATTCCACGCCTGCCGCCTTGACCTTTTCGATTGGAAAAATTCCACTCTTCAAGAAAAAATTTGATGATGGGCAGTGAGCAAGTGCGCATTTTTTCTTGTGCATCACCTGCAAATCTTCCGAGTCCAAATGAATGGAATGCGCGAAAACAGAGCGCTCGCCGCACAGACCGCTTCGATCATATACATCGAGATAACTGCGGGAGTCGGGAAAGAGTGAAGCAACCTTTTTCACTTCTTCTACAGATTCCGAAAGATGGGTATGCATGTAAGTGCCGGGATTGCTTTGCCAGAGCTTTCCACATTCGCGCAAAAGCCCATCAGTAGCGGTTATCGCAAAACGCGGAGTAAATGCGTAGAGCAATCTTCCATTATCGTGACCATGCCATTTGGCTGCTAACTCTTCCGATTGCGCAATTGAGTCTTTGCTATTTTCCAGCAAGGTCGACGGTGCGTTTCTGTCCATCATCACTTTGCCCATGATGGCGCGCATGCCCTTATCTGCAGCTATTCGGAAGGCTGCATCCGTAGATTCTTTATGAATTGTGGTAAAAACTACTGCCAGAGTAGTGCCGTTACAGGCAAGCTGGTCGAAAAACCAGGCAGCTATCTTTTCTGCATAACTGAGATCGCTAAATCTGGATTCCGCAGGAAAAATGTATTTTTCCAGCCAGCCTAGCAATGTGTCACCAGACTTCCCTATTTGAGTAACTTGAGGCAAGTGAATGTGCATGTCGATAATGCCTGGCATGATCAGTTTTTGTCCGCAATCGACAATTTCGGCTCCCTCTGAAAATTGAGCAGACAAGTCAGACCACTTGCCAACAGCCTCGATCTTTCCGTCACCAGAAACAACCAGCGCCCCACAAGGGATGTCACGATAGATATTCTCGTCCACCGGGTCAACAATGTGACCCAAATACACGGTAAAGGCACCGCCTCTATTGAAAGCACCGCCGTTGGCGCAGCCGTTGTTCGTAAACGAGCCGGACATCTGATTTGCCTTATGGACGAATTAGGTAATTGTACGGCACCACCTCCAGTACAAACACTTGTCATTAGCGGTTTGCTTGAACTTCAAACACCGCAATAAGTGAGTAAAATCAAGAGATGGAAGTTGCAGCTGAGTAAAAATGAAGCTTGAACCCGCCGACTGGCAAACACTGCTTCCGGTATTCCGCGAAACATTCAAAATTTGGTCACCGGGACTATCCCGTCGGGATTATCTGGAGTACCAGCATAAACAAGCGAATCATCCTTGGGCTCGCCGCAATCTTCGGCATTTGACTCTGAGCCGCAAAGGAAGAATTGTTTCCAGTCTGAAACTGTCTTCAATTGATCTGCAAACGCGCGGTCACTTGTATAAGCTCGGCGGAATAGGCGCGGTGTACACGCAGCTTGAATGCCGCAGTATGGGCTACGCGTCACAGCTTGTGCAGGAAACAATTGAACTGGCCAAAAGCGAAAAGTATCAAGGATTGATTCTGTTTTCCGACATCGACTGCGATTTTTACGCGCGGTTCGGATTTACAGAAATCGGTTCTGCCGACCTACTTATTCATATTCCATTCATTAAAGGCAGTCCGGAATTTCCAAAAAATATAGACTGCGGAGATGATGGCACGATCAGCCTCACGCTCGAGGACAAATGCTTTGAACTTCATCAAGAAAGGCTTTTTCCAGAACATCTCGAGTTTGCAACGCGCCACTACAGACAGTGGCTCAGAAGGCAGCCATATGGTATCGTTCGTGACCGTAGTTATTTCAGCTATAAGCTCATGCGTGAGACGTTTTTGCACAGTCACTCACGCCTTGCTTGGCCAGCCTTGAACATCACGAAGGCAAGCTGCAACGGCATTGTCGGGGGCTATGCGATTACAGAAAGCGCCGGCGGAGTGCTGCGGATTTTGGAAATTGCAGCTCCAAAAGATTTTCGTGAGGCAATTTGGGCGTCGCTGCTGGTTCGCGCCTTACAGGAAAAGCTGATGAGAATTAGGGCGTGGGAGGGTCTCGCCAGAGACTTTGCCCCTAGCTTCAATCTCAAGCAGCTGATAAAGAAAACCGGATTGGATGAAGTTTTACCGTCCGGCTATAGGGGTCAACTGAACTACTACAACCGCTCTTGGGGAAAAGGCATGTTGTTGCCTTTTGACGACAATCTAGCCGATCTCCACATGACCGCACCATGCCCACTTGTTGAACTGGATCACTTATAAGCGACTGTCATGAACATTGGATAAAACTAAAACCTTTCATCAAAAACATTTAGCTCACCCATTAGGGTGTCTCAAAAGTTCCCAAACATGGGTATGTTCTCCTTTACAGGGCAAGAACATACTCAACCTCGCGGAGTGTTTCGATGTCAGACCACCTGGCAAGTCATTTGCTGCTTGATCAACTTCAGGCTGAGGGAACACGTTTCATTTTTGGATCACTGGCATCCGCCGAATCGCCTGTCATTACAGCGACTTATGAGATGCGTTCGGATATTCACTTCCTGTCTGCCCTGCACGACGAGGTGGCCGGGTCGATGGCGATCGGCTATGCGCAAGCGTCGGGTCGACCTGGTGTGATGGCTGTGATGGCTGCGCCCGGAATGGCCAGCGTTCAGACTGCGCTTTATACGTCACTCAAAGCGCGCGTGCCGCTCGTTGTTCTCGTAGACCAGCAAGATTCGCAGATTCTATCGGACGAGCCTCCGCTTTCTGCCGATTTTTTGGAAATGGCCAAACCACTCGCCAAGTGGGCTTGTGAATTGAAAACGCACGCCGAGATTCCAAGATTGCTCCGCCGAGCTTTCCATGAGGCAAACTCTCCGGCAAAGGGTCCGGTCGTTGTGAGCCTACCGCACAATCTTTTACTAAGACCTTCAGCCGGGCAGGCAATCATGCCGCCCCAGATTAGTCCTTTGGGTTCGGCAGATCCGGCATTCCTGAAGAAAGCGGCTAAGGCTTTGGTTTCCGCCCAAAATCCTTGCATCATTTTTGGCAATGAGGTTTCTCAATATCGCGCCCGAAAGGAGGCAGTCAGCCTTGTTGAAGTGCTGGGATGCGCCGCGTTCTGCGAACCTATGCCCACGGGCGTCAATTTTCCCAATCGCCACCCGCAGTTTTGCGGCGTTCTGCCACTTGATTTAACACAAGCGAATCAACTGCTGTCACCGTTTGACGTGATTCTTGTCTTAGGGATGCAAACAAGAATTCCAGCAAAAGTCCACGAACCATCACTGATTCCGCAGAATGCATCAGTAATTCAAATCAATGTGGAGCCAGGTCTTGCCGGCAAAACACTTCCTTGCCACCTGGCGGCCGTAGCAGATATAGGGGAAACACTCTCCAGAATTCGCGCCGAAATTCAAATGGTTTCTAACAATGCCTGGGTCGACGTCACCAAACGGCGAGCGCACAACACCATTGCCTGGGTCTCGAAACGCAAACAGGAGTTGGAAGAAAGGCTTTCGTACCCGGGACAGAATGCTCCCATCTCGCTGCTCTGGCTGCTGCGCATGATTGACGCTGTCCGTCCGCAAAAATCCGTGATTGTGAGCGACCTCGTAAACGATCTCTGCGATCCAGTACAGGTGCTCAATTTGGAAAGCAGCTCCTCGTTTTTCTCACTCAATTCCGGCGTGCAAGGATACGGCTTAGGCGCCAGCCTCGGCATCCAGTGGGCAAGTCCGGACCATCAAGTAATTGCATTAACCTCCGACTTGAGTGCGATGGTCGCACCTCAAGCCTTATGGACAGCCGCTCATTACGGTTTGCATACCAAGTACATTGTCATCAACAATCTGGGAAGAAGCACATACAATCTACAGTTGCTTTCGACTCCAGGCAGTCCATTGCGAGTGCAGTTGGACAATCCGCCCGTCTCCTTCAGGGATTTGGCGACATCGATGCGAGTTCCAGCCGGACAAATCAGCATGATGTCCGAACTGGAGCCGGCGCTCCAGCTCATGTTCGAAACCCAGGGGCCGTTCCTATTAGATGTCCATATTTCCGACGGGCACATGGAGCCGCAAACCCTTGACAAGCAAAGAGCAGCCACAAACTCTTAGCTTAGCCAGGTCCTATATATAGATTCTTATTGATTCCTTTTGAAACGAGCGGCCAGCGCGCTTCCGTTGTTAAAATTTCAACTGTATTTGCGTCCTTTTAGGGTACTCAAACGGTGAAAACACTTGAAGCGAACGCCGCTCAGAAAGTAGAGAGCGGGCGAATTGTTAACGACTTCTCAATTGAAGTCGCAACTGTAAACGGTTCTGGAAGCCAATCTTCGAATACCGTCCTGATGCGCTCCATCTTTCAGATGGGAATCCCAGTCAGCGGTAAGAACCTGTTTCCGTCGAATATTGCCGGCTTGCCGACATGGTTTACCATTCGTGTAAACAAAGATGGCTATATTGCCAGAAAGAAAGAAATAGACATTCTCGTGGCGATGAATCCACAAACCGCCATGGAAGACGTCAAAAACCTCAAGCCTGGTGCCGTTTGCATCAGCCCGCAAGAATTGAATTTGACTGCGGTTCGCTCGGACGTGAAGCACTATCCGGTGCCGTTCACCGAACTGGCAGCCAAAGCCACAGAAAACATCAAGTTGAGAAAGCTCGTCACCAACATGATTTATGTGGGTGTTGTTGCTGAACTTCTCGACATTGATCAAGCTGAAATTGAAAACGCCATTCGCCGCCAGTTCAAGAAAAAGCAGTCCGCTGCCGATTTGAACATCAAAGCATCCGACACCGGACGCGAATGGGCAAAGGAAAACATCAAGAAAGACGATCCGTACTACGTCGAAAAGATGAATAAGACTGCCGGCAAAATCATCATCGATGGCAATGCCGCCTCTGCTCTCGGCTGCATGTTCGCCGGTATTCAGGTTGCCGCCTGGTACCCGATCACACCATCTTCCAGCTTGACCGAATCACTCATTGATTACATGAAGAAGTATCGTGTAGACAAAGAGTCTGGCAAAGCAACATTCAATATTGTTCAAGCCGAAGACGAATTGGCTGCAATCGGTATGGCTTTGGGAGCCGGTTGGGCAGGCGCACGCGCAATGACCTCGACTTCCGGTCCGGGCATCTCGCTCATGGCTGAGTTTGCCGGCTACGGATACTTCACCGAAATTCCGGTCGTCATCTTCGACGTTCAGCGCGTCGGTCCATCGACAGGTATGCCGACAAGAACATCGCAAGCCGACTTGATCAGCGCCTACTACCTCTCGCACGGCGACACAAAACACATCGTTTTGCTGCCGGGCTCAGTAGCTGAGTGCTACCAGTTCGCACACGACTCGTTCGACCTCGCCGAGCGCTTCCAACAACCGGTATTCGTTCTTTCGGACCTCGATCTCGGCATGAACAACTGGATGTCGGATCCCTTCGAGTATCCGAAGACTCCGATGGACAGAGGCAAAATCATGACCGCCGAAATGCTTGAAGCAGGCAAAGAATTTGCTCGCTACAAAGATGTCGACGGCGACGGTATTCCCTACCGCACATTGCCTGGCACTAATCATCCGAATGCCGCTTACTTCACGCGTGGCTCCGGTCACAATGAAAAAGCCGGATACACTGAGCGCCCGGATGATTACGTCAAGCTTATGGATCGCTTGCTCAAGAAATTGGAAACGGCCAAGAAACACATCCCGCAACCAATCATCGACAAGAATGCCAAAGCAAAAATCGGCATCATCGCTTTCGGTTCTTCAGATCCGGCAATCGGCGAGTCGCGCGATCAACTCAAAGCAGCAAATGTTGAAACCAGCTATCTGCGCTTGAGAGCATTGCCGCTTACCGATGACGTTAAAGCCTTCATCGAATCGCACGAACGC
Organism: Candidatus Melainabacteria bacterium; assembly: GCA_012965515.1. Classification (GTDB taxonomy): domain Bacteria; phylum Cyanobacteriota; class Vampirovibrionia; order Obscuribacterales; family Obscuribacteraceae; genus QKMZ01. The sequence goes on along the minus strand of DTSE01000134.1, from coordinate 41,965 downwards.
ACCTACATCGTCGAGCAAAACCGCGATGGTCAGTTGAAAGACATCATCGTTTCCGAATATCCGGAACTCGCAACGAAGATTCGTTCTATCAGACATTACGATGGCTTGCCGCTTGACGCTCGTTTCGTCACCGACTCCATCCAAAGCCAGGAGAAGTAAGAGACATGGTTGCATCTACACCCAAACCCCAAAGCACAAACCGCATCGGTCTGACCTTGGCGGACTACAAAGGTAGCCCTTCCACTCTCTGCGACGGCTGCGGACACGACGCTATCACAAGTCAGATCATCAAGGCGTTTTACGAACTGGGCATTGAACCCCACAACGTTGCAAAACTGAGTGGTATCGGTTGCTCCAGTAAGACACCGGCTTACTTCTTGAACCGTGCGCACGGATTCAACTCCACGCACGGAAGAATGCCGTCGGTCGCCACCGGCGTCAGCCTGGCAAACAAAGACCTTCGCTTGATCGGCGTCTCCGGCGACGGCGACACCGCATCAATCGGACTTGGTCAGTTCTGCCACCTGGTCAGACGTAACGTGCCGATGATCTACATCGTCGAAAACAACGGTGTTTATGGTCTTACAAAAGGACAATTCTCCGCCACCGCCGACCTCGGCTCCAAGCTGAAGACCGGTGTGTTGAACGAACTTCCGCCCATCGATCTCTGCGGACTTGCCATTGAGCTTGGCTGCGGCTTCGTTGCCCGTTCATTCGCCGGCGACCCGAAACAACTCGTCGCTCTGCTTAAAGCCGCTGCTTCTCACAAAGGAACAGCCGTCCTCGACGTCATCAGCCCATGCGTCACCTTCAACAACCACGAAGGTTCGACAAAGAGCTACAAATACGCCAAGGAAATGGAAACCCCGCTCCACGAGTTGGGCTACATTCCATTCTTCGAGCAAATCACTGTCGACTACGAGCCTGGTACAGTCACCGACATCGAATTGCATGACGGTTCGCACCTGCGCTTGAAGAAAACTGAGCGCAACTACGATGCCACCAATCGAGCACTCGCAGTTGAAACGATCGCTAAAGCAGCAGAGGAAAAACAATTCCTCACCGGCTTGCTCTACATCGACGAGAAGAAAGACAACTTCACAGACCTGATGCATGTTGTCGATACACCAATCGTCAACATTCCCGACTCACAACTGAGACCTGGAAAAGAAGTCCTGGACGAGGTAATGAAGGGCTTGATGTAGTTGACCGTGGGGGCGCATTGCATGCGCCCAATTTTGGTGCCTCAACTAGTTTGGTTGGCGCACAATCAAGAAACTGTTCGAGGGCGGCGCCATACGTCGCCCTCGTCGTTCAAAATAGAAACAGAGGGTGCTCAATGACCGGACAGTCCTGCGAATCGAGAGTAACAAAGTCTGGCAATGCGATTAAGGAGTGGTGCGAATCCAAAATCGGCGACCAAACCGGTCGGATTTTCGTTATAACAGGCGCCACCAACGGCATCGGTTTCGAATCAGCCGACGCGCTTGCTGAACACGGAGCCACCGTTGTACTTGCGAGTAGAAGCTTAGAGCGCACCAAAGAATGCGCCGAAAAACTCAAATCCAAAAATGGCAATCATAATATTATTCCGGTAAAGCTCGACCTCAGCTCTCTCAAATCAGTACATGAATGCGCGGAACAACTGCGCTCCCAGTTTCCCAAAATCGATGTTCTCATCAACAATGCCGGTGTGATGGTTCCTCCATACACAATTACTGAAGATGGTTTCGAACTCCAAATCGGCACCAACCACCTCGGACACTTTGCTTTCACCGGTCTCTTACTGCCGAACCTGATGGCGACTCCAGGTTCTCGAGTCGTCACGTTGAGCAGTACTGCGCACTTGCGCGGCAAGATCAACTTCGACGATCTCCACAGCAAGAAAAGATACATTGCAAACTTGGCTTACGCACAGTCGAAAATCGCCAATTTGCTGTTCGCGTACGAATTGCAGCGCCGCTTGGACAAAGCAAATTCGAGAACAATTTCAGTCGCTGCTCATCCTGGTTGGTCGCGTACAGGTTTGCAAGTCCACGCAGTAACCAAAGCCTGGGTTCGCGCTTTGTTCACCATGTTCGAACCAATCTTCAGCCAGGACGCACGCGCAGGCGCTCAGCCTATGCTCATGGCTGCAACAGACAAGCTTGTTGCCGGTGGCGAATACTACGGACCAAACGGCTTTGGCGGCAGCAAAGGAATAGCAACCCGCGTCGATTCGAACAAACTCTCTCACGATTCAGCACTCCAGCAAAAACTCTGGAAAGTCTCCGAAGAACTAACGAAGGTTACGTACCCCGTTTAGAAGCGAAGCGTAGGAAGCGAAGCGTAGTGGCGCATTGCATGCGCCTCGGACACGGCTAAGCCAGGCCATCCAGGTTGTACAGTTGTCTGGTGTTTCCGTGAAGTATGTCGCCGGCAATCTTCATCGCCTGAGCTGGATCAAAAAAGTCTTTTCTGATTAGACTGGTTAAAACAGCAGACAGCCCACGTTTTATAGAATGAGCACCGTACCAATATGTCTCGGGCACAGTGTGCCCGTCTGTTCCAGTCAGAATTTTGGAACTTGGTGCAAGAGAGATTGCATCCAATAAAATCGTTTCGACATTCGCGGAAACAAGAAAACATGCTAGCGACACATCCATATATACGTTCGAATAAAGAGACGTAAGATAGGCAGCCTCCTTTACGAATGGGTAGCAATGCAAAAGGACGAATTTAACTGATGAGAACTGCTTGTTCTCAAACAAGCTTCTCAGTAAGAGAGGATTGCTTTCCGCTAAGTCTTCGTCAGAATCCCCTAGACCTGTATGAATTTGCACTGGAATCTTTCTCTCTCCGGCAAATTCAAATGCACGAAGGACAAGATAGTGATGCAAATTGCATCGCTCAATCCGAAAAGCTGACTTAATAGTGGAACGCTTCGATCGCTCCTTGAGTTCGGCAAAATCGGCTTTCGCAAGGTCTTTCGTGGTGTCGAGCAAACTCAATCCGCCACGATAGGCGAGAATTGTTTTCAGCGATACTATTGGCACCTCTGATGGTGCTGCCAGCATTGTCAGAAACTTCTCCTCGAGTTCAGAGAAAGTTGATGATGTAGCTAACGCCTGTTCAATGAAACTTTCAATTCGTAAACAACGAAATACCGGTCGACTCGTCAACTGCGCAAACTTTGGCAGCGGCATTGCCTTGCCTGATGAATATCCATCATCGATTATGAATGCGCCGAAGGAAACATCGTCGAACAAACTGTTTACTAAGTCGTACTCTCTCATTGTTTGCCGCAGCTCAATTATTTGCTTCTCCCCTGCAACATCCAGCAAGTACCCAAGCTTTCGAATCATGTCCATGTAAGACAGGGAATTGTGTACATGATTTTGCAACATTTCCATCGTGCGGCTCTCGGTGAAGCATCTGCGCAAATCGACGGCTTCAAATTGCAAAAAGTCATTAGCAAACGAATGCGCGTGCTGATCGATAATAATCGCACTTCGCAAATCAATGACGGGAAACTCGCTCACCTTCAATCCTCTTCTAGTAGCGATTCCGGTGATGGGTCATTTCAAATTCAGGATTGGCAGCATCGAAAGCACCACATTCCGAGGTTTTGACTGCGGCATATGTGTCAGCCAGGCGAGAGCCCAACATACTGACCAGAAGTTTGTCTTCCTCCAGTTCCATCAGCGCATCCATAAGACTAGAAGGCAATCTGCGAATTTTGTTCTTCTCCTGTTCTTCAGGACTCAATCCGGCCGGATCTGAAAATACAGGCTCCGGCGGTTGCAAATTTCGCTCCACGCCGTCCATGCCAGCGGCAATAATGCCCGCCAGGGCAAGATAAGGATTAGAAGTCGAATCAACACATTTAACTTCAATGTTTGTTGTTGCCATCTCCTGCCCCCAATAAACAGAAGGCACTCTCACCG
>DTSE01000134.1:22586-38023 GCA_012965515.1 Candidatus Melainabacteria bacterium | reverse complement strand
TTCTCGATTTTCAAAACCCCAGCACGTGTATGCTGAAGCCCATGAGCTTGGCTTTAGGCGGCGATAAGAATTCACCGATGGTGCTGTCAGTGCCACCAAGCCTGGTAGGTGTTCCAAGATGCCGGCGACAAACTTCATACCGAAAACAGAAAGTCCGCTTTCTGCAAATAATAGATTGCGCTCGCCATAGATATCCCAGGCAGAAAGGTGCAGGTGACATCCATTTCCAGGTTGATTTTCAAATGGTTTTGGCGCCAAGTACGCTTCCACGCCCATTTCCAGCGCGACGCCTTTCAAAGTTTCTCTGTAAAAAACTTGTCTGTCGCAAGCCTTCAGTGCAGGCATGTGACCAATGCTGACTTCGTGTTGACCGTGCCCGAGTTCAGGATAGTATTGTTCAGTCTCAATGCCTTGCTTTGCCAGCGCGTCAATGAAATTATTGATAAAGCGAGAGGCTCTGTTCATTCCTTCCGTGGAAAAACACAGACTGCGATCGATTGGTTGGAAGGTGCCTTCACTGGTGGTGCCTAGCATAAACTCGGGCTCGAACGCGGCCTGAAAACTCACTCCCATGTCCTTGGCTTTTTGAATCTGGCGTTTCAGTACAGCGCGTGGGCAGAGCTCCCATGGAGTGTGATCCAGTTCCATCAAATCACAAATCACTGCTGCCTGCCGTTCTGCGTAAGGCAGTACAGTCCATGTATCGGGATCAGGTATCAAGCGAATCTCGCCACTGGCACCAAAACCGGTATCAGACTGAAGCTGGTCGAGCATATTCATTGCCAGCGTGCCTTTCACCAATCCGATACCGCTCTCTAAGCGTTCCTTCAGTCGAGCTGCCCGCGTCGCCTTACCTCTGATAATGCTGCTCAAATCAGCATAAATGAACCGCACAAGATTGATGGATTGCCGCTGAGCTTCCATTACTATTTCGTCGAGCGTTTTTACCTGAATCATTTATCCGGCCGATCCCCTGTCTTGCAGGAATGTGAAGTACACAGCCATCGCAAAAATGGCGAAGATTAAACCCATAGCGATTTTCAGAAGCGTCCACAGTATTGCTGTTAGCTGAACCCAGATGAAAGTTTGCAGTATTGAAAGCGTGAACGGCAGTACCAGGTACACGATAGGCCCACCCACGATGGACATCATCCAGAGCCCGCGCCTGAGCACCTCATCGTCGTTAAAGTCGGCAATTTCGTCGAGGCGCTGAATATTGCCGCCCGCTCTCTTAATCTCAAATGCGCGCAACCATTCGGCGGCAAAATGCTTGCATTCGAGGAGTCCTTTGCCCATCAAAAGTTTCCGCCCTTTTAGTCCGCTCCCCAACAGACCAATTATAGCCGCGACCCAGATGTCATGAGGAGATTCGGCGGTTTGATTGTCACTTCAAGGTGGAACAAGACTAACAAGACACATAACACTGCCGGATTAAGTCCGGCAAAAACAATGGCTAACTCTGCAAAACCTCTAAAACCATCCACCGTTCTAGGTATCTATTACCTGACCACCTTCATTGTAGGTGCGGGTTTGGCTTTCCCTGTGGCTCGATGCGTAGCCATCGGAGAAATTGGTGCCGGAGGGTCTGCAAGTCTAACGCTCTGCTGGAACGTTTTGTTTGTAATGCTACTGCCTATGGTGCTGGATTGGGCAGAGCGTCGTTACTTCAAAGCTCGCTTTGTTGCCCTCGAAGATATTGCCAAGACCAATCCGGAATTGGCCTTGATGATAGGCGAACATTGCAAGAAGCTCTCGTTGCCAGGACTTAGGCTAGCCGTTGTCGATACTACTTCAGAAGAACTATTCAGCTATGGCTTATGGCGCACCAATCCGCGCCTGATCATTCCGGATGCACTTTTGACACAACCGGATAAGGCGCACGCAATTCCTTCGATTGAAGCCGAGTTGTCGCGATTCGCGAATCAAGACCATACACTAGTGTTCCTGATTTTCACTGCCATTCAATGCATTCTGCAGCAACTTCTGCTCGCTGCAAAACTATTCGGATAGAGTTTTTCAATAATCGCCGATCGTCAGTTAAACAATGCCCTGACGCATTGCCTTGATTGCTGCTTGCGTTCTGTCTGAAACTGAAAGCTTACGCATAATATGGCGCATATGCGTTTTAATCGTCTCGGTGCCCAAGCACAATTTATCGGCAATTTCCTGATTGCTCAGCCCATCTACGAGCAGCTGCAAAACTTCCATTTCACGTTGAGAAAGCGCGAACGGGTTTGGTCCAGGCGCATCCTTTGCGTCCTTGGCTATATCTTTTCCTGCATCCTTAACAGCCTGGACTTCATTCTTCTCAGCTTCTGCTTCACCGTCTTTCGGAGCGACGCTGTTGGACGCGGCCCGGAGGACTTTTCGCGCAATACCAGGGTCAAGCCAGGCAGCACCGTCCATAACGCTGGAGACTGCTTTGAGCAATTGCTCGGCTGTCAGAGTCTTCAAACAATAACCGTCCGCACCGGCGGAGAGGGCAGCAAAGACAGAATCGTCGGTGTCGTGTGATGTAAACATAATGACTTTGGTTTCCGGCAACGATTCCTTTACCAAGCGAGCCGCTTCGACGCCGTCCATAATCGGCATGCCGATATCCATCAGAACCAGGTCTGGCCTATTCTCTTTAGTGAGATCGACGGCAGACCGGCCATCGCCTGCCTGGCCGACGACTTCAAAGGTTTGCGACTGCTGCAGAGTCAACTTCAACCAAAATCTGGTCGGTTCGTCGTCTTCTGCCAACACAACCCTAACTTTTTGGCCAACCGGCAAATCGTAGCCCACATGTCCCCCTTTTGGTGGATGCCTGGTTCAAGAATGAATGGCATCCCCCGTGTCTTCATGCCCGTTTTCGTGCTCTTCAAAAGACTCCGTTTGGAATATGTCGAATTTAGCCCCTTGCTTCCATGCCGTCTCGCCCAGTCCTGCTTTCAAGGATAGCTGCGTAAGCGTCTGCTCGAGATTCCAGCCGAATTGCGCCGCCACATGAGGCAGAAAAACTGCCTGACTTCCATTCTTATATAGGACGACGCCATCCCTACCTATTACTATCTCATCATAGGACTCGATTCTCTTCAATGGCGTAAGCACACTTATTTCAATTTCCAAGCTGTCCAATTCGTCAGCAGTGACAGGCAGAAAACGATAATCGCGCATCGCCGCACCTGCGGCATTCTCGCAAACAGCATCCACAAGTGAGCGAACCGGCCAAATATGACCTATACAACCGCGCAATTCACGGCGGTTGTCCGGGGACAAATCTCCCGTCTTCTTGAAGAGCGTCACAAATACTCCGCGAGGAGCAGCAAAGCGTCGATGCGTTTTCTTTAACTCACTTGTATTGGGTTGAGGTTTCTTGGAGGAAACCGCTGCAATAGTTTCACGCGCCACCAAAAGCAGTGCCTTACGTTCTTCAGCCGATAAGGAAACATCGTCTGCCGGCTGCTCAGAGCCAGAATTCCAATGACACTCTTTGCCTTCCTGTTCGCCAACTGCAATCGCCATGTAACTGACCGAGTTCTCGTCATCCTCAACCAGCGAGTCTTGTGAGGTTGCATAGTTCAAGACCGTACTACCAGTGCTTTCCGGCAAAATCGAGAGGAGAACACAAAGGGGATAAAAACCACATATGGTGGCACCGGTTCGTTCGCGAAAGTTGATAAAGCCCTCGAGATCCAATGAACTGATATAGGTATAAGCCTCTTTATCAAGTCGATAAACATTATCTTTGATGTTTTCAGTAAAAGGCTGGTACTGATAGCGCGGACCGATATGACAAAAATCAGTGCTGACGACAACCAAATCGTCTTCCTTCAAAAACCGTTTCAAAACACCGCCAATCAAACGGGTTTCCATTTCGTCTTCCAACTGACCGATGACGATTGGCACCAATTCAATCGGACCAAACGTTTTATAAATCAAAGGCAATTGCAATTCCAGCGAATGTTCTTTTCGATGGACCTCTGGCATAAAGCGAAACAGCGGAAAATCTCCGAGTGCTTCTACAGTTTTCAGGTCAATCGGCAGATTGCCCAGTGGTGTCTCAAACGCTCCGGCATCACTGAGAGCGGCACCTTCAAAGCCTGCATAATGACTGGGGCCCAGTAGAAAGACTCGTTTTACCTTTTGCCCCTGCTTCTCTTGCATTTGCGCGCGAGAGAATGCATAGGCAGCTGTTTGCCCGGAAAACATATAACCTGCGTGCGGACTGACAATCGCCAGTACATTCCCCTCAGCTTTGAGTAGATTTAGTTTCGGCTCTTGGAACTGGGCATGAGCAGCGCGCCTGGAAAGCGCTCCGCTAGCAGCTTGCAAGAACTCATCCAATTGCTGGTCCAATTTTGGAGCATCGTCGTTATACCAAGAACCTGCATAACGCGCTTCGCGAACTCTACTGCCAGGCGTTTTTTTCTTTGAGAAAAAGCGAAAACCTGACATAACTTAGAACTTCGCCCCTCCTTCTGCAGGAGCGGTAGTGCTAGCAGGCTGAGCTTGCGACGATGCTATCTGTGAGATCTGACCGGATACCTTATGATAACCATCACCATGTGGATCGTAGGAATACTCGAAGTTAATCGTGATCTTTGCAGAAGTCACTCCGGAGGGAAGCGCTTCCAAAGGTAGTGATTTATTGAATGCATCGGTGGCGCTCACTTCAGCTTGAGCATCGTGCGGATGCCCAGTCGCCACAACATCGGAAGTACTGCCATCAGAATTGATTGTGGCAGTCAAAACAACATTGTTTTTTCCGTCAGGAACTTGCCAGTTGTTTTGAACCCGCAGCCGCGTGCGGTTGAAATATCCCGTAAGTGGACCTGAGTTATCGACATGAGGCTTTCCGGCAGGTCTAGGAGCAGCCTTTGCTGGCGCCTTAGCAACAGGAGCAGCAATGGCTGCGCACGAAAAGGCAAGACCACATACCAAAATTAGGAATGCACTCGTTTGAATTCTCGAAGCGACCTTAAGTGCTGACATGTTTCATCCTCCACGTACTCGCCTTTGATTATAGAGAACCTGCGTTCTCCTTCGCTCGGAATAGCCCAAAGGACGAAGTGTAACCGTGTAAGAAAGTCGTGCCTCCTACAGGTCCAATTTCGCCGTTGCAGAAAAATCCGGTCAGTGGAACGTCTCCGACATACTCGCGGAAACTGTCACTATCATGATTCTTGCTTCCATAAAGATACTTCCCGCGCCCCAGACATGAGAAAAGCAGCGCACCTTGGGCCTGGGCGCCACCTCCACTCAAACGCGTGCGATCGCAATAGTTTTTCAACATCATGCGCAAATCTTCAGACGATGTCGCAGCATCACGCAAATGGAATTGGACTGTACGTCCTTGCCTCAATAATTCGCCGACAACAATCGCGCCAGCTTCCGGAACCAACCCGACCAGATTGCGAATCAGAAAGTCGCCGCATTTGAAATCAGTCTTGAACTCATCCATAACAACGCCGAGAAAAAGTGAGTTGCGCGCAAGCTCTTGATCCTGAGGGGAGAGATCTTCAAGAACACTCTTGAGCATCCGTATAGCCGGCTCACCATCCAATTCCAGAACTATGTTGCCCTGGCAAGCTGTGACTGTAAGAGGCTTTCCAATTGGTCTGCATCCTTGTGCCACCACTGAATCGACGACCACGTTTCCGGAGACTGCCAATCCAACCATCCCTTCCGTGTACACATCATCGTTTAAGAAAAGCGCATTCCTACCAGGTTCGTTGGCACCACTGGCCAATCCGCCAACTTTCACGCTGTTTGCAAATGCGTAGTCCAAGCCTTGCACCATTGAATCGATGCGAAATGAGAACGGATCGGGCAGCAAAATGAATGATGGTTCAACGCTGCTTTCCACACCAACGATCTTTTCCCACTCAGAAGGTGGTGCATCGCCATCCGGTAATTGCTCATTGAAAATATGAAAACCAGACAACTTGACACCAGGCATCACGGCTCCCGCCAATGCAATACCTTTTTCGTGCTCGACTTCTTCGCCACCACCAATCAATCCGCCCGCGGAACAACCGATGAGCGCCTTAGGATTGAGCTTGTCCTTGATGTAACCCGGAATCTTTTCAAAGCTGCGCGCGTAATGGTGAGACACGAAGGCGATGACTAAATCCGGCTCTTGTCCAAGTTCGCTGAGTAGCTTTTCGCACAAATCGGCAATCGTCTGCTTGGCAGTTTGCTTTGAGGACGACTTTTCATCCACGTCGCGGCCGCCAATCAGCGAAGACCACTTCATTGCCTTTTCGGTTTTGCTAATCAAACCAGCTCTCCACTATCTCCAAAACGTGAATAGTAACTTGTTTCGCCCACCCGAACTATCCTGACAACGCGCAAAAAATGATTGGACGCCGAAGCGAAAACGAAACATAATCAAGTTTATATGACGGCAGGTTCTGCTAAGCCGTTTCGTCTATTGCGTCTTGGAGTTCAGCTTGAGTCACCTTGCTTGAATCTCCATTACTAAAAAGCTTGAACAAAAAGTATCCCGTAACAACTGGAATAAGAGCAAGAGGCACGAACATCAGAGGGGGAAACGCTAAGCACAGACCAAAGCCCAATCCCCTCATTTCGCCGCCGAAGATCATGAATCCAACAGGAATACACGACCAAACGAATAATGCCAGAAGCCAGGGCCCGAAAGAAAATTTTGGAAGTTTCATAGGAACAACGCGTCTCCTAGAGCCATTGTAGTCCTTTGCCAATCAAACAACCACTTACCCAAACATCCGGGCAGGCGGGAAATGAAAAAAAACTGCGCTGGATAAAATCGGCGAAAAGCATGGTTGGCGACGCCATTGGGTAGATAGAGAGACTTAGGAAGGGAAATTTGCCACCATGACAGAAAGCCAGTCCCCAACCATCAAAAGAGCCAGAAAGTGGCTATTCAAGGGACTTTCAAAAAAAGAAGAAGGTGAAAGCACAAAGGCACCCTGGTGGCAGGTAATGTGCTTGACCGGCGTGGACTATTTCTCCACCCTGGGTTATCAGCCAGGGATTGCTTTTCTGGCGGCTTCTTATCTATCTCCGCTGGCTACACTGGTGCTGGTTCTCTTCACGCTTTTCGCGGCACTGCCGATTTATAGAAGAGTTGCGGAAGTTTCGCCGCACGGACAGGGTTCAGTAGCGATGTTGGAACACTTGCTGCCCGGCTGGCGAGGCAAGGCTGCAGTGCTTGTGCTCATTGGTTTTGCTGCCACAGATTTCATCATTACGATTACTCTGTCAGCAGCAGATGCCGCACAACACGTAGTGGAAAACGTCTTCATGAGAGGCTTTGGACTCAGCCCTCTTTGGGTCACGGACGGGCTGCTTTTGGTTTTAGCGGCTATCTTTTTGATTGGATTCCGAGAAGCCATCGGCGTCGCCATCGTCTTGGTAGGAACTTACTTGGCTCTCAATTTGGTTGTAGTAACGGTCTGCGGCTTTGACATAGTGCAAAACCAAAAACCTGTTGCAGACTGGCTCGGCAACCTCACATCAAAGTATCCTTCGGTGCCGCAAATGTTCATGGTCTCGCTGCTTCTTTTCCCGAAACTAGCGCTCGGTCTCTCCGGTTTTGAAACCGGAGTAGCCGTTATGCCGCTTGTTCAGGGCAATAGCGATGATACAGAGAAAACTCCGACCGGGCGGATTAAGAACACTCGCACACTGCTTTCGACCGCGGCGATCGTCATGAGTTTCTTCCTAATTGCGACATCCCTTATCACCACCATTCTCATACCAGCCAGCGAGTTCGAAGACGGCGGCCAAGCTAACGGTCGCGCCCTGGCATATCTCGCTCATCACTATCTCGGCGATATTTTTGGAACGGTTTACGACATAAGCACGATTGCGATTCTCTGGTTTGCGGGCGCGTCGGCAATGGCTGGTCTGATCAATCTCGTGCCCCGCTATTTGCCGCGATATGGCATGGCTCCCGACTGGGCCCGTGCTATGCGCCCGCTCGTTCTCGTTCTTTTCGTCGTCAGCTTAGCGGTCACGCACTATTTCCGCGCCTCAGTCGACGCTCAGGGCGCCGCTTATGCAACTGGTGTCCTGGTGCTCATGGCTTCGGCTGCCGTCGCCGTAACTCTGACCGACTGGAAAACGAGCGTGGTCAGGCGGGTCATGCTCACATTCATCACAATTCTCTTCATTTACACCACACTGGCAAATGTGATCGAACGCCCCGAAGGTCTGCACATAGCAAGCTTCTTCATTTGGGCAATCATATTCGTCTCATTCATTTCGCGTCTCAGACGCTCAACCGAATTGAGAATCAAGAAAGTGGTTGTCGACGAACAGGCCGAAGCGATCCTGCAAGAAGCGATGGGAGTAGGTGGTACACAACTGAGCTCCGGTAATCTTGGACAAAAACTACCAGGCACAATTCGATTAGTCGCCCACCATCCAGGCAATTTCGACTACGCAGGCAAGCTCAAAGAAATCTCAGAAAAGCACAATATAAGCGACGAGGGCGTCATCTTTATCGAAATTACATTGGGAGACGCGTCTGAGTTCATCGAAGACGTTCTCGAGGTCAAAGGCGAAAAGCGCAACGGTTACAGTGTTTTAACTTGCGATGCAGTGGCTGTACCGAATGCATTGTCTGCTGTTCTTCTTTACCTGCGTGACCTGACAGGCAAGAAACCACACATTTATCTGGGCTGGACCGAAGGAGCTCCGCTTTTGTATGTCATGAAATTCGTTTTCCTGGGCGACGGTGAAACAGCTTCAATCACCCGCGAGATTCTGAGACTCGCCGAAAAGGACGAAAACCTCCGGCCCTGCGTGCATGTAGCCTGAAGCCACCAGGGTAGTCAAGCGAGCCCGATTACATTTTTTCGCCTCAAGACGAAAGCCAGGGCCGGAAATTACACATTTTTCGCCATATTCGGATTCCCTGCAGCTATATTTAGAAGTACAACGTTATCAAGGGAATTTACAGCCATATTTGCGAGTTTTCAAAATGCTTGCAATATAATCGCATCTGTTCAAAACGGCGCTAAGCCAAAGAGTCTCCGGTAACAGCTTTGCAAGAACCGTCAATAGCACCAAGCACCCAGACCGCTGCAACGCAACAGGTAACCCGACATAAGGACGAACTGCTGAGCTGGTGGCTGGCAGCCGCTATTGTCGGGGCGGACATCGGCACGTCGGTCTTCTATTCGACCGGCGTGATCAGGCCCTTGGTAGGTTATGCTGCGCCTTTGATGATTTTGGTTGTATGCCTTCTGATGTGGCTTTTCAAAGTCACGTACGAAGAAGGTTGCGCGGCCAGCCCGTTCAACGGCGGTGCATACATGATGGTGCTGCAGACCGTCGGGCGTCGTATGGCAATGGTTGTAGGCGCCTTGACTATCCTCTCCTACCTGGCTACGGCAGCGGTAAGCGCTATATCAGGTGCGTATTATCTTGACTCTTTCGACAACATCGTCAATTGGCCGGTGCAAAATGTTGTTGCCGTCGCCTCAATTCCAGTAGTTTTCTTTGGCTTGTTGAATATCGTTGGTATTAAAGAACCAGCAAAAATTGTGCTGGCGGTTGCCATATTCCACTTCGCATTGCTACTGGTCATGGACGCTTACGGTCTGTACCTGGCATTTTCGACCGGAGCAAATTTCGGACGGGTGTTCGAGGGAATTCCAGCGATTTCATCTCAAGACTTGTTTAGGGGCTTCGCAGCAGCGTTTTTAGGTATCACTGGTTTTGAGGCGGCAGCGCAAATCGTGGAGCAGCTTAAGACACCAACTTGGCTGACACTCAGACGGGTGTATTTGACAGTCGTTGCATTAGTAGGAATAACTGCTCCCCTCACTTCTTACCTTTGCATAATTCTGCTCTCGCCACAGCAGATGGAAACATATTCGAACAGTCTGCTTAGCGGACTTGCCTTCATAGAGTTCGGACACAATGGTCTGATCGTTCTCGTGCTCGACGCTTGCTTGATACTTTTCGCCGCCGTAAACACCGCCTATGCAGGCTGCATTGGACTTTGCACCACAATGGCGAAGCAAGGCAACTTACCTGGATTTTTCCTCAGACGCTGGGCTGACGACGCACCGTGGCCTCTCAGCAAGTTCAAGGAGAGGTTGCCGTTTTTCCAAGGTTATCCGAATTGCGCACTATCATTCATGCTGGTAACCATCGTGATGATTTGCCTTCTTCCAGGAGAGGTAAACGTACTTGGCGAAGTGTATGGCATGGCATTTTTGGGCGTGATGATGTCGTTTTGCTTTGGTGTGATTTTGCTCCGTGCGCGAATGCCGCTGAAGGTGGCCCGTTCTCCCTATCGCACGCGTTGGATCTGGCATTTAGGTGATCTGAGCATGCCGATGCCGGCAGTGCTGGGTCTGATCGCCCTATCTTTCGCGGAAGTCACTCTCTTCATTTACTCTTCGACAGCTCGAATGTTGGGTCTTTCAATATTTCTGCTCGTATTAATGGTCACGGCCTTTTATCGCCTGGGAGTGCTGGAAGGCAGACTCCAACATCTGCCTGACCTGCGGCTTGGACTTGGGAAATTCCAAAACGCGGATGACTTGCCGGTAGACTTGCCAACATACGTTCTATGTACGGCCGGGGCCAAAGCTCGCAATCTAACGGTTTTGCTGCTTGACCTTTTAGAACATGAGGAACCGGGCGAAAAGGAAGTCGTCATTTTCCACGCTGAAGAAGAAGCGGCACGGCGGGGCGTTGTATTTGAATTGTTGCAAAGAGTGGTATCACAACAGGTGGCGCCAAAGTTCAAGGATCGAGATCTGATTTTGACTGTAAAGGTTTTGCCGGAAACACTGATTGACGGAATGATTCAACTCAAGCGTTACCGCAAATTCAAAAAAATCTTTCTGGGCACCGGTCAAGATCCAACTCAAGCTCGTGAGTTTGCTCGAGAAATAGAAACAAATACAGGCGTCCACGCATGTGTAATCAATTCGACTCCACAGACGTAGGTTTGCTCACTTGAAAAGCAATGCAGGTAAACTCTTTACCCTCTCTGAAAGAATTGATGCAGGCAGGATTGAAACGTTACATGGCTAGAAGTAAAGTATGGTTTGGAATCGTTCAATAGATCGACTCACCCCTTGTGACTAAGAAACAGACTACCGAATTTTCCAAATGGCTGATGAAAGGTGCGAAGGCAAATACGGCCGAGCCTGCGCATCAAGACAGCTGGTGGAAAGTTATGTGTCTTACTGGGGTGGATTATTTCTCCACCCTTGGATACCAACCAGGTATTGCTTTCCTTGCTGCCGGTTTGTTGTCACCATTGGCGACACTAGTACTCGTTTTGATGACGCTGGCCGCAGCGTTGCCGACTTACTTTGTCGTCGCGTCAGAAAGCCCGCACGGGCAAGGCTCCGTTTCCATGTTGGAGCGCCTGCTGGGTGGTTGGAAAGGCAAGGCGGTCGTTCTTATCTTGCTGGGTTTCGCCGCCACAGCATTCATCATTACAATTACGCTTTCGGCAGCTGACGCCACCGCGCACATTATTGAGAGTCCAGTCATTCCTGTCTGGCTGCACAACAAAGATCGCGTAATTGTCACTCTGCTTTTGCTCAGTTTGCTTTCAGGAGTTTTTCTAAAAGGATTCCGCGAGGCGATCGGTGTCGCCGCTGTTATTGTCGCTATTTATCTTGGTCTCAATGCATTCGTACTTTTTGCAGCTGGCCAACATTTGATGGATAATCCGCACGTTTTCGATGATGCGTGGCAGTCGCTTATAAATCGCTACCATTCACCGATGAAGATGTTCCTTGTCTCAATGCTTCTCTTTCCAAAGCTGGCATTAGGATTGTCAGGCTTTGAAACGGGTGTGGCAGTAATGCCACTAGTCAAAGGACTGCCGCACGACGATCCGAAACATCCTCAAGGCAGAATCAAGAACTCCAAAAAGCTGCTGGCCACCGCCGCCATTATCATGTGCTTTTACTTGACCTTCAGCAGTATCACAACGTCGCTGCTTATTCCGCCTGAACTTTTCGCGGAAGGTGGCGAAGCAAACGGCAGAGCCCTTTCATACCTTTGCCACAAATATTGCGGACATTTAGTCGGCAGCATTTATGACTTATCTACCATCTCGATTTTGTGGTTCGCAGGCGCATCGGCTATCGCAGGACTACTCACATTGGTGCCGAAGTATTTGCCACGTTACGGCATGGCACCTGATTGGGCGCTGGCGACACGCCCGCTGGTAATCTTCTTTTTTATAGTCGAAGCAGCCGTCACGATTATGTTCAAGGCAAACGTCGACGCGCAAGCAGGAGCGTATGCGACCGGCGTGTTAGTGCTGATGACTTCAGCGGCAATCGCCGCCACGTTTTCAGTGTGGAATCGCAACTGGTTTTACAGGATCGCTTTTGTCATCATCAGCGGTATCTTCATCTATACACTTTCCGCCAACACATTGCAGAATACGGAAGGCTTGCAAATCGCCTCATTCTTCATCGTCGCAATTTTGGCCAGCTCACTGATCTCTCGGGCGATTCGCTCAACCGAGTTGCGCATATCATCGGTAAAACTGGATGAAACTGCAGAAAGATTCTTGGACGAGGCAACAAGCAAACACTGGGGCGAAATTCGCATTCTTGCCCACAGACCTGACGATATCAATTATGGTGTAAAAGAAGAGTGGGCACGCCACGTGCACAGCATTCAGCACCCTGAGGGTGACTTCATTTTCTTCGAAGTAACAACAGACGACACTTCTGAATTCATTGATGAATGTTTAGAAGTAACCGGTCAGGTTATTAATGGCTATCAGGTTCTGCGGTGCACTTCTTCAGCGGTACCAAACGCGCTGGCAGCCTTACTTCTCTACATTCGAGATCGTACACATAAGGTTCCCCACGCCTATCTCGGATGGACCGAAGGACACCCGATCACGTATATCGTCAAATACGTCTTTTTGGGCGAAGGCGAAACCGCGCCGCTGACTCGCGAAATTTTACGCTCAACAGAGCCGGATTCGAAACGCCGCCCACTCATTCACGTCGGCTAGTTCTTTCCGTGCTTTTCCTTTAGACGCTTCAACTCTGCTTCGATGCGAGCGGCTCTTTCGGCGCTCATAGGGTGAGTCGATAACATAGCAAAAAGTGGAGTGGCGCTTTTTCCCAGTGAGCTCTCTTGTTTTTCCATCTTTCTGAAAAACTCAATAAGCCCGTCACCTCTATAGCCTGCCTTTACTTCAAGTTCCAACCCCGTCAGGTCGGCATCAGTCTCTTGTGTTCTGCTGAAGTTCAAAGACTCCAGTTTTTGAGCGACAGCGAACGCAGCTTCCAATTTCTCCGTGTCTGCGCCACCACCAACTCCACTAGAGATAATGCTGAGACAGGTGATCAAACCGCAATTGTGCAAAGCTTGTTTCAATGTGTGGCGATGAATCACATGACCAATTTCGTGTGAAATTACGCCAGCCAATTCTTCATCATCTGTAGCTTTATCAATCAGCGCAGAATTTACAATCAGAATACCGCCTGGATAGGCGCAGGCATTCACTTCCTTGTCCTTCTTCACAAAGAATTGAAACTTGTATGGAGACTTGTCCAGGTGCGACACAAGCTCATTTCCTATTCTTGCAACGCGTTTATAGCTGTCCGACTTCTTATCGAGCTTCTCAGTTCTCGCTAGCATTTCCCCGAGCTTTACTTCAAACGACGGATCGATCATGGTGGCAACTGCCGCCGACAATGGATCAAGAAGCAGATATCCAGTGATGGCCAATGCGCAAATCGAAGTCACTACAACAGTCCAATATTTCGCTTTCTGAGTGCCTCTCTTCACGATCTTATGATCGGCTTGTGCAGCTTGCTTACCCAATTCTGTTCCAGCAGCGGCGTTGGCGATTGCAGTCAGCAATCCACGATCTTCGGAAACAATCGCTACACTCTCTTTTTCGCAAACAAGTTTGACTCTATCGCCATCATGACCACCGACCTGCAATACCAGTTCGTCGAAGGGGATACCAAATGTGGTGCCAACCACATTTATCTTTCCGCTGACAACCTGCACTTGCACTTGATCTGGCGGATTGCCCGATGAATCGTAAAACCGTGCCTGATAACTTTCCACGTGTTTCTATCCGATAAGAGAAAGCAGTCCGCCTCGGGCTCTGACAAACTGGCCAATCCACGCGCCAAACGAGCGCGGATTGCGAGTTTGAATCCAGACTTTTCCCGGACCCTGAAATTTACATGCCAGTCCTTCTCCACTGGTCATACTGCTCCACCAGGTTTTCCCGGCCTTTACCATGTGATATTCAGTGTCGCCGGACCATGCCACTACGTGACCGTTGTCGACAATGTATTCTTGTCCTGCAGGAATAGGAACCTCCATAATCGCGCCGAAAGCGCTGATGACGAAGTGTCCACTGCCCTTGAGATGAAGTACGAAAAAGCCGGCGCCAGAGAACAAACCTGCCGTCAATTTCTGCGCTTTCGTTCCCATCTCTACGTGCTCGAGAGCAGCTAGAAGACAGCCATTCTGCACGTAATAATCCTGACCGTCCTGAAGAGAAATTACTTTCACATCGCCGATCAAACTTGGTGCCAAAATCACATCGCCATTTCCGTCTTCGGCTGAAATCTCTTGGAAAAAGAATGTTTCCCCACCAAGAACAGATCTCTGCATTGCACCAAAAAAGCCACCCCACATTTTTCCACGAATATGCAACTTCGGCGATTTGGCAACCATCGCGCCCGATTCGGCTCTCAACTTCTCGCCTTGTTTCAACGAAACCAAAAGAACGGCATTGGACCCTTCGTGCAAGACGTCGTATTGCATATGTAAGCTCCAAGGTGACTTGTCCCACTTACCCGCGCTCAGCGGAAGTCAAACAGATAAATAGATCCTAAAACGTATGAGCTTTTCTAGTAATTGGGAATATTTCAAAAGGCACGTTCTTGTGGGGATGAATGGGCAGCAGACAGCTGGGTGACCGACAGATGAATTTCCTGGCGCGCCTCTACGAGCGCGGCACGGGCGATTCTATTCCGGTGACCGTTTCATTTCAAGACAACATGATAATCATCTACTTGGAAGAAAACGGCAATGAGCCCATCGCTGTTCCGCTCGACGAATGGGAAGTCAGGGTTGGCGGATCAGCAGAAGATAAAATCGTTCTGCAGGCTCACCAAACTGGCGACACTCTAGTTTGCGGCGACGAGCTTTTTCTCACAGCAATTGCCGAAGCAACTGATAATCAAGCAATCTTGAAACAAGTTGCCAAAGCGAAGAAAAGAAATTCGACACGCTTCGTACGACAGTCTACCGGCATAATTGCGCTGCTGATCGGATTGATCATGTTCGGTGGGTGCGTGACTCTAGCAGGACTCGAGGCCATCAAACATCCGCGCACATCCAGACATACCCAAGACAGGCGCGTGGAGCAATCGGATGAAGAACCAGAGCAAACTGCAGACGAAACAAGTGAAGAAGCCACAAACCAAGCAGCT
>DTSE01000134.1:0-22549 GCA_012965515.1 Candidatus Melainabacteria bacterium | reverse complement strand
AAAATCAGAAGCGCATGGAAACCTCCATCAGGATTGAAACCAATGAAAGTCGTCGTTCACTTCAGTGTGGACAAATCAGGTAAAACATCCAACGCCAGAATCGCAAAATCATCAGGAAACAAAGCATGTGATGATTCGGCGCTCAAGGCAATCTCAGCAGTCAGCCCATTGCCAAAGCTTGGCGCTGGCTCTCCACCTACGGTTGACATTGAGTACAGGTTCGATTATGTAGGCAAAAAAGCGAGCTCACCAACACCAGCCTCCAGTGATGTTCAAGGCGAGATGCATCGATACGATTGAGCACTGACGAGTCAAACTAAGAGTTTAGTATCTGGCAATTCGGAACCGTCGGCGTAAAACAACGAGGATTGGCGACAATCGCCAATCCTCAGTCGTTAGACTGCTATAGCTTAGCCGCCTGCCACACCAGCCACAGCTACGGGCTGAATTTCCTGGTTCGCAAACCAAGGCAATGCTGCTGTGAGAGCACTCAGACCAGAAGCATGCAGCACAGCATCAACAATGGTCTTGTTGTACTTCCAGGTAGCAACATCTGGTTCCGGAGCCTCAGCGTTCCAGTAGTAGCGGAATCTCTGATCTGGTAGTCGATTATTCCAAACCGCTGAAGCATTCGCTTTGATAATAGGATCATACTGTCCGCGGGAGTCATTATGGTCGATTACATTGAGCACCTGCAGATTACGCATAAACACGCCCTTACCGCCTGCATAGTCCATTCGATAATCTGGGATCGCGAACAATTCTTCGTGTATCACTTGATTATGTAACGTCATGCGTTGCTTCACGGAATCGGCAATGTTGTACGCAGCCAACAAACCAGGTTGATCTGGGCGATTCTGAGCAACGTTTTCAATACTTGCGCCGATGAAAAGTCCTTGATCTCCGGTCCAGACCAGATTGTCCACTTTAGGATTCGTGTAGTTTGGCACGCCTTTAAAGCGTTCCAATACCAAATCGGTGTCATCTTGTTGGCCGTTGATCATGTCCACTCTGCTTAGAATATTGGCATTTATGGCAGCAGTAAACCATGCAGACTCGTCGGTGGCTGGATCAAGATAGCTCTTATCGTTCATTACCCTTGCCATCAAGAGACTCAAGAGCCAGTAGACTTCGTTGGTGACGCAGTTTCTCCCCGCCAACTTAATTTGATCGTTTACACCCTTGATGGAGTTGTTGATGCCTCCAAAGATATTTATCTTGGGATCGTCGTTGGGAACGCGAGTAGGATCCCAGGCCGCATGCATTGCCATCCAGCAATCTTTCACACGCTTCGCGATCCTGCCTTTCAGCACTGAATCCTTGTCATAACCTAAAACGCTCGAGTATTCATACGCTTTGATGAGAGCAATCCCCCACCATCCATAGTCATCGACCCAAATTCCGTCGTTCTTCCAGTTATTCGGATCGGGATCATTGTTTTTAACTATCACATCAAAAAAATCTAGCGCATCCTTCATATAACCGACGTTGTCGCTTTGTCCTGTTTGCACAAGATAGTCGATTGCTACTTGAACGGTGTTTCCGGCCATCCAAAAGCGTCCGCCGCCATCACCATCATTCTTCGGCGGGCTAAACGCCTTGCTATGATCCCAAAGTGCGACCAACTTGAGATACCCGGCATCCGCTGCCTCTCTAAAAGTAGTCATGGAAAAATCCTCGCGTGCAAGTAACGCATGTACAACATCCGCATATCTTAGACGCAATTAGATAAATGAGAGGTTAATTTGTTCGTTTAGTGCAAATAGCAAGTATTTATGCCTATAAACGCAATGCCAGCCTGCATCTAGTAGTCAAACGAGAACCTTCTTTTTGGCCGCCATTGTCGCAAAAGAGTGTCCAGCGGCTCAGCAAGAGGGCACGAGGACAGTCCTCTCATTACTTTACTGGTGCCTGTCTTTGCTTTATTGAAAGATCAACAGCTTTAGTCGCGTACTCCAATGCTTTTTCATTCTTTCCAGATTTGTCATAAATGATCGCCAATGCCATGTATGAACTCAAAACATTATTAGAATTCGCCGCAGTAATGTATGGCTCTAACTTCGAGACCGCATCGAGAATGTAATTTTCCGCCGTTCCTAAGTCACTCTGGAAGAAGTAATAAAGCCCGATGTCACCTTTCACTAATCCAAGAAAGGTATCATGTGCACCTAGAATTTCGGGAGCATTCATTTCGAACTTAGAAAACAGCTCCTTGCCCTTTACGGCATTGTCATTGAAATAGAATGCTTCACTCAAACCACCATAGTTTCTCAAGTTCTTCGCATCTTTGTCAGCGATCACCTTCTCAATTGGTGGCAATGTTTTCTCATACGCAGCAGCATCTGGAATGATCGCATTGATCGTGCTCTTGCACGTTTCTTTCAATTTCAACAAAGTCGGTTCAAAACTACGCACCCGACGCAAACACTCTTCAGGAGGAGGAAGTGTGAGTTTCGCAGGATCAATGGAAGTCCCTTGAGCCGGCTTTGAGGCAGCTTCTACTGCACCGGTCGGAGCAGCAATCGGAGTTTGAGCGAATGTTGGGCTACTGGAAGCAACCATCAATAATGGTGCACCGATCACTATAAGGATTCTGCATTTCAATTCAGACTTCATTTCACCTTTCCTTTTGTCACACTTCAATTCTTTGTAGAACTGCCACTTCACAAATAGCTGTTCAGCAGTGTTCAACAGTTTTTCAATCTTATCGAGTTCATATTGATTCTCGTACTACAAATCTCTTTAAAGACCAGGTGCGGTCATCTTGAATGGGTCGAGGAGTGCATCGAGTTCTTCCTTTGAGAGTTTGGTCTCTTGAAGGGCAACTTCACGTACAGTCTTTCCGGTTTTGAATGCGACTTTTGAGATGTTTGCCGCCGCGTCGTATCCGATTGCGGGAACTAGCGCGGTGCAAAGCGCCAATCCTTGTTCGACCAAGTGTGGACCTTTATCCGTCGCGGTCAAACCACTTATGCATTGCTTGCTGAAGTTAGAACTTGCGCTCGCTAGCAAGTTTATTGATTGCAAAAGATTGTACGCAGCCACGGGCATCATCACGTTTAGCTCAAAATTTCCAGATGCTCCTGCAAGGCTAATGGTGGCATCGTTACCTACAACTTGAGCACATACCATGGTCAATGATTCCGCAATTACTGGGTTGACCTTTCCAGGCATAATTGAGGAACCTGGCTGAACTTCGGGCAGTGCGATCTCGCCAATTCCGGCACGCGGACCGCATCCCAGCCAACGAATGTCGTTTGCAATCTTGATCAAACTAACAGCAATTGTTTTAAGCTGACCGGAACAATCAACGACTTCGTCCAATGAACTTTGTGCTTGAAAGTGATTATCCGATTCTTTGAGTTCGATGCCGATCTCCTTTGAGATTTTCTTCAAGACTTTTGAGGGAAATTCAGGGCGGCTATTTATGCCGGTACCAACAGCGGTGCCCCCGAGGGCGACTTCAGACAGTCTAGAAACTGAATATTCTAAACGTTCGATGGCGCGTTCTACTTGGCCGGCATAACCGAGAAACTCTTGCCCCAGGCGGATTGGAGTGGCGTCCTGCAAGTGAGTTCTACCTGTTTTAATCACAGGCATAAACTCATCACTTTTTTTCTTGAGACTTGCTTCCAGTTCCTCCAGCGCCGGCTTCAATTTTTCCTTGATATCAATCAATGCCGCAATGTGAATCGCAGTAGGAATGCAATCATTCGATGACATTCCAAAATTGACGTGATCGTTTGGATGTACGAGATGCCTGTCGCCAAGTTTGCCCCCAAGGATTTCCATAGCGCGATTAGCGATCACTTCGTTTGCATTCATGTTTGTCGATGTACCGGAACCGGTTTGAAAAACGTCGACAACAAAATGCTTGTCGTATTTGCCTTCTGTGATTTCCTGTGCGGCTTGCGATATCGCCTTTGCATTCTTCTCCGAGAGATCTCCAAATTCGAAGTTTACTTCTGCTGCGTACCTTTTAATAAGGCCCAGGGCACGGATAAAAGTGCGAGAGAAGCGCAAATCGCTGATCGGGAAGTTGATAACAGCGCGCTGAGTGCTGGCTCCGTAGTAGGCGTCGGCTGGAACTTCCATCTCGCCCATAGAGTCTCTTTCTTTGCGTGTTTCAACCATCTTGCTTTCCCTTCCCGGCAAGTCTTTCGGACAGGTTGACGATTATAGAGGGGCCGAATGCAAGATGTTTAAGAAAACGCTATCAAGGGAGAAATTTACTTTTCTGCTGCATAAAGTGAATGTAGGCAACTCTGATAAGGGGCAATAGGCAAATATGCATTTCGTCAATACACTGAAGACACTTGTTTTCATGGGTATTCTCACCGCTTTGATTGTGGTGGTGGGAGGAATATTTGGCGGCAAGTCCGGCATGATGATTGCCTTTGTGTTTGCCTGCGTCATGAATATCGGCAGCTACTGGTTCTCCGATAAGATTGCACTGGCCGCGCACGGAGCGCAACCGATTGCCAGAGAACAAGCGCCGGTCCTATACGAAATTATTGAAAGATTGGCGGCCAAAGCAGGTATACCTGTGCCACCTATTTACTTGATTCCCACCGATTCGCCAAACGCCTTTGCTACGGGGCGCGACCCTGAGCATTCTGCAGTTGCGGTGACGGCAGGGATTCTCAAGATGCTCTCAGAGAGCGAACTGGAAGGTGTACTGGCACACGAGCTGGGGCACGTGAAAAACCGGGACGTGCTTCTGACTACTATTGCCGCTGTGCTTGCCGGTGTGGTTACGATGATTGCTCAGAACGGCATTTATTTCATGGGTTCGCGGGATGAAGATGGACCCAACCCGATTGTGATGCTCGTCGCAGCCATTCTGGCGCCGATTGCAGCGACACTGATCAATTTGGCAATTTCAAGATCTAGAGAGTACGAAGCGGATGCTACCGGCGCCGAGATGTGTGGCAAGCCATTGGAACTGGCTGACGCGCTGGCGAAGATCGAACGCGGCGCGCAGGTTCGGCCGATGACCGACGCAAATCCGGCATATGCGTCGCTCTACATCTCCAACCCGTTTCCACAAAACTGGCTCGTCAATCTGATGTCTACACACCCGCCGACTCAAGAGCGCATCTTCCGACTCCAGCAAATTGCCAGAAAGATGCACACGCACTGAGCGCCTGAGCAAAGACTCCGAATAGAGTTTCGCAATTGCGTTGAGTTTAGACCAAACCTTCGCGCATCGCTTTGACAGCGGCTTGTGTGCGGTCGGAAACAGCCATCTTTTCCATGATGTGCCGCATATGAGTCTTGACCGTCTCCACGCTGACCACCAACTTGTCAGCAATCTCCTGATTGCTCAGGCCATCAACCACCAGCTTCAAAACGTCTAGTTCTCTTTGAGACAAAGTCTGCTGAGTACTGGACTGAGGCTTTTGCGTCATATTTACTGCCGCCTGCGGCACATTGGCGCCCACCGCACACGCTTTCAATACACGACTGGCCACGCCAGGATCGAGCCAGGCAGCTCCATCCGCAACGCATCGGATGGCCATCGCTAATTGGTTGCCCGATACTTCTTTCAGACAGTACCCGTCTGCTCCGGCTGCCAATGCGGCAAATACGTCACGGTCACTGTCATGCGACGTCAGCATAATGACTTTGCTGTCAGGCGCGAGTTCTTTAACCTTTTTGGTCGCCTCGATTCCGTCCATCGTGGGCAAACCGATGTCCATCAGCACCACATCCGGCTTGACGCTGACCACATTGTCGACTGCAAGACGCCCGTCATTGGCTTCGCCAACAACCTTGAAGCCCGATATCTGCTCAAGCGTCAACCTCAATCCGACGCGCGTTATCTCGTGGTCTTCAGCGATGAAGACGCTTACGGTGTCTTGCCTGGGCGGCGATTGCATGGCGCTTGGACTCCTATATCAAGAAAAAAGCAAAGGCTCTACTCCGTGTAAGTATAGTTACCCGGCGTAAAAAATTGAAACCCTGCGGAAGTGGCAGGAAGAGTAACCACCCTAAGCGACAAATAGACTCCTGTGGGCAAATCATTGTCCACTAAATGACTAAGATGCAGCTATGGACTGCTGGGAGGCCGATTTGATGACCAAAAGCTTGATTCAAGCTAAATCCTATCTTATCAAAGACGTCGAAGTCTCTTAATTAGCCAGCAGGCGAAGCTTGAAAACCCGTGAGTCTCAAATCGCCGCGCAGGCGACTCTTTGCAGGCGCATACCTACTCTGGATCACACTAAAGTGTGATCCTCCCTCAGAAGAGGGATTTTTTCGTCTACCTAGGGCTGACTTTTACTTTTGCACCAGCTGCGACTTCAAGATCTTTCCTGTCGAGTTGCGAGGCATGGTGTCAATGAACTCAACAACACGCGGGACTTTGTAATCTGCCAAACGTTTCTGGCAGAACTCCTTCACGTCTTCTTCCGTGACTTGAGCGCTTTTGTCCAATACAACAACAGCCTTTACGCGCTCACCCATGATTGGCTCAGGAACTCCAACGACAGCCACATCGACTACACCTTTCATTTTAGCGATCACACTTTCGACTTCGCGAGGGTAAATGTTCTGCCCGCCGCGAATAATCAATTCCTTTGCACGTCCAACAATCCAGAGGTATTGATCCGAGTCTAAATAGCCAAGGTCGCCGGTAAAGAACCAACCGTCCTTCAAAACTTCGGCAGACTTCTGCGGTGCACGATAATAGCCGCGCATCACGTTTGGTCCTTTGATTGCAATCTCTCCGACATTCTCAGCGCCGGGGGGCAACTGCTGTCCATCTTTATCGAATATGCCTATGGATACGGTAGGAATCGCAGGACCGACCGATCCGTGTACATTCTTTCCATCAACAGGATTGAGAGTGGCAACGCAACTTACTTCTGTGAGTCCATATCCTTCCACAAGAGGTGCTTTCACAAACCGACGAAGTGAATCGAAGATCGTCTTGGAAAGCGGCGCTCCGCCGGCAAGACAAAGCCGCAGAGAGGAGAGATCAAAAGCTTGCTTTTCGAGATGCATGATCATGTACTGATACATGGTCGGCACCGCCGGTAGAACCGTTACTTTCTCTTCTTCAATCGTCTTCAGCGCCGGTACTACATCAAACTTCTCGATTAGAGCAAGCGATCCACCTTTGTGAATAGTACCGAGCATAACCACGGTGAGTCCGTAGATATGACACAACGGCAAAGCTCCGAGCAAGCGATCCTCTGCATGAACAGGGAAAGCTGCGTGTGCAGCAGTCACCGCACCCAGTAAGTTTTTGTGAGTGAGCATTGCTCCTTTAGGCTTGCCGGTAGTTCCCGATGTATAGACAAGGACAGCAAGATCAGTTTCCGGATCGACTTTGGTTATCTTGCCAAAGAAGCTCGAGCTGCTCGCTGACTCGGAAACATAAGACATGCACAACTGCGTCATTTTGACGCGAGCCGCGGCTTTTTCACCGAGAGAAACCGCTGTGTACCCGCCTTTGTCTCCATACGTAAGGACAAAGACATGTTCTAGATTGGGCAAATTTTCGACAGCATCTGCGACTTCGCCAGCTGTCGATTCGTGCACGACGAGAACTTTTGCTTCGGAGTCCGACAATATATGTTTGATCTCGTCAGCCTTCAAAAGAGGATTGATTGGAACAACTGTTCCGCCCAGAGAACTCACAGCAAAAAATGCTGAGATGAAGTCCGGGTGATTGGGGAAAATGATTCCGACTTTGTCCGCGGCTACAACACCGACTCTGAACAAAGCAGAGACGATATCGAGGCTGGTCGCGTATAAGCGCCCATATGAATAGCTCACCCCCTGGTAGCGAACAGCCACCTTCTTAGGCTGAACTTCTGCTTGCGAAGCAAGAATTTCAGCGACATTTTGATAGTCGCCTTGGGACATTGGCAGCTTGTGAGAAGCTGAAGTTGCGTTCCACGAATTCATGTTGTTTTTCTTGCGCAAATACATAGCGAGGGACGCGTAGAGTCTAGCCTATTTTGCCTCTTGGCTTGTTAAGGGCTCTTAACAATGCCCATGAAAGCTTGCTGCGGCGGCTCAATAAGACAACTCGAATTTGCGCTTGACGGCGTTGGGACTGACATCCTTCAGCGAATAAAAGAATTCCCGCCCACTTATCCCGTAGCCGAGGGATAAAGGCTGGCAAGTCAATTCTCCCTCACGGAACTGCATTTGGAAAAGGTTGAACTGGCCAGCCTCATAGTCGAAGCTAATGCCATCCTCTTCCAGATAGCTTCCTTCTGCCTTATCTCCGAAAACCACAAACGTGAGGGGAGCGGTCAACACTTCCTCTGCAGTCATCCTCAAGTCGGCAAGGGGAATGATGCTTCCTTCCCTGACAAATGCAGGCACTTCGTCGAACGCAAAGGCGATTTCGTAGGTTCTGCCACCAACATACGGCTTGGCGTCATCGCCTCCTTCAAAGCGATACCAATTGCCCTCAGGCAGATATACAGGCCGTGACCGTTTTGCTCGATGCACGATGGGCGCGACGAGAATGTCTTTTCCGAAGAAAAACTGATCGTCTATATCCAGTGCGTGTTCGTCGTTCTCGGCATGAAACGCCAGGGGTCGCATGATCGGCGACCCATTGATCATATGTTCGAAAAACAGACCTTGCAGATAAGGCAAAAGCCTATAGTGAAATTCAATGAATTTTCGAACTGCTTTCTCGACTCTTTCACCGAAGTGCCACGGCTCTTGCAACCGACCGCTCAGAGCACAGTGATTTCTAAAAAAAGGATAGAAGAGACCGACTGAATACCAGCGAGCCAGAAGTTCGCCCGTGGTATCAAATGCGAAACCACCAATATCTACGCCGGCAAACGGGACACCGCACAAACCCACGCTAACTAACATGGGAATGCTCATTTGCAAATGTTCCCACCAGGAATTATTGTCCCCCAACCAGACGGCTGAATATCTCTGCATTCCAGCGTAGCCAGCGCGTGTCAGCACAAAGGGGCGTTCCTTCGGACGCAAAGCTTTGAGCGCCTGCCAGGTCGCGCGGCTCATCTGCATCCCGTACAGGTTGCGCACTTCCATGTGCCCAACCTCACCTTCGGGAGCTACTTGCATGAAGAGTTGATCTTCCTCTTTCGGCAATTCATCGGTAATACCATCGAGCGGTTCATTAGCATCAAAAATGGCCGGCTCATTCATGTCCGTCCAGATGCCCTTCACGCCTAAATCAGTGTAGAAGCCATGTTGAGCTCCCCACCACCGGCGTACTTCCGGTCTCAAGAAGTCGGGGAATGCGGAAACACCTGGCCAAACGTTGCCTGTATAAAGTTTGCCGTCAGCTTTCTTGACGAAATAATCTTGCTTCTTTCCATCATTGAATACTGAGTATTTCGCGTCTTTCTTTACCCCAGGATCGACAATAGTTATGACCTTAAAGCTGTCTTGAGCAAGGTCATTGACGAGCTGTTTCATGTTTGGAAAACGCTCATCTGATGTCGTGAAAACTCGGTAGTCATCCATATAATCAATATCTAGAACGATCGTGTCGCAAGGAATCGATCGACTGCGAAATTCATGAGCAATACCGCGCACTGTCTTCTCATCCGGATAACTCCAGCGTGACTGCTGATGGCCCAGTGCCCAGTGAGGAGGCAATTTTGATCTGCCGGTGAGCACAGTGTAAGCAGCCACGAGATCTTTGAGCGGAGCTTGCCCGAATAGGTAGAGCTGCCAGCCTCTGCGGCTCAACAAAGTAATGAGGGCTTCGCCACTCATGCCTGAATCAAGATCCCATTTTTGGCAAGCTGGAGAATCCAGGAATGCAGCATGCCACTGCCCCTGGTGCCACAAGAAAAGCAGCGGCAGCGATTTGTACATCGCATCCATTGATGGAAGATGTTTTGAATTGTCGGTGTTTATCAGAGTGTGAACAGCACCACGGCGGTTCAAGCCGGAGAGCCGTTCACCCAGACCGTAACATCTGGCGTCATCGGGCAAATGAAAAATGAAATTGAAACGACTTTCGGCAGTGCGTTGATATTTTAAATCGAAAGGAAATACGGAACTTAAATCCGGCGCCGAAGCTTCTTCCCATTCCAATCGTCCGGCTTCGCCCGAAGAGAAAAATGTGAATTCCTCAGTCTCATCTGAAGTATCAAATCCGCCTGCGCCGCCATCTTCGTCGGCAGCGATATCCAGAGCGAAAGAAAACGGCACGCCCTTCTGCCCCTTTGGCCAGGCGTCGATTCTCACGACAGATACACCGGCTATGTTGCACTTATGGAAAGTGCTTTCGCATGGCAAATTTGCCGAATCACTGAAGGGCAGGGCAGAGCTTCTTGGACTCTTCCTTGCCTCCAGCCAGTAGTTTTGCTGTTCTACTTCAGTTGTTTGTTTAGCCACTCTCTAGCCCTTGCTCAGGATTTTCTTGATGCCGTCGTCAATGCCCTTTTCACCGGAAAATCCGATTGTGAATGAAACAACTTCGCCCTCGGTGTTAAGGAAGACGAGGGTTGGAATTGGGCTCACTTCATACTGATCGATAATGCGCTCGTTGTTGGGATCATCCACATCAACGCGCATGAACGAAACACGGTCGCCATAGGATTCTTTGAGTTTATCCAGCGCAGTATTCGTCTGCTTGCAGGGTTGGCACCAGGAGGCGTAGAAATCGATGACGGTCGGCTTCGACGCACCGTCGCCACCACGAACGCGCGACAAGCCAAGCATGGACGCAATCATGCGAGTATCAGAGCCTGTTTTAGGGCTGAGGATATTTTTCGGCAATAGCATTAATGATTGATTCGCCAACTGTGCGTTCTTATTGCCTTTGCCGAGCCTGATTGCGCGTCTCAATTCGTCCTTGGCTTTGACGTATTGTTTCACTTTGCAGTACGTCTGCCCAAGCATTAAGTGAGCTTCACAGCTATTCGGGCTCTCTTTGACGGCAATTTGAAAGTGCGTGATTGCGTTTTTCAGATCGCCTTTCGTGACACATGCTTTTCCTTGAGCCATACAACGAGCGTACGGACTGGCTGTCGGTGCAGGCACAGCCGACGCTTGCAGATACAACATTCCGGTCAACATGAAAGACGCGGATAACGCACTTATGAACTTGGAACTCTTACGCAACATAACGCCATAACCTCACATGCAGACTCATATTGTCTTGCCTTTTTATGAATACCGTCGATATTTGTCGACTAATTCGCTCCAATCTTTTTCTCGGACTCAGTCTTGTTTTGAGCTTCCTGTGTGCCGGTTTCTTGAGCAGCGCTCTTCGTCGAACCGAGATGTGCTGTCAACCAATTGTTGACAATCTCCACCTCCCGATCGGTAAACTGCGCTTCTTCAAAAATTAGGTGTTCGGCTTTTGGTATCAGTTCGATTTGCCGATCTTTGGTTGCCAGGCGGTTAAACAGCTCTACCGTCCCCTCAGGGCGAACCAACTTGTCGTCGCAGCCCTGCACGAAGAGTACCGGGCGGTCTTTGATCAATACGGCAAATTTATGGTTCTGATTCATGAAATTCTGAAATTGAATCAGCTCATTGGCTGAAACTTTCAGCCGCGAAAGTGGGTTGTTTCCCCAGGAATCTCGCAACTCGGGTTTGTTGGTCGCCTGCTTGATAACCGACGTGCCAATATCAAAAGGCGTGTTCGGATCGGCAATTAAATGAAAAGCGACCGTCAGTTTTGTCTGCCCTTGTTTAAATCGATCTCCGGCAGGCACTGATGAAATCAACCCGTCTACCAGTTCCGGAAACTGTGCGCAGGCCCGCAACGCAATTGCCCCACCCATTGATTCGCCCAGAACGAAAACAGGCAGACCGGGATGCGCTCGGTGTACAACTTTGAGCGTGCTCCTCACATCTTCCATGCAGCCGTCGAAGTCGACCTTTTCCCGGCCCTGAGCGGCCATCCAAGATCCGAATCCTCGAACGTCTATGGCGTAAACTGCGTAACCCAGCTTGGACATGCGATTGCCGAACGCATCATAAGTGCCGTTGTGCAAGCCCAAACCGTGCACGCAAAGCAAAACTGCGCGCACAGGCTGCTCGGAATCAACCCAGGACAAGCATGGCGGAGTTCCGCGCCTGACGATTTTGCCTTTTGCTTTCGATTTCGACGGATTGTCAGGAGATTTCGCTTTGGCACCGGCATCTGACTTTGCCGATGCTTCGGCAGTCTCCGGCTTCGGCGGCAGGGTTTCGTTACTTTCCGATTTGACAGGCGAGGCCGCAGCAGTTTGCGCCTTCTGCGAGGCAGTTTCAGTAGAGCCTGTTACCGTCACCGAGTCCTGAGCCAGCCCGGCGACAGACAATGAAGTTGAGAGAGCTAAAAGCGTCGTCAGTAGAGTACGTGTCGCAACCGGCGCCATAGTGGCAATCCCACAAGTCTATAGAAAGTTGATTGTCTCACGTTCTTTGCATGTTCGCCCGCCGTTAACAAGAAGTCATTTTTGGCTGTAACATCCGGGTTTTAGCCAAAATCCCATTCCTCTGATTCTTGTTTCATTTGACGACCGGTGCCAGTAAGAAAGTAAGATTGATTAGCATGACGAAACAGCAACAACACGCTAGATAGCTGTTTTATATGCGATCTACAGATGAGGGCAAAAACTGCTAAGTTCGACCGGATATGAATCAAATCGCGGCACCAGCAAGGCAAAATCGGTCGAAAGCCCGAATTTGGCGGTTTTGAGCATGGAATCCGGTCCCCTGGACGACAAGCGTCCGGGCAGCGCAGTGGCAAATCCCACGGTCGAACAGCTCAAACGCGATGAAAAGACAGCCAGGCGCTGTTTTGTCGCCGCCAATTTTTTGTCGCAGACAGCAGATAAGCTGTCGATGCTCAGCCTATTTTCGGTAATCATTCTCTTTGGACCACATGGCGAATTGCTTGGCTTATCGTCATGTCTCTTGCTGCTGCCCTTTATTCTTTTCTCCTTTCCGGCAGGAATGCTGGCAGACAAGTTCAGCCCTTTTCGACTGCTCAATCGCTCACTTTTGTTTCGGGCAGGCATTCTGCTAGCGCTTTCCATGCTGCTTCCACAAATGCTCGATGAAGTACAGCGCTGTCTGATTGTGGCAATTCTTATCGTGGCACTCAGCTCCGCATCTGCAGTGTTCGACGTTTGCCGGCTGAAAGTGACACCAAAAGTGGTGAAACTCGCCTCTGAAAATAACGGAAAAGAAAATGCACTGGCACCAATCGTCAGGCTGAATTCTTTGTTTTGGGCCAGTCTGGCGGCAGCAATAATGTCATCGTCACTCCTCTGGCTGGCGACAGGTGCTGATTTCCCCTGGACGCTTTTGCGAGGCTCGGTGGTTCTCTACGTTCTTGCGTACTTCGCAGGCTCTAGAGTCGAAGACATATGCAATGAAGCCTATCGCCGCAAGGAAACCACGGCGGAAATGTCCTTCGTTCAGTATTTGAAGCGGCACAAACGAGCGACCAAGACGTTGCTGGTCAGCGCAGGCGTGGGGACGTTTTCACTGGCATTTTTTGTCTGCCTGACTTTGTTTGCCTGGCAAGGTCATCGCCTGAGTTTCCCTTTGATGACGGAACTCCTGCCGGCTCTCTCGCTCGGACTGTTATGCGGGGGGCTGGCGGCAAATCAGACGGTTAAGAGAGGTGGGCTGACAAAACTGACGGAAGGTCTGGCGATTGTTTTAGCAGTCTCTTCCATCGCGGCTGTCGTCACGGCATCAACCGGCAAGCTGATTATCGCTCAGCTCGGCGTCTTTGCCCTCGGTTATACGGCGAGCAAGTCACAATCCTTGCTAGACACGCTCTGCCAGAGCATCTTTCCACGCCAGTATCGTGGTCGAGCACTGGGCTTGCGAGCAGCCTTGCAGCTCCTGCCCCTTCTATTTGCGGCCATATACATGGAACGCATCTTGCCTTCAGTTTCCCTTCTGCCTGCACTGAGAGTTCTTTCCATTACGGCTTTGCTATTTGCTCTCTTGATGGCGTTTGTTTGGAACGACCTCCTATTTTTGCTTTGCCGATTGTTTGCCAGAGCGCTCTTGAAGGTTTTCTTCCGCTTCCAGATCATCGACAAATCGCGTCAACTGGATGACACCGCATCTGGTGTCAATTTCTGGGGCAGAAGAAGAACCGTTATCCTGGCCGGTAACCACACAGGGTGGCTTGATCCTTTGATTGTGGGCGCGATTTTTGAAAGGCGCACCCGCTTCCTTGTCATGGATGAAGCCATGAAGTGGCCGATAGTGGGGCAGCTGGCAGCAACACTTGGTGCAATTCCGATTAAACGCGGACATGGTCACGATGCCATAAAGTCAGCAGAAGCGTGTCTTTCCAGAGGAGAAAGCGTTTTGATTTTCCCGGAAGGAAAATTAACAAGAGACGGAAGTGTCGGTGAATTTCAATCCGGTGTAGCCAGGCTTCAGAAGGAAGCGCAATGCCCTATTGTTCCATTTGCTATTTCGGGCGGTTTCGAAGCGTGGCCGAAAAACAAGAAGACCCCTCGCCCGACAGCGATTCGCATTGCCATAGGCCGTCCCTTGGAAGTAAGAGAATTGCGAGATCTTTCTGTCGATGAGATAAGACAACTGTTGCACGATCGGGTTCTGGAACTGATGAAAAATGATTGACAGCAGCAGCGGCGACACAGAAAGCAACGCAGTTCTAAACAACATTGTCTTCATCATCGTCAAGCCGGTTTATCTGGGAAACATCGGTGCAGTTGCCCGGGCAATGAAAAACTTTGCTCTAAGCGATCTGCGGCTTGTTTCTCCACCGAAAAACTACAAAGATGCCGAAGCGCGCAAGATGGCTGTGGGCGCCTTCGATATTCTCAAGAATGCATCAGTGTTTGAATCTCTGGAAGATGCCTTGAAAGATGTCGCAGTCTCGGTTGGAACAACATCAGGCAAACAAAGAAAGTTGATTCCGGCTCCCCTTGCTGAAATTTCGCCATCACTTTTAGAATCTGCAAACAGTAATAAAGTGGCCTTTATTCTCGGTGACGAACGGGATGGTTTGCGACAAGAGGACTTAAACCGATGCCACCACATAGTCACCATCCCAACGTCGGAAGCCTTGCCGTCACTCAACCTTGCGCAAGCTGCATGCATTATCGGATATGAATTATCCAGAAGTGGAAACAACTTTCCACGCTCGACTCGGCAAAGTGGAGACGAACTTTCCACCGGAGCAAACGACGATGAATTGTTGCAACTCTTCGGACAACTGTCCGACTCGGTGAATTTTTCACGCACTTTCAATCGTCAAATTGTGCAGACTGAGTTCAGACAACTGTGGCAACGCACACACCCGACCAAGCGCGAAGCCGACCTTCTCAAAGGTATTTTGATCAGGCTCAATCAACACCTGGCCGCCAAACCGGGTCAGAGCAGTAACATCTGATCACTTCTTGAAATGCCACATCCCAGAGTGCGTTTTTCCCAATTTCTAACTGCTGTTTATCTTTGGGATATAGACTGCGCCACGCATCGAGATGTAAAGCCCAGATAGTCTTATGTTTGATTATGATTGGAAGCAAAACAGGTGTTAAGATGCTTCTAGTGATCTGTTCTGAGTCGAGTCGGGAGAGCTGATATGAGTCTGCGGGTGAGAAAAGTCGATATGGTCTTGAGGATCGCGGCGACGCTTCTCGCAATATCGACGGCCAACCCAGTGTTCGCGGCTCCGGCGACTGCCGCCAGCCCGGAAATTCCGACCATCCTGAAGCGCGGCTACGAGCAGCTGCGAAAGGCGGACTACAGAGGAGCAATCCTCACCTTCCGCGAAGCAGTCAAGCAGAATAACAACGACCCTCTGGCAAGGCGCTGCCTGGCATACGCGCTCCTGTGCGCCGGCTCGCCAGAAGATGCACTCGACCAGCTCATCCTCTTGACACGTCTTTCTCCTCCGGGTGCAGTCGACTGGTGCACGTTCGGAGAGGTTTATCTAATTGCCGGAAGCTACGGACAAGCCGAAGAAGCCTTCAACGACGCACTCAAGCTGAACCCCGAACTCTTCTGGGCAAGTTGCGGCATCATCAGGGCGAAGGCAATGCAGCGCGATTTCAAAGCGGCCTATCGCTCGCTTGCCGAACTGATTGCCGATACGCCAGACGAAAAGAAGAGAGCCTATCTGTACAAGCTCCGTATTGCCGTTCGCAAGTTGGAACTCACTCCGGTCCAAGTAAAACCGATTGAGCGTCCTGAGATCTCACCTGATACTCTGCAAGACCCGTCGCAACCACCGCAAGAGCCGCCAGGCGCCTAAATCTTAGCCGGCACTAGGGTTCAAAGCAAACTCGCCTGCTTGCCAATGCTTGCTGCATGTTTCGTGCGGCACGCAATTCTTTCTCGTAGCCGCGCCGGTCATGCAATTCCTTAAAAACATAGGCAAGGTCTTGTCGCGCATTCGCCTCTCTCAAAGATCCTTGAGGACTTCTCGCCTGGTGCTCGGAAATCACTTCATTGAACAAACCCGCTGCCGACCTCAGGAAAAGCATCCTGTTCACTTCTTTCTGGGCCGTCTTGGCGGCGATTAAGTAAGAAACAGCGAGATTGTTCTTGTCTCTCGTGACACGCATATCCGACGCCTGCAGATGCTTTTTGTCATATTCGAGAGCGACCAAGTAGCAGGCAGTTGAACTATCCATATTGCCCATATCTCTGCGCAAACCCGCCAGGCCTATGACGGCGGCAACGAATGTTTCATCATAAGCGGCATTGGAATTTGCACGTGCCTGCCAGACATCCCTGTACATTCTATCTGCAGCACGATATTGCCTGAGCACCGCTAGCGCCCTTGCCACCTTTAGCATGCACCTTTGAATCGCCTCCTCTTCGGCGTTCTCGGCTTTAAGTTTCTTCAATTCATCAAGGCAAGCGAAGTAATTTTCTTCCTCGACAGCAGCATGACCATGCCCATACTCATTAAACGACTTCATCCGAAACGGCAATGCGGCCATGATCAAAAAGAGGCTTACGGTCAAAAACAAAAACAGTCGCTTCATCTCGCACCTCCGTGGTCACCAGCATTTCGCCGAAGATCACAGTAACCGTCATCGCAGCGTCCAAGGATCAGGTAGCGATCCTTCGCAATCAACTTATATAGATGGTCTCCGATCACAGTCATGCCGGGAAAGTAAAGCAGAGGCAACAGCAACCAGAGGAAAGGCAGACTGACAGCGATTCTTCTAAAGGCGCGAAATCCACCGACCCAGCCCTCATTAGTGGAAAGCATCATCTCAGTTTGCGCGCGCGAAATGTCGAAGTCGTTCAAGCGAGAATGCTGTTTCTCGTCAGTAAAGTCGACAAGATCTAGACGGCGGAAAATATCGAGTCGATGCAAAAAACCGATGCTTCGCACACAAAGCTTGCAATTGCCGTCAAAAGAAAGCAAATGTGGAGGTCCGAATCGGGAAGCAATTTGCTGCCTTATCCACGTTGCGCATTTGGAAAGGTCTTCTGGATAGATAAAAAGCACAAGCATTGAAATGAACACCCACTCGAATACAGGCAAATTGATAAAACTATCGATGCCCAAGTGCAAAAGAAAACCTGCAGCAATAACAGCGTAGCGAGTCTCTTTGAACCAGATCAAAGTGGCAAGGGAGAATTCAATGACCAGCGTGGACCAGGAAAGAATGCGCAGGCAAACCGGATTGTCGAGAAAAGAGGGCAGCGGAAAGCGGATGAATTCGTGCATTCTCGTCGCCCAGTAAACAGCGGAGCCATCCAGCCACTTTGTGCCTGTGAACTTCCAAAGAAAAGTATCTAGATAAGCAAGTGACAATTGCAATTGCAACATTCTCAAGGGCCAGGCCGGCGCCAAGGGTGGTGAAAATCCGGTGTGCCGCCAATCTTGTCTCAGGCTCTTAATTAAATTGTCGAAAGAAAGGGCATCACCACTGCGTCCAAAGCTAAGCAAAAAGAGCGACAACAACATCATGGCGTCGCCGCCGTTAATATTGAATGGGCACTGGCGATGAATGGAAAGGAGCATGAGAAACGCAATCGGCACGGCGTATGGTGTGAAAAGACCAACAGTCACAAAGAATGCCACCACGCAAAAAACAATGAAGAAACCAACAGTTGCTTCTCCGGTAGAGGGCAGCAAAACCAGCATGTCGAGGACAGGCTCGAAGCGCCACCAATGCTTAGCCAGCGATTCGGCAGGCAACATTGCATGGGGTCCGTAGTAAAGAAAAAAATCGTCAAGCAAGTGCAGAAGCACCGTATCCAACATCAACAGACCCAAAAGAATCCGAAAGATAGAAAGCGGATACGGAGAGTAGGGCGCGAACAAAAATCGATCGATTGCTCTGAGCAAATCGCGGCTGGTCACTGTAGATCCTCCGCCTTCACTCGATAGACAAAAAAGGTAAATCGTCGATTGGGTTCTCTCAGGTCTTTCTGCTTTGCATAGTTATCCATACCTGGCACGGAGATCCAGTTGTATGAAAGAGAAACCTGCACCGGCTGATTGGTGGGGTCGGATGGATCGCAATTAGCCCGGGCAATGAATCGACCCACATCCGGCCAAAACATCGAAAAATCAGGCCATGGCATCGAATCTTGAAACAGCTTGCACAGCTTTTGCCGTCTGTACGCATCGAATCGAGTCATCTCCTCCAAACGAGGAAATTCATAGAGTTTTGTCGTACCGTCGGCGAACTCAATTACAGCGTGAGAACAAAAGTTGATATCGCGAAGATCCGGCGAAAACAGTTTCCAATTTTGCGATAGGTTAAAAGCATGAGAGAGGGGAGAAACGAGCGCCAGTAATCTCGATTGCAAGGGACTATTGGGCAGAAGTGTGACAATGGCGATCGTGAAATAAACTGCGACGAACAAATAAACGCCGACTTTATACGGGGCTGAAGGTCGATACTCGTTCGGCGGCGCTTTTTCCATTCGCCTTAAATCTAGCAGCCTGCTGGACCACCCGGTTTCCAAGCAGTCCTGCTGGCGAACCTCTTGCAAACTTTGTCCGATACATTTTCCAGCCTTCTGCAGCGGGAGCTTATTGGCGAAAATTGGCTGGAATCAGGCCGAAAACTGAATCACAGTGTTTTCATGGTGTTACTATTTGGCTAGGAACGTCTTTGGCGTTCAAAAACTATTTCGGAGTCGGCAAGGAGAGCTCTTGATGTCAGGCAGAAAGACCGCGATGTTAACCCTCGGGGCCATTATCGTATCGACCGGCATCTCGTCGAATATTGCTCAAGCGGCCACCACTTCGGCTCCGGCAAGACCGCAGGCTCGAACTAGGGTAGTCAGCGCAACTGTTGGGCAGTACCTGCAAAAGGGCTATGAACAAATGCGCAAGGGCAATTATGAAGCCGCTGTGCGAATTTTGGCCGCAGCAGTGACGGCCGACCCTGACAGTGTTTCAGCTCGCCGCTATCTGGCATTCGCTCTGCTGCGTCACGGCTCGCTGCAAGAGGCAATGTACCAGCTCATCATCATCCAGAAGATGGCGAAGGCAACTCCTTTCGATAATTACACTCTTGGTGAAGCCTATTCAAAAATGGGCAGACTCAATGATGCGGAGAATTGCTTTAGGGAAGCGCTCAAGACCAATCCGAATTATGACCCCGCACGCGCCAGCTTGATCAAAACTTTGAGTTCAGTCGGCAAATACGATGATGCCTTCGCTGAATGCCTTACCGGATACAAGGCAGCGAAGACCGATTTGCTTTCTCGTTATTACAGAATTCTTTATCAGAACGTACAAGAGCAAAAGCTGTCACTCCGTCGCATTCAAGAAGCTACTTCCGCTGCCGGAGCTGCTACTGGTGCAACCGGGACGACAACGACCGTACAGTCGCCGCAGCAGACACCAGCGCAAACGCAATCTCGTACAGTCGGCGAAACACGATAATCTCGGCACCACATCCAGTGCTGGTTTCAACTGAGAAGAAGAGTAAGTAGTAAGAGAATCAGGCTCTCACTGATGTTCTGGCGCCGTCCTTGCCGTTTGAGGATTTGCCCAAATAGTAGGGAGTAGTTCTCTTAACCGTCTCGGAAAAAGGTGTGGCGTGGAAACCTAGTTCTTCCTCCGCTTTCTTGGAGGAGAAGAAAATCTTGTGTTGGCTCAACCAGGCAACTTGCCTGGACAACGCCGGATTAAGCCCAATGAGAGGAAAAATTGTCTCGACGGCAGTTCCCAATCCAACCAGCAAAGGACCCGGAATTTCCAAAACTGGAGCCCTTGTGCCAAAGATTTTCGAGAATATTGTGCCGGCTTCTCGCATCGTCAAATTGGCGCTGACCAGCACATACCTCTCGCCTGTTCGTCCTTGAGTCAGGGCAGCTATATGCGCATCGACAACATCGTTGATGTCGGAGAAAGGCACGCCACCAGGCGGAACTCCAACGGCCCATCCTTTTGCCATGGCACCAAAAATCACATGATGGTGCGGGTGCGTATCACCCTCACCAAATATGATACCGGGATTGAGCATGATGACAGGCAAGCCTTGTCGGACAAAGGAATTGACTTCCAGTTCTGCCTCGTGCTTTGTGTCGCAGTACGAAAGTCCCAATCCATGCAGGTTGTATTCAAATTTCTCATCGGCTATTTGTCCTTCTTCAGGAATTCCCATAGCAGCGACAGAACTGGTATGAATTACCCGCTTCACCTCATTACGCAGACAAGCATCCAAAACATTGCGTGTGCCCAGGACATTAACAGCGTATTGCCTGTTCATATCTCTTTTCTTGTAAGAGACAAGTCCGGCCAGGTGATAAACGACATCGCAGCCTGCGACTGCTTCTTGCACATGCTCAGGATTGGTTACATCACCGCGCTTGTGTTCTAAGGCAAGTCCCTGAAAGGCCTTCGGGCTCGAGCTGCTGCGTCCCATTGTGCGAACTTGATGCCCGGCCTCGACCAGTCTCGGCACAAGACTGGTGCCGATGAAACCGCTTGCGCCGGTGACCAAAATTTTCAAGGGACCCTGAGCTTCCATGCAACCCTACTTAGACGCGTAGACTTGAAGAGCAGTACTCAAGGGCACTGGCTTGCTGCCCAAAAGCTCCTCAATCCGATTGTCGGTGCATACATTATCTCGCATTGACAGCTTCACTTGATCGCAGGAAAGCACCGGCACGTCCTGAATTAGCTGACAAATTGAAGCCGCTGCCATCGCTATTGGGTACGGAAGGGAAACTATTGGCTTTTCGACGTGAAGCACGCTCATTAGCTGCTTTACGAGATCGCGCATGGGCAGTATTTCTGTGCCGCCGAGTTCGATCGGATTATTAGAACCTGAGGCATCCCCCTTTGCGTTCGTCAGCTTATCAATTGAAGCAATCGCCGCCATTGCCATATCGCCAATGAAAAGTGGCTGCAGCTTGTTGACACCGCCGTTCACCAAAGGCACCGCTTTCTTTTCAGCAATAACCTTAAGCAAACGGTCAACCAGCTTACTGTTTCTTCTTCCGACCTGTCGTCCAATCAGCAACGACGGGCGCAAAATGATCGAATTCAGTCCGCTCTTGCGCAGGCTCTCTTCTGCCAACCACTTAGTAGCATGGTACGTGCTTGGTGCATCCGCTCTGGTACCAAGAGCGGTGACCATCAATGCGCTATCAACACCGCCAGCTTTTGACTTTTCAATGAACGAATTTGTCATATCGACATGCAGATGATCGTGGCTGAGGCCTTTCTTAGGAGCGATGCTGCCAATAAGATGAACCGCACACCTCGCATCCTTAAATGCGCTTGACGCTTGCTCATCGTCTCCGGTTAACTCGCCAACGAAAACTTTGGCGCCGAGATTCTTGAGCACCTGAACATCTTCAGACTTGCTGCCTTTGTGCACCAGACAGCGGATATCAGCGCCTGAAGCGGCAAGAGCCGCAACAAGATGGCTGCCCAGGTAACCAGTTGCACCGTCGACAACAATAGGACCCCGACCGGTAAGGTCATATCGAGACTTCAATTCACTGGGCTGCGTCAAAATTTCGTTCATTTTCTGTTTTTCAATTCCTTGGAGTGCAAACCTTTTTCCAAATGTGCTTTATCAATGTGACTTCGCCTACCTCATTGCCCTGAGCCTTATGACCCAAGTATTGAAGGAAATACCCGAGCACTATGAGAGCGGCCCCCCAGGCGAATTTCCCAGTTACGAACAAGAACATGCCATAGAAAGCCGACGGCACGCCGACGATGTGCAAACAGGCATTAACAGGGTGATTATGCCTGCCTATGTAGTCGATAACAAACTCTTTTGCATTCATCATCTGCGAGCTACAGCCTCTTTTTGTGCACCACTGCGCTCAGCTTTGAAATACTCGAGCGTCTTTGCCATTCCTTCCTTAAACGGAATGCGATTGACATAGTTCAAATCTCTCTCTGCCTTCTTAACCGAAAAGCCCTGATTAACTCCAGCCAGGCGAAATGCTGCGCGAGAAAAACGGGCTAGTCCGCGCTGTTTCTCTACCGGCAAAAGCGGCGCAAACGACGAAATCAATTCGCATGCAAATCGTGCCACAGGAACAGGTATTTGTTTCGACACTCTGGGAAGTCCAAGACCATCGGCAATCGTATCGAAAAGCTCTTTCTTCGTCACCTTCTCACCATCAGTCAAGTTGAAGACCTGGC
>DTSE01000133.1 GCA_012965515.1 Candidatus Melainabacteria bacterium | reverse complement strand
ATAATTTTGAATACTCTTTCCGGATCGTTTGCCAGTCGCGAGCGCTTCTCTCTGAATTCAGCAAAGCGGTCATTGATCAGGCCGCCGAGGCGTTTTTTACAATCGACGCAACCGATCTTGGCGTTCTCGCACTCGTCTTTAACCGTGGCGCGAAGCTGTTCGTCGGCTAGAGCTTTGTACCAGGGCCATGGTACTTCGCACAAATCAGTGTGCCCTGGGTCGGCTTTTGCGATACGTGTGCGGTCGGTGACCATAGTGCGCACTCGCTTGATGGTTTCATCGGCGGTATCAGCAATTTTGATGTCGTTGCCGTATGACTTGCCCATCTTCATGCCGTCCATGCCCTTGAGCAGCGGTGTGACAGTAAATTCAGGCTTGGGCTCGGGGAAGAAATCAGCGCCGTAAGTATTATTGAATCGGCGCGCTACATCGCGAGCAAATTCCAGGTGTGATTCCTGGTCTTTGCCGACGGGCACAAGTTCTCCCTTGAACGTGAGAATATCTGCCGACATCAAAACCGGATAACCCAGCAGACCATAAGTCGCCTTTTCACGAGCTTCCGATTCGTCTTGAGCCAGCATTCTGACCATGTCTTTGAGAGTCGGCTCACGCTCCACCCAATTGTGCGGAGTGATCATAGAAAGCAGTAAATGAATCTCAGCAATCTCCGGAATGGCAGATTGCACGTAGATAGTCGCCTGCTCCGGGTCAATGCCGACAGCCAGCCAGTCGAGAGTAATCTCGAAGACATTGGCAGGAACCGAGGCGCTATCTTGATATTTGGTAGTTAGAGCGTGCCAGTCGACGATTGAATAGTACGACTCATAGCGACTCTGAAAATCGACCCAATTTAGTAGCGCCCCAAAGTAGTGTCCGAGGTGCAGGCGTCCAGTGGGACGCATGCCGGACATTATGCGCTTGGTAGCAGCCAATCTAGCTCTTCCTTTCGGCGGCCTTGGCGATTACTTCTTTGATGCGTTCTTTTTTACGGCGCTCTTTCGCCAAACGGCGTTGCTTCTTTTCGCGAGCGTTGTATTTCTTGGTCATGATGTTTCTCCGGCCTTTCCAGGCATAACTGCCCACTTTGAAAGAATGGGCGAAAAGTGAATATAGCACGACTATATAGGAGTGGGAGCAAGGCTCAATGCTTTCCAAACATTTCTGCGTTTAGAAGATTTGAAGCCGGGCATTAGCGTCGAAAACAGCCTGCATCCGCAACCTCGCTCAACCGTATTACATTTGTATATAACTGCAAATCGGCTCAAACGGCTGGCCATCACGCGAAACACCGCAGAATTCACCGCTTTTCATGCGTTTGTCTCCCAGAAAGCAGAAACTAACACCGACTTCGCCCAAATTTACAAAAGTTAATCTACCTCTTGACTGCTAAAGAATTAGGCAGACCGCGAGATTTGCAACATGATTGGGTAAATATCCAGTGTGTGGCGTTTGCCGAGATAACACTCGCAAGTTTTTACCAGCAGGAGTTTACGAGATTGGCGTCTAAAGTTCGCGACGAAGTAGCTGACGATTGGCAAGAAGCCTTTGATGAGGATGAAGCTCAGCAAGGTCCGGCAGCCATAGTTCAGGAAGAAGAGCCAGAAGAGAAGGAGCCTACAGGTCCGGATGGATTTACTGAAGACTCTGTAAGACTGTATCTTCGCGAAATCGGTCGTGTAAAAATGATCAAGCCGGACGAAGAAATCGAGCTGGCCAGACGTATTGCTTCCGGAGACTTGGACGCCAAGAAGAAGCTCATTCAAGCCAACCTGCGTCTTGTAATTTCAATCGCCAAAAAATATGTAAATCGTGGTCTACCCTTCCAAGATCTAATTCAGGAAGGCAATCTCGGTCTGATCAGAGCAGCCGAAAAATTCGACCACACCAAAGGCTTCAAATTCAGTACTTATGCAACCTGGTGGATCAGACAAGCCATTAGCCGTGGTCTGGCTGATAAATCCAGAACAATCAGAGTGCCGGTTCATATGGTCGAGTCGATCAACAAGTTGAAAAAGACTTCCGCCCGACTTTCCCAAGAATTGGGCCGCAAGCCGACTGAATCGGAATTGTCCAGCGCTATGGAATTGTCCGTAAATAAGATCACGGAAATCATCCAGGCGGACAGAGAACCGGTGTCGATGGAAATGCCGCTCAACAGGGACGAAGAGACTTATCTGGGCGATCTGATTGAAGACAACATCACGTCACGTCCGGACATGACAACAGAAGAAGAGCTGATGCGTCAGGACTTAAACCGCATGCTCAGCCAATTGACGCCCCGCGAGCGCGACATCATGCATTTGCGATACGGTCTGGAAGACGGAAGACAACGGACTCTTGAAGAAGTCGGCCGCCTCTTCAATATCACCCGCGAACGTGTTCGCCAGATTGAGCACAAAGCCTTCAGAAAGCTCAGACAGCCTGCCTGGTCTTCCAAGTTGGCCGGCTATCTTGAAGATTGATAAACAAAAGCTCAGAGAAAAAATAGCGTCAAAAGCCGCTTTCTGCCCGAGAACGCAATATTCTTTCGCCCAGCTTGTCTTAAACCTTAGCTCTCATCTTGATAGGGTTAGTGCTGGATGCAAATTGCATCCGGCGAGTTTTGTTACTCGATAAGTCTCACCCAGAAACCCAGAATCAATGGGAAGATCATGAGCGAGAAAGCGCGTCTGGCGCCGGAAGAATTGAGCGCTCTCGTCGATGACGGGCAGCGCCAAAAGCTGAGGATGCTACTCAACGAGGAGCATCCAGCCGACATTGCCGAGTGGCTGACCGATCTGGACAACAGCCACAGGCTGTCCTGCTTCAGACTTTTGGACCTGGACAACGCGTCGGCGGTTTTGGCCGAGTTGGAACCGGAAACACAAGGAAATCTACTTAAGGATCTCGGCGACATTGGAGTAGTGCCAATCATCGCCAGAATGAGTCCTGACGACGCGGCCGACTTG
Source organism: Candidatus Melainabacteria bacterium (assembly GCA_012965515.1). Taxonomy (GTDB): domain Bacteria; phylum Cyanobacteriota; class Vampirovibrionia; order Obscuribacterales; family Obscuribacteraceae; genus QKMZ01. The sequence goes on along the minus strand of DTSE01000133.1, from coordinate 1,282 downwards.
CTTGCCGAATTGCCGAAAGAAAAGGTTCAACAGATCATCAACCAGATGACCGACACCGAAGCCAAAGAAGACATCCAGGAGTTGATGGGCTTCGAAGAGGATTCGGCAGGGGGGATCATGTCCACCGACTATCTGGCGGTGGAAGGCAAATTGACCGCTGATCAGGCCATTTCTTATTTGCGAGAAACATACGCAGAGCTGGAAGACGACATTTATGACGTATATGTCGTTTCTGAAGAAGAAAAACTGGCTGGCCGCGTCACTTTGAGAGAGTTGTTGATGGCGCCGCCGGAGGCGCTGGTCGAGAGTTTGATGGACGACAACGTCATCAAAGTTTTAACCACCACAGACCAGGAAGAAGCTGCCGAAAAGCTCAGCCGATACGACTTATTGACCCTGCCAGTCGTTGATGAGTCCGGCAAGCTTAGAGGGATCATCACCGCCGATGATGTCATCGACGTATTGTGGGAAGAGTCCACAGAAGACTTATTCCAGGCGTCAGGTATCACCGGCGAAGCCGGAGACCTGGGCGAACAGCTGAGCTTGAGCGTTCGCCGCGCAGTCGGTGCGCGACTGCCCTGGTTGTTGATCACTTTGGGAATCGAAGCCGGTTCAGTCTCTGTAATCACTCACTTCGATGACGTGATCAAAGAGACTGTCGCAGCAGCTTCTTTCATGCCGCTTCTGTCGGGCGTTACGGGCTCAGTGGCGACGCAGAGCACTTGTATCACTCTGCGCGGTACAGGCATGGAAAAACTAGCTTGGCGTGTGATCATCAAACATGTCTTTCACGAAGCACGTGTCGGAATGCTGCTCGGCATTCTCTGCGGAGTGGCTACGACACTTATGAGCTGGATGTTTCACAGCGTCAATCCGACGCTCGGTTTTGTTGTCGGCTGCTCTCTTTTCGTGACAATGACTTGCGGCGTTCTGATCGGCACGCTCATGCCCATGGTTTTCCAAAAGCTGGGCATCGATCCGGCACATGCCAGCGGTCCCTTTATCACCAGCATTCTTGACGTTTGCACCATGACTATCTATCTGACAATCGTTCACCAATTTCTCCTTTACACGAGTATGGGTGTGGTTAAATAGCGACATTTCAACAACAAAAACGGACGGCAAAGACAATGGAAACGAAGAGCAAAACCGCTAAATCGCCTAATGAGCGCCTGACGGAGAAGCGCGAACAAGCAGTTGCCGTCAGCGAAGCGACGTTAAAGAAGCGCCATGATAAAGGGACTTTGCATGCACGTGAGCGAATCACAGCATTGCTCGACGA
>DTSE01000132.1 GCA_012965515.1 Candidatus Melainabacteria bacterium | reverse complement strand
CCATCTACGACAAGATTGGTGAGCCTGAGAAAGCTCGATATGATTATCTCGACTATTTGGAGAGTTCTAATTTGAAGCCAGAGCACGGCATTTTTGATCCAAAGGTACTTCTGAAGTTCGGTAAGTTATTTGATCGAGTCGGTCAAACTGAAAAGAAAAATGAACTCTATAGTGACGCCATCGAAAGATTCACTGCAAAACTAAAGGTGTCGCCAAAAGACGCTCGACTCTACTCCTATAGAGCGCAGATTTACGCGGCACAAAACAACTTGAAGACAGCAGCAAAAGATTTCGAAACAGCCGGTAAATTGAAACACTCGAACGCTGAAACGATAGCGTGGGCAGAGTTTGCACTGATTAACAAGCAATACGAGCTTGCAAGCAAACTAGCATTAGAACTTATAGAAGCAGATGTTACAAACGAATTGATATTTCAAGCTTCAGTATTTGAAGCATTGGGCGCACATAAGGAGGCCTTGCGGTTGGCTAGTGATGCGCTGAAGCAAGATCCATTTTTGCCTGCTGCATACTATTGGATCGGAAAGGCGCGTGCAGGCTTAGGAGAGAAGGAAGAAGCAGCAAGAAAATTACAACAAGCCACCGCGCTTGGTTACGATCCAGAAGCGTCACTATTCGAAGATCAAAATGAAGATGACGATGACGACGAGTAAGGCAGTTAACTCAGCTTCCTCAATCTGTATCCAACCCGTGCGACGTTTTCGATTATCGACTCATTCGGATCATCGCTTAGATCCACGGCTTTGCGAATTCGGCGAATTGCAGCGCGTAAACCTTCGGGCGATGCATCAGATTCATAACTCCAAACACGCGAAAGGATCGTTTGGACGCTGAACACGTGATCGGGATTGCGCAGGAAGAATTCCAAAAGAGCAAAATCTTTAGGGGTCAGGTGAATGTCCTTGCCGCCTCTTGTTAGCCGATACTTAACTGGGTCAAGTTCCAAGTCCCCGGCGACTAGAGTGTTTCCTGTCACGCCTGCAGCGCCTCCAGGGCGTCTTAAAAGGGCTCGAAGGCGAGCATGAAGCTCTCTCATATCAAACGGCTTAGTCAGATAATCATCAGCGCCTGTATCGATACCCTCTTCTTTGTGGTCGATTCCGGACTTGCCGGTAAGCATAATCACCGAAACCGGTTTACTCATCTGACGCAGTTTCTTCAAAACATCAATGCCGGAAAGCTTTGGCAGCTGCCAATCCAAGACAACCAGGTCATACTCTTCGCTCTTCAGCAAATGCATGGCCTCATCGCCGTCAAAAGCGCATTCAACCACATGCCGTTCCCCTTCCAGTCCGGCTTTTACCATCATGGAGAGGTCTTGATCGTCTTCAACGAGAAGTATTTTTGCCATAGTTTCGCATGTAGCGACATTGGTAATAATACTGAGTATACCCATAGTGATCAGTTAACTTCGCATGCGACGTCCACGTTTATCACTATCGACAAAGGTTCTGGCACTCGTTCTTGTGCCATTGGTGCTGCAATTAGCAACTTTATTTTGGGTCGCAAAACTCGAAAATGAAGCCGAAATGCTTCTGTTGGAGTCTATCAACGCCAAAAAGATATCGGACGCTATTAATGTTCTTTCGCAGGATGTCTATGATTACATAGGCGAGTTTGGGCGAGACAATCCGCACCACCAGGTAAAGACTGGAGACGAGAAACTCCAGGTACTTCACCGTCGCCACGAGCTTCACTACAAACAGCTCAAGGACACCGTACAGCATGATGCGAAGCTGTATGAGTGCGTTGTCGCATCGGAACAAGCTGCATACAAAACATTTGGGCTTATCAGACGCCTTGAAGAGATACCTGAAGATGGGCCGGAACAAGTTCAAAAACTCAGGAAGAAACTTTGGAAGGATGTTCGCAAAGATGTTAAGTCCATTCTGGGTGGCGGGCTTTTGGAACATGCCGCTCAACAAAAGCGACTCGCCGAAGTAGACGCGGAAGAACAAGCGCGTTTGCGTGAGTTGTCGAAGCAGTTGATGATTCTCATTGCAGTTATCGACACAATAATTGCCATTGCAGTTGCTGTTTACTTGACCAGAACCATTGCTCATCGACTGAGTATTCTCAACGAGAACAGTTTTAGACTAGCTGCAGATGTGCCACTTCATTCTCCGCTCAGTGGCAACGACGAGATTGCGACCGTAGACAAAACGTTTCACAGCATGGCAACAGCAATGAAAGAGGCGGCGAAAAAGGAACGAGCAATCATCGACAATGCTCGTGATTTCATTTGCTCCATTGATTCACACGGTAAATTCTCTGCAGCGAATCCAGCCAGTGAAACCGTTTTGAATCGCACACCGGAAAGTTTGCTGGGCACACACTTTGCAGATCACGTGGCAGACGGTCGCGAGAAAGTTTTGCAAATTTTTGCTGATCTTAAAACTCAAGGTGACAGCAGTCCTGTTGAATTAAAGATGAAACGTGCTGATGGAACTATTGTCTACGTCCTGCTTTCCGCACACTTTTCTAAAGAAGAGGACACGACATTTTGTGTAATCCACGACATCACTGAGAGACGCAAAGCAGAAATGTTGAAGCAAGAAGTGATGGCGATGGTGACGCATGATCTGCGAACACCACTATCGACATTGCGACACATTTTCACCTTTCTGGAAACAGGAAAACACGGGCAGCTCGATGACAAAGGCACGGACTTTGTCAATGCAGGAGGGCGCAACGTCGATCGTCTACTCACGTTAGTCAACGATCTGCTCGATGTTGAAAAAGCTGATAGCGGACAAATGCATATTGAGAAATCGAAAGTTTCGCTAAACGAATGTTTTGACGCATGTGTTTCCAGTCTTACAGTGTTTGCCGAATCGAAAGGCATTACCTTAGATTTTGTTGAAACGGATTTGATTGTAATGGGGGATGAGGAGCGAATTGATCGTATACTCAATAACCTAGTCGGCAATGCCGTCAAGTTCTCTCCGCAAGGCGGAAAGGTCACTCTCTCGGCGGAGAAAACCACGCAGAAGGATGAAGATTTTGCCCTCATATCCGTTAAAGATGAAGGTGAAGGCATTCCAGGGGACAAGTTGGAGAATATCTTTGAAAAGTTCCATCAAGTTGAACGGCGTTCGGACAGTAAGCAAGAGAAAGGTTCAGGGCTTGGACTGGCAATTTGCAGGGCTTTCGTTCAATTGCACGGCGGAAAAATCTGGGTGGAAAGCAAACCTGGCGAAGGCAGTGTTTTCAAATTTACACTTCCACTTGCCTAATCACTTTTCGCGCACTCAAAGGTCTTTTGCAGTTCTGACTGCAGTCACCACCTTTTTTGCATTTCAACAACCAGCCGTCTTAGCCGACGCTCTCCAAACCGGTCAAGCATCCGTTCAAGCTCAAGCGAGTGCTTGCGGAAAAGATCCAGAAAAAACAATAGATCCACTTGGTGAACCGCGTGTGGTGATGAAACACGATGCGCTCATGTATGTGCTGGATGAAACCGGCATGATTCCTGGGGGAAACAACTCTGCCTATGGGCTCTACAGAGATGATACACGAACACTTAGTAAGCTCCGATATGTGTTGAACGGTCAAGCACCAGAGCTATTGTCTAAAGATGTAAAAGGTTTCGCTGCAACATTTATCTATGGCATCAGACAGAACAAGAAAGACGCCGACCGTTCCATTGTGCTTCGCCGTGATGTAGCTATGTATCAAGGAATCAGCGAACGCATCACGGTCACCAACTACTCGCCAGAAGAGTTGAATGCGGTAGTTTCCATTTGCACAAATGCAGATTTCAAAGACATGTTCGAAGTAAGAGGTTTTCAATCAAAAGAGAAACCTAGAAACATCGACACCACCACTGGTGCCTATTTGAGATACGGCTATGCTGCGGACAATGTGTACACAGTGTTAAACGTCGCATCTCAACCGTCCGCAACTATCTCCCCGGGTGGTTTCAATTGGAATGTGCGTTTGAAGCCTGGACAGTCGAGCACATCGGAACTGACGATCACGTCTCTTGCCGATACATCAAGTGTCAATGAGAAAGAAAGTCAGACTTGGACTTATGACGTGAGATTGGAGCAAGCGAACAACTCTTTTCAAAAGTGGCTCGCGGACTGCGCGCAAATTTCAACCGATAATGCCGCATTCAACAAAATGTTGGATCAGGCATATTTGGACCTATATCTCTTACGTCAGCCTGTTAGAGGTGGGACGGCTCTGACTGCCGGACTTCCCTGGTATGCAGTTCCTTTTGGACGCGACCAGGCGATTACTGGTTTGCAAACTGTTCTATTCATGCCGAAAACATCCAAAGAAATATTGCTGATGCTGGCGGCATATCAAGGTACAAAGAAGAACACGCAAACAGACGAAGCACCGGGCAAAATCATGCACGAGTTGCGAACTGGAGAGTTGGCAACAAAAGGCATTGTTCCTTTCCATCCATACTACGGAACCATTGACGCGACACCTCTTTGGGTGATGCTCCTCAGAAAGTACCTGCAGTGTACCGGCGACATGGACACGGTCAACAAATTATTGCCCAACCTCGATCGTGCTGTCACTTATTTACTAGATGCTTCAAGCGAAGGGTTTTTGACATATGGAGGAGAAGGTGCTCTAGCGAACCAATGCTGGAAGGATTCCGGCAATTCGATGATGCATTCGGATGGAAAATTGGCGAGCGCACCAATCGCTGCCTGTGAGGTCCAGGGCTATTTATATAAAGCTCTAAAGGATGCCGGATACATTTATGGAATGTTTGGAAAAATAGAAAAGAACAAGCAATTGGAAGCGCGCGCGCAAAAGCTGAAAACCGACTTCAATGCAGCTTTCTGGATGCCTGGCAAAAATTACTATGCAATGGCACTGGCCGGCGGAGGCAAGCAATGCGATGTTGTGGCCTCGAACCCGGGTCAACTTCTAATGAGTGGAATCATTGCAGAAGAAAAGAAAGAAGCAGTTTGCAAAACCCTTATGGAAAGCCACCTCTTTAACGGATGGGGAATACGCACTTTGTCCAGCCACGAATTCTCCTACAATCCGGTTAGTTATCACAACGGTTCCGTTTGGCCCCACGACAACGCAATGATTGCATTCGGTTTAGCCGCAAACAACCACAAGGAAGACGCCGGTCGCGTTTTCTCCGGGTTAATCGACGCTGGCGTGGCATTCGGTGACAATCGCTTGCCAGAACTCTTCTGCGGTTTCGAAAGGGCTGCCGGAGCGCCACCTGTCTCATATCCCGTTTCATGCGTGCCTCAGGCTTGGGCTTCCGGCTGTCTATTCCAGATGTTGGAAGCCTGCTCTGGAATCGATGTTGAGGGTGCACAAGGGCAGTTAAACGTGAAACGCCCTTACCTGCCGAGTTTCATTCATCAAATCAACGTCAAGTCACTACCGACAGGGCGCGGAAAGGCAGACTTTGGACTGAAGAAAACGGCAAACGGATTCTCGACAACCGGCTTCCGAACGGAAGGTGGGGTCAATTTTCATATGGATTCGGGCGTTTCTGTCGGACCTGAACCGGAAAATGCTTCATCGCCCCGCCAAACACCATAGCTCCGTCGACCGTAGCTGTCACAGTTCTGTCACTGTTCTATCGCCTCTCTATCACACCTGCCCCGTAAAGTTGGAATCACGAGGCAACGCAATTCGCCTCGCACACCCCCAGATTCTTACTAGAGAGGCCCGACACCCATGAGCGAACGTAATGCATACGTGATCAGAGAAAATCCCAGTGACCGTATGGATGCAGCCGAGCTACGCACCTCCATCCAAAGTATCCTGCGCAACGAAGGAACCAAGCCGACATATGCAACTAGCGTCGCAGATACTTCAGCCTCCTACCTTCCTAGTGTTGAAATCAGCGACGCACAAAAAACAATCGTTCAAAAGAAACTGCAGGAAGCGAAGAATGCTCCACCGGAATCGTTTGAATTGGACGGAGGAGTGCGCGGATTGGTAGAGAGAACGGACGGCGAAGACGCCGGAAGCGGCATCTCTATGCAAGAAATCAAAGCGAGACTGGGAACCAAATTGAGCGTCAATGAAGAACGAGCTTTGAGAGACATTTACCAGAACTTCTCCTCAATCGACCGAAACAACGATGGTCAGGTTAGCCGCAGCGACATCGAGTCGAGACAAAGAACCCAACGCAGCGAACAGCAGCTGGAAGAAAACCTGGCCCGATTCAGAACAGCCGTGGAGATGAACCGCAAGGTAATCGACACCGACCATAACGGTACACTCTCCGCACAGGAGATGAGGGTGGCCGGAGGCAGAAGCAGCACGCTCAGTGAAGAGCACCGACAAGCGCTCAACTGGGGCAGACAAAGATCGTAAAAGTGTAGACTGGGGATGCTGGGTCGCCGAGGTTGCGGAAACGCAAAATTGGCGACTCTGGCCATTTCAAAACCCTGCACAAGAGCCGATAACATGACAGATAAGTGATACTCGGGTTGCCAGCCAGGTTTTTGCCCTAAAATGGTAAGTAACCCCTTCACTGGACGTTATGTCAAATTTCGAGCCGACAAACGAGCAGCTCAAAACACGCAGCAGCGAAACAGCAGAAGCGCTGCTTACAATGCAGCCCGGCGAAACGCTCATGGGCAAATTCAAGATCGTGGATTTGCTCGGCGTCGGAGGAATGGGCAGTGTCTATCGCGTCGACCATTTGTATCTCGGTCGGCAGTTCGCCCTCAAGTGCCTCAATAAGCAACAAGCAAATGATGTCAGCTGGAGACGTTTTCAAAACGAAGCCAAAGCAGCCAGCAAATTAGATCATCCAAATTTGATCAAAGTCCACGAATTTGATTTGATGCCGGACGGGCGGCCATTCATTTTGATGGATCTGGTTCAGGGTAAAACCTTGTCGGATTTGACAAAGGATATCGGCTCACTGCCTGTCAGTCGTGCGCTGGACATCATGATTCAAGTAGCATTTGCGGTTCAATACGCGCACGATCAAGGCATTGTGCACCGAGATTTGAAGCCGACAAACATAATGGTGATCCCGCCTGCAGCTGAAGGCGAAAAGGAAACGATCAAGTTAGTCGATTTCGGTATTGCCAAACTAACGGGAATAGACGAATTCAATCAACAAACGCTTACGAAAACGGGTGAGATCTTCGGAAGTCCTCTATACATGAGCCCGGAGCAATGTACTGGCACACTGGTAGATCACCGATCTGACATTTATTCCATCGGCTGCGTGTTCTATGAGTTGCTTACTGGCGCACCACCATTCATTGGTGAAAACGCGCTTAGCACAATGATGAAACATCAGGGAGAGAAACCTTTATCGCTAAAAGAAGCGTCTCTAGGAACAACGTTTCCGCAAGCGTTGGAACAGATATTAGCGAAGCTTTTGGAGAAGGATCCAAACAAGCGGTACCAAAACTGCAATGCTCTCGTAATCGATCTGATTCCTTTGACTCAGGATGGGGGCAATGAGAACCTGCTGGCCAGACTTAATCCGCTAACTGCAATTCCCCCAAGGCAAGGTCAGACCACGCAGTTTTTACCAAGAGAAACAACCAAATCGAAATTCGATACGCAAAAGAAAACTCTCGTCCTGTCCATTCTTGTCACTGCGATCGCATTTTTCGCAGCAGGATATGCAACTTGCTTCTTCACCTTGCCGAAGAAAGAGACGATACAAGACACGTCTGATTCAGATAATCCATTGCAAGGGCAGCCTGGTGGAAAGAAACTCAGTGTAGCGCCTGGATCTTTCTATGAGAGAAGAGGCAATGATGATTTCTTTCATTTTCCAGCGGAGCTGGAAACCTTGGGAATCCTGTATTTCAATCCGAAAGGTAAAGCTGAGGCGAAGCTGAGTGTCAGAATTCCTCCCAATTCACTGGTTGCATTAGAAGCTGCTCCCTATCTGCTTACGCATCCTGATATTTTCGATGGCTTTAGACCGCAAGACATTTCCTTGCTCGACTTTGGAAATAGCGACGCCGCCAAAACGGATTCTTTCAAGAAATTAGGGCGGTTTACCGGTCTACGGGCATTGAATGTGGCGAAAACATCGATTACAGCAGGTGACATGCAGTACCTGCAGCCGCTGAAGTCATTGCTTTGTTTGGTGATCGGCTACAACCTCCATCTAAAGTCAAAAGATTTGCTTACCTTGAAAATACTCCCGAATCTAAGAATTCTTGATGTGTCGGATATGTTTGATGTGAGTGACATATTGAATGAGGTAGCCGCACTACCAAATCTCAGACAGCTAGTACTCGGTCACTGCAGGCTTCACGATAAAGATCTCAAGACAATCGCAAAGAGTAAGTCGATTAAGATTCTCAGCTTGGTCAGTAACACCGAGATTACCGACGAAGGTCTCAAGTATCTAAAAGACATGGATCAGCTCCAATGGCTGGCGTTGTCCGGAACATCAATAACTGCGAAGAGCTTAGATACTCTTCTTGCAATTCGAGATCTAAACAGAGTAGAGATGATGGCAACAAATTGCACAAAAGATGAGATGCAAAAAATTGAAAGGGAACTAAAGCGCGCCAAACCCAATTTGAAATTTGACAAAAAAGAGACAGCGCCTCAAAACACCAAACTGACAATGCCAGAGTTCCCGTGGGTGGGTCCAGGTTTGCACACACATTTGAATGAAGTGAAAGTAAATGGTGAGATAGAGAAAAAGTTCGACTTGAACAGTCCGCAGCTCTAATTCGCTGATTCTCTTTTCTCAAGCTGCAGGCAGCAATAGAGTGCGATTGCGTAGAAAGCAAATCCGCACCAGTAGCTGACCGAAATTCCAAGAAACATCGAAATCACTACTGAGAGAACAGAACCAAGAACAGAGGCCGCACCATTTATTCCCCAGAGCCATGGTGTTAGCACCTGGCTATGTTTGAAACCCAATCGCATGCCAGCGGGGAAGCCTAATCCAAGAACAAAACCAACTGGGAAAAGGCTGGCGATACTTGCTGCAATTCGCACTGGAGTCGACTCGGGCGCAAGCGCGTGAACCAATGCGGGAGTGGCCAATCCAAAAATTGCTGTGACAACGAGAACAGAGGCAAGCAGAAAATGCAAACGATTCTTCGTCAAATCGCAGAGCTTGCCGAACGAAACGCTGCCCAAGCCGGTGGCAAGAAATAGGGTGAAGAGAACCACAGCCAATGCGTAAATAGGATGTCCCAGGGTTATGGAAAAGCGCTGTACTTGCGACAGCTCAATCAGCATAAAGCCTATTCCGATTGAAAAGAAATAGACGAAAAGCGGCAGCGATCCTTTGAGCTGCGACTTGTCCTTCGTTCTCAAAATGGGCAGGCGGAAGCAGTAGAACGTGAAAAAAGTGACTGTCACCAAAACAAGAAGCAGTGCGACGGCGGAGTTGATGTTGTTTGCAGTTCTGCCGCCTGCGTAGATAGTTTTATTGAAAACTTGCGTCGGATTGAGGGTTTGGAAGAAGAAGGGGCAGTCATCGGTAGATGGCTTCAGATTATACGGAACAGTCTTCTCGATCTCGCTTGTTTTACCTTCGGCTGCTAGAGCAAGATTGGGATCAATAGCACTCTTTGGCGTTAGCGCGACTTCAAATCCAAGCTCCTTACAGCGCTGATCAACTAACGCTAATTGCTCGTCTGTAAAAGGACTTCTGCTGACAAGGATGGTTCCTAGTCCATCTTCAGCGTGCAATGAATCCCCCAACTCGGAATTCATCAGTCGCACAAGCACTATGTGCGCGCGCGGATTCTCTATACCGATTCCCTTTAGTGCTGCGTTACCAACACCGAGCAATCGATAGATTTCAGAAGGAACATAATGGCTGTACCAGCGAGTCATCGTCAGGATGCCGCGATCGCTAAGGTGATTGAGGAATGTTTCCCAAGCATCGACAGTGTAGAGGGAGCTTTCTGTTAGCGCGTAGGCACCACTGGAACTTGCAGCCCAAGTATCAACAAGTGTTGCCTGAATAGAGTCATACTTCTCTTTGGAGCGTGTGATGTAGCTGCGCGCTTCATCGCAAACAAGCTTTACGCCTGGCATTCTGTCCAAATGACCAGTGTATTCACCGTATCGGCCGGTAATCGTGGCTACTGTGTTGTTGTTGATCTCGACACCGGTTACTGTTTTCTGCCCGAGTGCGAGGGCGGCAAGAATATCTTTGCCACCACCCACACCAATTACCAGCGCATTTCCGCCTCTAATGAGCTCATATGCAAAGTTCGAGATGTCGTATTTGAAAAACTCGAATTCTTTGATGTTTCCGTTAAAACGATAAAGAATCGCTGCCGCACAGCCGTCCATGTCCAACCAGAGCTGGCGAATTTTTACGTCGGGCAGCAGTTTGCTGTAACCAAACTCCAGAGGTCTGCGATAAGCATCCGGCTCTCCGAAAACACGTATGCGAGAAAATGTATTCCACTTCTCAAAATGAACGAGTTTTTCCTTTTCTCCTTTGGACCAACTCAAGCTGATTACTGGTTTGTCCTGATTGGCAAGATACGCATTGAATCCAACATATCCAGCCGTGGCGAGCGCCACGACTCCGGCAATCAACTTGAGGTTCTTGCTTTGAGTGTTTAGAGAAAAACAAAGCGCAGAAAGTGCAGCCACAAAACCAATCAAATAGACCGCGGTAATGCCATCAATGACGTTCAAACTCGCGACGAGAAGCACACATCCTACGGCCGCTCCAATGAAATCCGCCGCATAAAGCTTGTGTGTTTGCTCCGGATATCTTGTGAGCGTTAGCGAGATGCAGATGCTGCTGAGTGTAAATGCAACCAGGAGAAAGGGAACGGCAATGAAGAGTGACGCAACGATGACAATCGATGGATCCAAGGGCAAAAAAGCCGGAACGGAAATATGAATGACAATTGCCAGAATGCAGCTAATGGCAAAGGCGAGAATCGACTGCGCTTGATACTTGCTCGTGTTTTCCGGCGTGAATCTATTGGGTGCAAGATAAACAATGATCGCGCCCATTGTGGTACCGAACATCGCCATTGAAATAGCAAGGAACGCGAAGTGGTACCAAGTCGTCACACTGAAAATACGAGTGAGCAACAACTCGTACATCAAAGTGGCAAGTGATGCCGTGAAAATGCCGCAATAGACGTACTTGTTTGCTTTCATAAAAACCGGAATAGGGGATACGACGGCCGACATGTTATAAAGCGGCCGGGTTGCCAAGCCTGATAGACAACTGAAGGCTAATCCTCTAAATAATAGCAGTGACGGGGCTAACCAAGTGTCGAAACAGGTTACCGGCAGTCCAATAAATGTCAAAAGGGCAAAGCGATGCTAAGTAAACCAATGCGAAACCGACTTTGCTTCGGGTATGTGTCGCTAGTTGTCTGTATAGCAATGGGCTTCCTGTATCGCATCGTTCTCAAGCTCTCGCTAAATATCCACTTCTTCCGCTCTAATGGTCAAAATTCCTTTTCATTCATTGACTATGTGGCGTTTTACTCAGCAGGCAAGATCGTCCTTTCCGACACCCGTGCACAGATTTATCAATTTGCAACTCAGTTGGCAGCCTACAACAAGACTTTGACCGAAAGTCTGGGAGCGAAAATCAGCGTCGACCATATTCCATTAGGACAATCGGTGCCATGGTTTTTTGCGATGTTGGCGCCGTTCTCCCTTATGCCGATTCTTGTTTCTTACATCGCCTGGTGTCTTACAGGCCTTGCCCTGAGCGGTTTCTGGTTGTGGAAGATTCTCAGGCAGAACGGATACACAACGCTCTTCAGTGTGCTCTTTCTGCTCGGTGTGGCAGGCAGTTATCCATACGAACACCTGATGGATGATGGGCAAAACAGCGCCTTTATCGTGGCCGCGTTGGCGTTCATGCTCTACAACTGGTTCAAAGGCAACCATATCGCTTGCGGAATTGGGCTGGCGCTAATGTCCATAAAACCGCAGTATGCGGTTTTTCTTGTAATCCCGGCAATTGCGATGCGTCGGTGGACAGTCCTAGTCTCGGCAGCGGCAAGCGGGACGATTCTACTAATTGGTTCAGCGCTAATCTTTGGGGTGAAGACTCTCATCGATTACCCAGCACTTCTGCACCAAACGGAGAAAACAGACCCGGCAGTTTTCCCCACATGGATGGTTTCAATTCGAGGTCCACTCAGCATTTTGATGGACCTTGATTTGGCTTTGAACATTTCCACCATCACTTTTGCAATTGCATTTTTGGCAATGCTGGGCTTTTGGCTTAGATTTGTAGCGAAAGGATCTCCAATAAAAGTGCGAGTGGCAATTGCAATCACGCTACTAGTGTGTATGTTGGCGAGCCCTCATACACACATCTATGATCTTGTTATTTTCGCTGCAGCAGTTGCGGTTGTACCAATGAAGAGTTTTTTCGAAACGACGGGACTACCGGCAGCTGCAGCGGTTTGGAGCAGAGTGATTGTGCTGTACCCGCTGATCAGTTTCTGCATCTACCTGCTTACAGAGATTCCGGCTTTCATGCCTTCTGGTCATGAAATTCTCGGCGTCGGATTTTTCGCTCTCAACTGCTGTCTTCTGGCTATTCTAGTTTGGTATTACCGAAGTGCCCACTTAATGCCGGCTGCTAACGAGCAGCCGCCTGTCGAGCCGCTTTCTAAAGAGTCTCTTCCGTAGATTCATCTTTAAGCAAGCGCAGTGATTCACGTGGATCAAAATCCGATCGCCACATCGATGTTTCAAAAGATGCTTTGGCCTGTTCTATAAATTTTGAGTAAGCGTTCTTCGGAGCAACGTACATCAAGTTATAGATAACTCGCCCATCGCCCAGGGTGTCGACAAATACTTGATAGGCAGTTTGTTTGGTGGAGAGCCATTCTTGCTCGACGGTGACAACTCTTTTCCCATTCAAGTCGGAGGTCGAAAAACGATTGCAGTGAATCTGTGAGTGGGCAATTAACTGACGTCCAGCCAAAACAAGAGCTCTGCGAAGTCGCACTCCATCTCCCTTCAACTGCAACGATTGATCATAGATTTCTTTGCGGCGCAGGTTTCCGAGACTCTCATCACCACAATCACCTGAGAAGTAAACACCCATGAACACGTCGTCATTCTCTGAATGAGGCAAGAGAAATGAAGTTTCAGTTCCCCAGACGCTGTTCATTCTGCTGGAATCATTGACGATAAAAACAGGACGCCACGCGCCGAAGACATGCATTCTTTCTAAAGCACCATTCGTCTTAAAAAGCACGGGTCGCCTCCGAATTGTCCACAATGTTGAGCAATTGAGATTCAGTTCTTTGATTCAGCACGACTTGATTATAGATATCCGGAAGAAAATCCGGATCGATTCGCGGACTACGGCTCGGCACTAGAACTGGCGTTCGCTCATTTAAGTATTCGTGCACAATTTTCTTCTCTCCGCCAATTAGCACGTGCAGTTCATGTCCGCTTTCTGTGGAGAGGAAACAGACTTCGCCGGAGTTGAACTGTGTAGCTGGAAACTGCTCATCATTGCGGGCAAGTCTTAATATGCCGTTCTCTTCGACAACTGCAATAGAGGTCGCATTCCTTTTCCAGTAGATGTTTGCCAGAACAGTCTGCGCGATTTTCCCTGCCAGATTTCTTAGCGGCCTGTCGGTTGTCCCTACAAGATCGCTATAGTCGGAGGAACAGGTCCTATGTCGCAATTCCATTACGTCCAAGTCGTCACAAAATGCGCCGTAGTCGCTCGGCTTCACAACGGTGCCATCGGTTGTTTCAAAACGGTCGTCTATTGCCAACTTAGTCATTAACCACACAAATGTAGCGGGTTTGTTGTCGCAAAAAAGATTGCAGGCGATGGCCATGGTGTTGGTGAGATTGCCTATTCCGGCTTTCACATTATTTGGAAATGCGCATTCACACAAAACTTGCTCCGCCAGCCATAGCCTGTCAGGAGAACTGATTGGTGATTCCGCATTTGTATGTATGTCTACAAACAGCAATTGAAATTCATTCCAGAATGACAGTCGCGCTGGAATATTGGCGATGCGCTTTTGCAGAACATCGATCATCTGCAAAAAGCGTTTAGCTCGAACCTCATCAAATTGTTCAAGTGCATGCTCCATGATCTTCAAACAAATCAAATTGCAAGAAACACACTCAGAAAGTGCTTGCAAACTAAACGTAGCAGGGCGCTTTTCCGGAATGTCCACAAAAAGGGAGTGGTCAAAGTCACTACTCATGATAGCTTTGACAAGTGTAAGATGAACGTTCTTCGGTGGGGCGGACGGTCGCGGTGATTTTCCCGCAGTTGCTGCCGGATTGGCTTGACCTGCAAGTGCATTAGCAAGAAAACTGATGGACTCTCGAAGAGGAACCACTGCAGTCAGATTTGAGAATCCAGATTTAGAGGAAAGTATGTTCATCTCGCGACAAAGCGCGTAATTGAATGCTAACTCTTCCAGCAATTCTTGTTCGTCATCAGGAAGATCGGTAAGGAGGACTCGCTGTGTTTTGCAGAATTCTCTGAGAGCAGCGCAAGCGTTCAAAGCACCGGCAGGAAGCTTGGTATTCGACAATTCCTGCGTGAATATTTCTTGAAC
>DTSE01000131.1 GCA_012965515.1 Candidatus Melainabacteria bacterium | reverse complement strand
GGCTTGAAATTGACGCCTTTGTTGGGCGCAATCTTACCATGCAAAAGTGCTGTATCGCCCAATGCAAGCAGCCGTCGCTGCGCTGTCAGGAACTTTGGATGACACCTTTGCAACGAGTTTAAATGTGCGGTCTGTAACCTCGAAACCAGGTAAAATATATAGTTTCCGAGGAATCCAAGGGCGAGGACCTGTGAAGGTGTCAGTAAATTCCGAAGTACATAGACAGCGCCCCAACGGCGTGCGTCGTGTTGTATTGGGTGGATTAATTGCTGGAATGTTGGTCGGCGGGTCCGTCCAAGCCGCCGCTATTGCAGCTCCAAGCAACTGGTCCGACTTGTTCGCGGACGGTCAGCGCGCACTGGACCAGCAGAGCTTGTCACTCGCCGAAAGCAAGTTTAGAAAAGCGTATGCGTTGGTTTTGAAACAGTCAAAAGCTCCTGCTGACGAAGAAAAATGCATGCTGAAGCTGGCTGCAACCCTTGCTTTGGAAGATAAGACAGGAGAAGCTGAGTCGCTCTATCAGAAGCTGTTGAGGCTTCTCACGAGCCGATATGGCGCTCGTAGTTCGCAGGTTGCTCCGGTTTTGATGGCGCTTGGTTCGCTTCAGGAAGCTGAAGGCGACCATTCTTCAGCGATGAGTTACTATCAACAGGCGCTTTCAATCAACGAGACTCACTACGGTCCTTATAGTCCGTATGTCGCAGGCTCTCTTCGTCGGATGGGGCGCGCAAGCAAGAAAGCCGGCAGAATCAAGGATGCCGAGACGCACTATCAAAGAGCGATCTCAATTCTTTCGAAAGACCCGAATGCTGACGCTGCAACACAACTTGAAGGTGTGATGCACGATTACGGCGACCTTCTGAAGGGTAATGACACGTCAAACAAAGACTTGATCAAAGACTTTCAAGAAGACATTTTGAACAGCAAAAATCCGCCTACTCCTCAGCCGGAAAAGCGCATTCAAGGAAGCGTTCAGAGTGTTGAACCTGCTGGAACAGCTGGAGAGAAGCTGGAGCTCAGGCAGCCGATTGCACCACCTGCAAGTGGTTCTCAGTCGCAGTTTCAAATTGCCAGTCAGAATCAGTTAGCGACTTCTCGCCAAGGACAAACTGATGCAAACAGCGCTATCGCACTTCGCGGTTTGATCGATCCCGTGTCGGACAGAACTCTCGCACCGGCATACAAAGTTCTTAGCGATTCAATTTTCAAACAGAATCGATTCGAAAAAGGTGAGTCGTACTATCAGCGCATGATCGCAATTGATATTGATGCGTTGGGTCCAAATCATCCATCTGTTGCAAATGATTTAAACGGATTAGCGCAGTTGTACATAGCCCAGCAGCGATATAAAGAAGCGCAGCCGTTGCTGATTCGTGCACTGTCGAATTACGATCAGACTTATGGCGCGAACAATTTGCTGACTGTAAATACCAGAGCGTCGCTTGCTTCAGTTGAGCTGCAACTCGGTAATTCCGACAAAGCTGCAGAACTCTATAGAAACGCGCTTACACAGGGACGTACCGCGCTGGGTCCAAACAGTATTGAAACAGCACGCATATTAAATAACCTGGCGTATTCTAAGTACAAGCAAGGAAATCTGGAAGAAGCACGCACATTCTATGAATGGGCAATTGCAAGCACTGAAGGTGCTGTCGGTGATAAGGACGCTCTGCTTGCCGCTTGCCTGCGCGATTATGCGCAAGTGCTAAGAAGCCTAGGTCGCGTTCAAGATGCAACCGCTGCAGAAAGTCGAGCCGCAAAAATTCTCGCCGAAGCGAAGTAAATTCGTTGGAGCGCCGGCGGCTCGCCGGCTATTGTAGGGGCGCATTGCATGCGCCCTCGAAATTTGGGCGCATGCAATGCGCCCCTACGCTTTCGCTGCTATAAAACTTTCGCCACTGCAAGAAACGGTCGACGCATGGCGTCGACCCTACGCTAACAGGGCGATGCATGGCATCGACCCTACGCTAACAGGGCGATGCATGGCATCGCCCCTACAGTTTTGGATTGACTTTCGACTGATTGTCGAGTTCTTCGCTGCCTTCTTTGGCGACCAAATCGCCTTCGCGCAGGTCGCCGAATACTTCGACCATGCCCTCCATGAGCTGACCTTTGCGCACGGTCACCCATTCGACAACATCATCTTTGACGCGGCAAACAAAGGTGTTAAGAGGTGTAGACACCACGGCTGAGATTGGCACGAACAGCGACGATTCGCGGCGGCGTGTCGGCCAATAGACCTTGCAAAACATACCTGGCAGAATTTTGAAATCCGGATTGAGGAAATTCAATTCCACTGGCATCGTCCGAGTGTCTTTGTCGAGATCGTTACTGATACGAGCGACTGTTCCTGTGAAACGTTTGTCCGGGAATGAAGAAACAGAGAATTGAACTTCGGAGCCGAGCACAACACCGGCTGCATCAACTTCGGGAACGGGAGCGATGATACGCAAGAGATCGAGTTGTTTCAAACGACAGATCGGCGGATAAGCACCAGTTCCATCTGGTCCGACGAAGCTGCCGACGTGCATTTTTCTCTCGGTAACATAGCCGTCGAACGGTGCAGGAATCTCAAGGTATGAAGCGAAGTCTGCAAAGTTTTCAAACGACTTTGTCATTGCATCGACTTCTTCTTTTTTCATCGCAACTTCGTGCGCTTTCGCATTGACGCGTTTTATGAAAGTGTTGACGTCCTGGCGATCCGCTTCGACTGTTTGCGCCCATTGCACAACGTCATTGTCTGCGATAACACCCGGCACCAAAGACGCGGTATAGACACGCTGGTATGTCGATTGATCAGCCAACAACGTAGCTTGATGTTTCTTCAGTTCTGCTTGAAGGTCGCTTAGTCTCGATTCTTCAGCGGACAAAGCAGCTTTAATCGCAGCGACTTTTGCTTGCGCTTCTGTTCTGCGCGCAAGATATTCCGGCGCGTACATCTTCACCATCGGCTGTCCTTGCTTCACAATGGAGCCGCGGTCAACGCCGAGCCATTTGATGAATCCAGGGACTTTCGGATAAATGAGAACATCCTGATACGCGTTGATTTCTCCTGGAAGTTGGTCTTCACGGAAGAGTGTTTTCGATATGACTTTGGTTACCGGCACTGAAGCGACAGTGGCTTTTTCTTCGTTGGAAACAAGCGGCTGATTGTGACGCATTTGAAGCAAGAAGAACGCCCCACCTGCCAGCGCAAGAACGATGACAACGAATATCAAATTCTTTGGACTGAAGATTGATGATTTTCCGGTATGACTTTCCATCAGGTTTTGTCCTTCTTTCGTCCTTTTACTTTCTAAAGTCCGAGATCGTCTGGGTGCAGTGATCTGGAAGCCAGCGTTGCTTTTTTCTGAATGATTGCGAATACGAGAGGTAGAAGCGTGAGTACCGACAATGTAGACATTGTCAGTCCGCCAATTACTGCGCGTCCTAATGGAGCACTTTGAGTAGTGGATAATGCCATCGGCACCATACCTGCGACCATCGCGATCGAGGTCATTAGAATCGGGCGCATTCGCTGCTGCGCACCATGAATTGCCGCTTCCTCAGCGGTCATTCCTTTGGCGCGGCTTTCTTCAGCAAACACCACCATCAGAATCGCGTTTGCAATTCCGACGCCGATACACATGATGGCACCCATGAATGATTGAACGTTCAGAGTTGTGCCTGTGATGCTGAGCATCGTGAGAACCCCAAGCAAGATAGCCGGCGTGGTGGACATAACGATCAAAACCACACGAGCAGCTTGGAAGTATGCGAGCAGCATGAGAGTGATAACAACTACTGCTAGAACAAGCCCTGATAGCAAGTGGAAGAATGTATCTTCCAGCAGCGGCACTTGTCCCATTACGTCGACGAAAACCCCTTGCGGAGGCTTTCCTGCGCGGCGCACAGCTTCTTTGACTGCGTCGCCTACCCGACCGAGATCGTTTCCTTGGAGGTTGGCTGTCAGTGAAACCATGCGCATCATGTTGTAGCGATCGAATTCACCGTTGGTGGTGCCATACGCGACACTCGCCACATCTTGAATGAGAGGGTGTTGTGCATAGCGCGGTTTGCGATCGGGATAGGCGCGGTTCGTAACCTGATCTTCCAGCTGATCTTTCCATTCCGACATTTGAATGCGTTTCGCACTATTCATAGTGGGGAATTTCGCGATGTCGTCTTTCGAACGAATCTGATCTTGCGGTACCTGAACCTCGCCTACCCGACCGAGATCGTTTCCTTGGAGGTTGGCTGTCAGTGAAACCATGCGCATCATGTTGTAGCGATCGAA
>DTSE01000130.1 GCA_012965515.1 Candidatus Melainabacteria bacterium | reverse complement strand
TGAACAAGGACCAATACAAAAAATTCCCGGAATTCGGAGTTTTAATCTAATGATATAGAAAATTAGGGTTAGAGGGATTCGAACCCTCTTTTCCGATTTGAGAGACCGGCGTCCTTTCCGGGTAGACGATAACCCCAAGTTGAGCCACTGCTTTGTGTTCTCGGTCCCGCGTTCGGGCTTGCAAGAACGCCAAAGCACGCTGGATGGGTGACCAGGATTTGAACCTGGACTCACAGATTCAGAATCTGTTTTCCTGCCAGTTAAAAGACCACCCTAATTGGCCTGGCGGCGAAGTCGTCAGTCTCACGTTATGAAAGCAAGTGCCGGAGCAATTGCTTTCATGCGGGCTGATGAAACGTTACGCGCTGAGAGTTACGCGCAATGCCGGGGCGTGTTTACTAGCTGACGACCTTGTCCTTTTTAGGTTCCCAGGTTGCCTGCTTGGTAGGTTGCACGGCGAGGTTGGAAACCGCGGGCAAATCATGGATTGTTCTTTGAATTTGCCGTTTTGCTTGGGTCTTCCAGCCGAATTTCTGGATGATTTCCGGCAAGCTCGAACCGCTCCACTGCCAGTGGTGAAGAGCGACAATGGCTTGCTCAACGGAGAGCGCACCTTCATCGATCATTGCCTGGCAGCGAACTGCGATGTGCAGAGTAGCTTCCGAGATTTGACCGGCATTCAGGAGAATCTCGTCGAAGGGTTTGACTTTTCGACCATCGTCAACAATCGCTCTTCTCAATGCATCGTCGCTGAGCAGTCCGCCCAGTTTGAGAAGGTCGACAAGTCCAATCAAGTTGGTTGTCTTGAACTGCGCTTTGTTTACCTCGCTCATGCAGGTTTCTGCTGTCCAACCGTGTTGGTGGATAAGACTCAGCGCTTCAGCTGCTTCTTCGGTCGTCATGTTTTCGGCGCGAACCATTTCTTGCAGCCCGAGCGCTGCGTCCAGCACGGCTTCATTGATGAAACCTGATTGCATGAGCGCCTGGCCGATCAGCATATCGACAGAAAGTGCGAATTCCAGAGCCGTGATCAAATCGGTTTCGGAAACAACGTCCGCCAAAACGAGCAGTTCACCAAGGCGAATGTTCGGTCTTTCCGGCAGTTTATATCCGGCAGCCAAAATCGCGGCGTCCAGGTTGAAGTCCTTTTCTTTGGCCCCTTGCAGAATTGTGACGGCGTCATCACGGGCAATTTCATTGTCACGAATGAGAGATTGCATCGTCAGAGCAGCTTGGACAACCGCACTGGAGAGGAAGTTTTTCAAAACCAGAATGCGTCCCAAGGGCAGACCAAGGTGCGTGCTGGTGTGCATTGCGTCTTCAACTTGTTTGCGAGAGATCAAATCTGCGCCGACAAGCAGATCGCCGAGTTTGTTGGTGTTTTCTGTGACGTCTTCGAGAGCGCCTAGATACTCGAGAGAATCCGTCAAGCTGAGCCGGCGAGCCGCTGCAACTTCCACTGCGCGGATAGCAGTCTCCATGGTGAGCAGTTTGTCTCTCACCAACGATTGCGCGAGGATAGCGGCCTTTAGGGTGTCGTTTCTAATGATGTCCAGCATCACGAGTACGCGCCCGATCGGCAATCCGCTTTGACCGGATACCTTCATTGCGTTGGCGAGATCATCCACGGTAACGAGTTTGGCTCGTCTGAGGAGTTCGCCGATTAACATCGATTCGCCTGGTTTAATCATGTTCTACTCTTCCTGGGGGCACGGAGAGACAAAATTGCAACGCCAAATACTAAGTTCTCGACGGCTCACCGTATGACATTTAGGAATGGCACCCGGCAAAAAGACTGCAGAAATTGCAGACAATGACCGTACTACAATCATGCGTGGCTGGAGGCAACACCCTGTATAGATTTGCCTGTAATTCGTATAGGGTCGGCTTATGTTTAAGTGACGCTCTCGAGTGCTTTCTTCATCGCAATGGCAGCACTATCGGTCGGATCGGCCTCCAGGGCCCGTTTAACGCATTCCTTGGCTCCATTAAAATCCAAGTCCATGCCCTTAGCTGCAGCCAAATGCAGCCAGCCATTGACGTAGTCGGGATTGATTTCTAGGGCTCTGGACAGTAGGTCACGGGCTTCTTTGGTCTTATTGTCTTGAAGATAAAGAACGGAAAGATTTCCATATGGCCATTCGAAGTCCGGGAATTCTTTGATAAGGGCTCTGAATGTTTCCATAGCGCCGTCGCAATCGCCCAGCGCCATCTGATTGAAGCCTTCGATGTTTCTCTGTTCAGCCAGAAGAGGCACAGGAAACCGTGGCAATTTGGTCTTTAGGAAACGAATGGCAGTCTTTGCAATCTCAGAATCAGGCTCGAGCTCTTGAGCCATGAGCAGCGAGTCCCGCGCCTGTTCAGTCCAGCCCATGGACTTATATTTGATTCCCAGCTCATAGTATTCGGATGCCGTAAGTCCTTCCGGGACTTCTCTTGGAGGTAGTTCCATTTATCTTCTTCCATGACTGGCCGGGTCTTTCCCTAACCATAATGTCAATTGTAATGTCTAATTTGAAGATTTGCCCCAGATTAAGCCAGGGATCTGATCTAAGGCTCGATTGCGCTCGTTTTCACGATATAACGCAAACTTTTGCAAACCTCTTGCATCTGCTCTTCTTTAAGTCCTGGTTCGAGCGGATAGGACATAATTCCGCGTCCTCGGAAGTAGCGAGGCAGGCTGTCTGTGCGTGGAATGACGTGCACATGGAAATGAGGCACTGCTTCACCGAGAGAAAAGGTATAAATGCGCTCAGCGCCGGTTAGCTTGCGAATCAAAGACATCACTTGTTTGAGTAGCGAGCCGTATCCCACAGCTTCTTCGTCTGATGCCTCAGTCAAGTCGAGGATGTGACGCTTTGCTTCGATGACAAGATAGCCCAGAATATTCGTCTCGCGCGAATGCCGAACGACAAAGCTCTTTGTCTCTAGGACTATGTCTGGATTTGACTCCTCTTCTTGTCTTTTACAGATAAGGCACTGAGCGTCTTGTGTCATCTGGGGCGTCCTTTTTGGGGCAGCGGAGACTTTATAATATGGGCTGCGCGAAATATGTTAGATCGTCGGACAGAAGAAAAGATATGCCAATTTGTTTTCAAGAAGTTCGCTTGCCCAGAGTTTTTTCATTGATACTGCTGGTGGTGCTGAGCTGGGCACTTTCCGCAAATCTCTCCGCGTTCGCCGATGAAATCACGAATTTCGATGCCACCATCAAAGTTCAGCCTGATGCTTCACTGGATGTTCGCGAAGATCTTACCGTGCGCTTCAATACTCCAAACAGGCATGGCATCAAGCGTTTCATCCCGGTAGTCTACAATCGCAATGGCAATAATTACACGATTGACTTGAAGTTGCTTGGCGTCACTTCTACCGATGGCCAGTACGTTCCATATAAAACTAATCGCCAGGGGCGGGACTTTTTCATTATCATTGGCGATCCCAAAAAATCGGTGATGGGATTGCAGCAGTATCACATTCACTATACTGTGCGGCGGGCAATCAATTTCTTCGACGGTGCGCCGGAAATCTACTGGAATGTAAACGGCAACGAATCGCATATGCCTACCGAAAAAGTGGTGGCACGAGTGGTGTTTCCTGCCGTGCAAACAAAATCAGATATTCGCGCTAAAGCCTTTATCGGAGAAGAAGGCTCGACCAAAACGACTCCATATTCTCTTGAATTAAACACGGCTACTTTTACTTGTGGAAAACTTGGCCCGGGCGAGGGTTTGACGGTTGTCGTCGGGTTGCCGGCTGGTTTGGTCAATAAGCCAACTGAGTGGCAAGAGTTTCTCTATCTTGCTGCAGACTGGTGGCCGCTGGTTGTTTTGCCCGCTATTACGCTCTCGATTTGTTTCAACATGTGGTGGTTTTTAGGACGCGATGCACTGAAGCGTCAGGCTGTAGCCGTTGATTGGGAGCCGCCCAAGGAGTTGTCCCCAGCAGAAGTCGGGACACTGGTCGACGAAAAGTGCGACCTTTCCGACATGGTTTCGACAGTGGTAGATTTGGCTGCCAGAGGGTATTTGACGATCCGTGAGTTTAAAACCGAATCGCTTTTTTTTCTGCGCAATAAGGACTACGAATTTACACTTTTGCCTCACAGCGAGAAGCAAGCGAAGTCGCCTCTGAGCCCTTATGAACAGCGCTTTATCGACGCAATGTTCAAAAAAGTGCGTCTCAGCCAAACCGTTCGATTGTCGGATTTGAAATACAGGTTCTACCTCGAGATGCGGCACATTGAAAAAGGCATTTATCAATCCTTGATCAACAAGGGTATGTTCCTCCAGAGCCCGGAAGATGTGCGGCAGAGCTGGATTTGCATAGGTGTAGTGCTCTTCATTCTTTCATTTGTTTTCGGTCCGGTCCAAACTTCTTATGGCGTAGGGCTGATTGCTTCGTCGATCATTGTTTTTGCTTTCTCTCGCACGATGCCGGCCCGCACCAGAAAAGGATGCGAAGCACTCAATCAATGCCTGGGTTTCCAGCGCTTTGTAAAACTTGCTGAGAAGGAAAGAATTAGAAAGTTGGTCACGGATGACCCGACTATTTTCGGACGTTTGCTTCCTTATGCAATGGTTTTGGGTGCCGCCGATCAATGGGCGGAAGCTTTTAAGGACCTGGTCACGACGCCTCCCGATTGGTACATATCGAACGGCTCTGATTTCCACACATATTCATTCGTGCGCAATATGGGCGACAGTACACGTGCAATGGGTCAAACATTCACCTCTGCTCCATCATCGTCTTCAGCCGGCTCCGGAGGCAGCGGCTTCAGCGGAGGATCTTCAGGGGGCGGTTTTGGTGGTGGCGGAACCGATAGTTGGTAAGGCTTATCAGCCGAAAAACCTCCGAACATGCGGAAATTTCACCAAATTTATCGGCAGCTGAATGGTCGAGCGCTTGCGCAATTGTGTCGTAAATGCGCTCTGTGGGCTCAATAGCGGACTTTCTCAGTGTTGGGCGGCATGGTTGTCAGTGTTTCTGGGCATTGTTTAGAAACTCCCAGTAAGATGGAAAAAAGGCTATAGCCCTCTGGGATTTGACCAATCCCCGAAAGAAGCATGGACGTTTGCGGTTAGGAGCGCTTAGTAACAATGGTGATAGAAAGAGAACTACCAAGGTTGAAGGCCAGGTTCAAGTGGAGTCTTACTCTCTTGTCTCTGGGTCTGGCATTTATGCCCTCGGCATTTGCACAAGACGAAGGACCTTCCGTTACCTTGATGAAGTATGTGGGTAAAGCGCAGGATGCAATGCGCGCCGGTCGCAATCAAGAAGCTCGTGACGAGTTTCGCAAAGCAATTGGTTTGGCGCCGAAGACGCCTGAGTTTTACATCGGTTTGGCTGATGCTTGCTATGCAATGAAGGAATACGACCAGGTCGCCTTCGCTTTGCAGAAAGTAATCGAGCTGAACCCGGCCATGAAAGACGAGTGCTCCGGCGAATATGGCGAAGCGCTTTTCCACCTCGGTCGCTATGACGAAGCAGTTCCTTATTTGAAAGCGGGTCTGAAATACATCGACTCGCCTGCTGCCAAAGCAAGAAAAACAGCTATTGCTGCGGCTCCGCCTATATCTGCTCCGTCAGCCCCCCCAGAATCTGTGATTAGAGCTGCTGCGGCCACGCAGCCGCATGATACTAAACCGATACCTTTGGCGACGGAAAACCCTGCATCGTCAGCGGGTTGGCATTCAATCAGCGCCAAGCACCAGGAAGTTGATATCAATAAGGCCAATCAAACTCTCGCCGGTGCAATTCGTTGCGAAGGTATTGTAATCGCTGATTATCAGGGCTATGAGAAGAGTGAAAACATCAACTTCTTCCATCCGCCCAAGGCGAAATTCAGAATCACTAAAATCTTGAAGGGACCGCCCCTCAACAAAGATTTGCCGATTCGCTATGAGTTCAAAGAACGCTCGTCAAAAGAAGGAGCACCTTCCGGCTGGAAATTCTCCGATGACAAAATGCCTGCCAAAGGCAGTTCTTGGATTATTTTCCTCGAGTGGTGCACACCTCGCGATGGCATGTTCGATACCTATGAAGGCTCGTTCGGCAGATTGCCGGCCGACGACGAAAACCTGAACAAGGTTTATGCAGAGCTCGAGAAGCACAGCAACCGCTGATCTTGCTAAGCAGTTTCTTTGATTTCTATGTGGAGGTTTTGCAAAATGATTTTTCCAGCCCGTCCCCTAAGCTTTGGACTAGCGCTGGCGCTTAGCGTCTCAACACTCTTGATCGGCAATCCTTCTTTCGCGCAAAACAGCAAGAAAGTCGAATGGCATCGTTGCTTGATCCAGATCTACAAGTCCAAAAACCAGGTACCGCAAGCCTGTGAAGAGTATGCGGCTTTGGTCAACCTGGATCCCAAAGATGCGCAAATTCGTTTTGAATATGGTGCCTATTTGCACAAGATGGGCCGAGTGAAAGATGCCATTGTTCAATATCGCAAGGCTGCCGACTTCAACCCTTCCAACCCTGATTATCAGGGCGCTGTAGGCGATGCTCTGGTGTCCTTGAAAGACTATTCGGGAGCGGTTGCCTACTATCAGAAAGCCGGTCCGAAGTTTGCTGGCAAGTTGTCCACGACATCTGCGTACGTGCAACAGCTCAGGCAAATCAATCAGTACAACGCTGAAATCAAAAAGCGTGCGGCTGAAGACGAATAGCTCTGCGTAACAGCGAAAGTAGTGAAACGGGTGGCTAGATACGCCGCCCGTTTTCTTTCGCGTGCAGCGTGTCGGTGTTCATTCTGCGAAAGCTAAGGTGCGGCCGGACTCTTTTCCGGATTGGCTTGATGGTTGAGAATAATGCGGTTGCGACCTTGTTTCTTCGCTTCATAGAGACGTGCATCTGCTGTTTGAATCAATTCGTAAATAGACTCACCGTCTTCCGGATAGCTTGCCATGCCACCTGAGAAGCTGCATTTGAACTCCTGTCCATCGTCGCCTGTAAAGACCATCTCTCGGAATTCTGCAAGCACTCTGTTGATTGCAGCATGCATTGTCTCTTTCGATTCTCGCCTGAAGCCGAGAATAAATTCTTCTCCGCCCCAACGCCCGCGTAAGTCCTCTACGCGGAAGCGGCGCGCCAGGAGCTGCCCGAGACCGGCGAGAACTTTATCGCCTGCCAGGTGCCCATACGTATCGTTTACGTTCTTGAATTTGTCCACGTCGATGAGGCAAATAGTAAAGACAGTTTTATTGCGTTGTCCGTCGGCAAGCAATTGTGCAAGCTGCTCTGAAAAAGCCCTTCGCAAGAGCAATCCGGTGATAGTATCTTTGTCGGAGCGGTCCTTAAGCATGCGTGCGCGATCGAGTCGGACCTTGACGCGAGTCAAAAGCTCTTCATTGACGACTGGCTTGGGAAGGTAATCATCGCCACCGGAGCGGAATGCTTCCAATCTGTTTTCCACGCCGGTTTGGCCTGTAAGGAAGACAATCGGCAAATCTTGCCAGCGCGGAATCTGGCGCAGCATGCGGCAAACCTCGAACCCGGTAATACCCGGCATCATTACGTCTAGCAAAAGCAATTCAGGTGGGAAGTCTTGCATCACTTCCAATATCCTGTTGGGATCGGTGAGAATGCGCACAATCACACCTTCGTTGCGCAGGATTAGGGCGATGGTATTGGCAAAAAATTCATCGTCATCGACCAGCAGAATGCGCGGTCTGCCACCAGTGCGAATTGCCACTAGATGCTCGACTGCTTTCTCTAGAGAATCCGACTCCAGAGGTTTATCCAAGTATAGTGATGCGCCTGCGTGGGCGGCTTCCACTCTGTCTTTAACGAGCGCATTGCCGGAGATGAACGCCAAAGGAAGCGTTTCATAGCCGGGTAAGTTTCTCAATTCTCTTGCTAATTTGAATGACTCGTCCGGAAGCTCTGCGTGCACATTGATGAGCGCCGCATCAAGCGGCAGAATGCAAGCACGATCCAGCGCTTCTCTGAAAGTCTTGGCCCGGACAATTTCGACCAAACGTTGCTTGCCGAGTTCTTCGACAATATCCAAGAATCCGTCGTCGGAGTCGACCACCAGAATTCTTGCCATTGACGCAGGCGCTTCATCTGTCTGCCCTTCTTCTTCCTTCGCGTTCACAACTGAAGCGACATCCTGGGCTTCTTTCTCTCCCATAATCTTCGCGTCAGCCAGCTTTCTGTCCACGTCAGCCCAGACTGCCATCTGTTCGTTTGCCGGCTTTTCGTGCATCGTCGCTGCCGCATGTTCGATAAACAGCATGCATTCGCTGACTTGCCTGAATCCCAAAGAACCGCCGGTTCCCTTGATCTTGTGGGCCTGCGAACGAACTTCGGCTAAGAGCGAAGAATCTTCCGGGTCTTCCTTCGACTTTGTAATCGCGATGGCCAGGTCTTCGAGCTTGGACGGCAACATGCGCGCGTATTTGGAGACGAGCGCCAAAAACATCGTTTCGAAGTCTTTGAGTTTGCCTGCCTGCGCATCTTCTGGACTGAGTTTGCCTTCCAGTTGAGCGCCAAATACAAACGGAATTACAGGTTTGTTGACGGCAAGCACACAGCCTAGTTCGCGCTCCAGCCTGTCTCGATTGGCGTGCAGCTCAGGCTGGCTGGAGGCAATATATGTGACCGGCACCTTGTTGCCTGTAGCTCTCAAGGCTGTGAGCCAGTCGAAGCAATTGTCGTCCGGCAGCGGTGCTCCGAGAATCACCATATCGAGATTCTCTTTCTGTATGACTCCCTTGCCTTCTTTGCCGTTTTCTGCCAGGAAAACCTTATGACCACGTCCTTCAAGCACAGGCACGATCAGCTTGCAGAACGATTTATCCTGTTCGACTAGAAGGATGTTTTTTCCCATGAATACCGGGCCCTTGCGCGCTTCCCTGACTCAAACTATACCCAGCTTGGCTCTAACCTCTACGAAACGTCGGATAAGCAGGCAAAAAGACAGGTATATTCAGAGCCAATTGTTTACTATCCAACCTGGCTAATGCTGATTGTTAACTGATTGCGCGCGGGCATCCCTCGCACCCGCACTTTCACAGGCTGATAAAATCCCCATGGCTCTCCGGCATAGCCGACGGGTGCAACCACGGTGATCTCCGTAGGTGAAACGCTCACAATTTGGCATTCCAGCGGTCCTACAAAGACTGAGATGTCCGATTGATTGGCCGAAAAACCTTCGCCATAGATGGTGAATTGGCTGCCTGGCGGCACCCAGCTGGCGCTAAGGCTGCTCAAATACGGATAGGAAGTCACTGTCGCTGCAAGCGTGCCGGCTTCCATTCCGGCAACCGACACGGTTACTTTCGAGCTTGCACTGTCTGCATAATCCGGTACCTGCACGATCAATCTATCTGGAGCGGCTGATAGGCAGCGCGCTCGGTGCGTACCGAACATCACTACATTGGCATCCGGGTCGCTTGAAAAATTGCTGCCCAGAATGGTTACAGAGTGCCCTGGACTGAGTTGCGATGGATTGAGGCTGGTCACTGTAGGTTGATTGGTGGTCAGTTTCCAGCTAAATGTTGAACCTCGCTGACCGTCTGCGGTAATCAGCAGTTGATTACCGCCCCAGGTCAATTCTCCGGTTACATCCACACTGTAGCTGCGCTTTCCGGCAAAATTATTCTCAGAGACAAAATGCATTGTCGGTGACGCAATGCGCAGCCAACTGAATCCTGGAGCGGTCTCTGTGCCGTTGTAATAGGTCAAAGTAAGTTGCAGTTTTTCCTGTCCTTTCTGCAAATTGATCGTTTCTGTGATTCGCTGAATCTGGTTATTAGGCGCGACAAGTGGCTGAGACTGAGCCAGAACGACTTCACCGGCTCGAGCCGAATGAGGCACGCATAAATACATAAAAACAAAAAGCGCCAGCAGCCGCAGTGATTTTATCGAAAACATCTTATTCACTCTTTTAGCCTTTTCCAGTTTGATTTTGCAGTCTTTTGAAAATTGCGCACATCGGATTTCGATATGCCGCTTATCTCTTCGCCAAACTCATCGTTACTTGCTTTTTCCACCGCGAAGTAGTGGTAGAGCAGATAGCGAATCATCGATTGTGCTTCGGGAGGAACTGTAAGGTCGAGCTGCGCGCGCTTCAGCTCTGCCTCATCGACGAATCCATTTTTGTTGACGTCTAATTTGTCAAAATGCAAGAGGAACAATTCTTCTGCGTTGGAGGGGCCAAGTATGTCGGTGATGTTGCGCAACAACTCCACCGCACGTCTTTCGGCTTCAGGATGATTGCCTGCATGCCCCATACTGTCAGCTTCTATGGCGAGCGCTTGTTCGATGATTTCTTTTGCTTCCGCCAAGGCATTGTGTCTGGCATAAAAACCAGCCAGTTGAGTGCGTGTGAGAAATGGCAAGGCTAGCAATTCGCGGTATGCTGAAATTAGCTCCGGCAGTGCGTCTTCCGGCAGATGTTTGTTGGATTGAGAAACTCCGTTGCGCATTCGATCGAGTGCGGTGTTGAAATCGCGCGTGTATTCTTGATGCGGCAAGCTGTCGGCCGCTTGAACCGCACGCCTGTACTCAGCTTCTGCTTCTTGCAGATCCTTTTTCAATTCCAATTCTTTTGCTTTGTTGGAATGAATATATGGATTGGGAACATCATCCACGCCGCCGCATCCTCTCGCTCAATTTGATTTCGCCGGTGATTCCAATGCCTGTAGCGATGTATTGGCTGATGCACAAACTGCGTAAACGCAATATGTACGAAGGAACGCGAAGACTATCGCTTGCGAGGATTCGGCCAATTCAATTCATTGCAAGCGTCATCGAAGCTGGTGCGCATGCGACTGCAATATTGCAGAGCGATGGAGATTTGCTCTATCTTCATTGCTCCTTCGCGCAAGAGAGGCACGCAGATCACGGCTGCTTCAAAGGTTTTATCATCCAGTTTATTCGCGGCTCCGAGTATTTTGGAGATGTCGCCTCCGTGCTTCTTGCGTACTTCGTTGGCTGTTTGAATATCGTTGTCCGTCAAGACGCCTGCTCTAACGAGCAAATCCAGGGCATCTTTGACGGACACCATCGCTTGACCGCCCGATGCTCCTCCACCTTGAGAAGCGCCAGATGCGCCCGGTGCGCCATCTGCCAACTCTTGCATGGCGACGCTGACAAATTGTTCGATCGTCTTGCCCTTATTATGGTATCGCGCCAGTACTCTGGCTGCGTCGCGAGCACTCAACTGTTTTTCTTCAACAAGATCTTGCATTCTAATTGCGGCATCAAGCGATTGGCTGTTTAGCAAACCGGATTCCAAAAGAAGATTGTTGAGAGTGACATCGGTGCGTTTAGAAATCAGACCCATGTCTATAGGCATTGGTCCCGGTCCGCCGGAAGGCGCCGGTGGAGGCGCGGGCGGTGGATATGCCGGCTGCGGAGGCGGATAACCTGGTTGCGGTGGTGGATACCCCGGTTGCATTTGCGGATAACCAGGCTGCATTTGCGGTGCTGGATAGCCGGGTTGAGCAGGTGGATATCCTGGTTGCGGGGGATAACCAGGTGCCGGTGGCATGCCAGGATATTGTCCGGCCGGCGGCAGACCAGGCTGCATTCCTGGTTGCATAGGATACCCCGGTTGCGGCGGTGGATAACCCGGCTGCGGTGGTGGCATGGGCGGTGCCATGTGTGGCATCGGTTGCGGCACCGGAGGTGGTGGCGCGGGTGGCGGCTCGGGACGCGGCAGGGGATCAGGGTAAACTGAAGACTGAGCAGGCATGCCGCTTTGCGTGGTTCTTGAGAGGCTGTCTGAAACTCTCTGCTTCCAAATATCGTCCGGCTTTTTCACTTCTTCTTGAGCTTGCGCTGCTAGTGTCTCGGGACTTGGTCTCAATTCTTCAGGAATAAATCCGCTCGATACAGGAGCGGCAGCGCCCTGACTGGTAGACATGATTATCATCTCGAGAACGAAATCGAGATCTGACGGTGGGAAGCCCTGACTGAACAGCATCGAGTTGTCGCCGCCGGCTTCATCGTAAAGAGTCCAAACTGGAAAGTCGGTGCCCTTTTCCCAGAGGACCATCAGCAAGAAATTGCGACCGCCGCCCGACCAGGGCAATTCGATGGTGGTTCCTCTCCTGCGTTCGCACTCATCAAACATCGTGCGAACCAATTTCATGTTCGGCTGCTGCGGTTCATGCGGCAGCTTCATGTTTTTGGGAGGCTCTTCCTTCTGCTGTGGTTTAGGCTTAAACATCGGAAATTTCCAAGAACCAGTTACTTAAGTTTAGTACCCCTATATTGAGGCTTAGTCTCAGAATAATCGCATACGTGCAGATTAATTGGTTTAGTTTCCATCACCCTTTTGGGTTAAGGAACGAGGATCTGCGCTTTTCCAACGGCAGAAAACGATTTGTCAATCGGACGTATAAACGTCACCAGCGCTTGTTTGAGGTCCATTGCGCAGGAATTTTTGGGCGATGTAACCATTCGGACGCATCAGCGTCCTTTATCGGACATCTCTAAATAAGCTTGCCATGCTTATCAAGGGGATTCGAAGTAGCGGGGCAAGCCACTCCAGCAATCGATGTAGTCGCTTTGCAAAATCCCGCCTGTCATAGCGAATTCTGTAGGTACATACACAAGTGAGCTTTCAAACATGAATGCAAGCGTGTTGTCCATTTTTTGTGGCTTCAAATCTACATTCGAAGCTTTCTCGAAAGTTGCAGCGTCGGGTCCGTGCGCCGTCATTTGATTGTGCAGGCTGCCGCCACCTGCAACGAAGCCTTCTTCTTTAGCGTCATAGACGCCATAGATGAGACCCATATACTCGCTCATGCAATTGCGATGGTAATACGGCGGGCGGAATGTTTTTTCGGCGACCATCCAGCGAGGCGGGAAGATGACGAAGTCTACATTGGCAGTGCCGGCCAACTCGGAAGGCGAAGTCAAAACAGTGAAAATAGACGGATCGCTATGGTCGAACGTCACTGTGTTGACAGCATTGAAAGTGCTCAAATCATATTTGTATGGGTAATAGTTGCCGTGCCACGCCACTACGTCAAGCGGCGAATGTTCGAGTTGAGCCGAAAAAAGTCTGCCTTGATATTTTGCGATCAACTTCAATGGACGTTCGACATCTTCATACGCTGCATGAGGCGCCAGAAAATCTCTCGGATTTGCCAGCCCGTTTGCTCCAATTGGACCAAGTTCCGGCAGCCGCAAAGCCGGTCCGTAATTTTCCATGATGTAACCATCTGCGGTGCCATCAGGAAGTTCGACCTTGAATTTCACTCCGCGTGGAATCACCGCGATTTCGCCTGGGGCTGCGGCGATGGTACCAAATTCAGTGGCAAGTATAAGCCTGCCGCCGCGTGGAACAATCAAGAGTTCGCCATCTGCATTATAGAAAAAGGAGTCGGTCATCGACTGATTTGCTGAGTACAAGTGTACGGCCGAACCGCGCACGCTGGCTGAATCTCCGTTGCCGGCAATTGTGATGATGCCTTCCACGAAATTCTTTTTTTCTTTGAGAGCAGGCAGTGGATTCCAACGCAATTGCTCCGGCGTGATCCCCTTCTCGCAATTGAAAGGACGGCTCTCAATCAGGCCTTTTTCATGTGCTTTGAATTTTGAATGCAAGACCGAAGGTCTAATTTTGTACAACCAGCTGCGCTGATTTTCACTTCTCGGCGCAGTGAATGCTGTGCCGCTCAGCTGCTCCGCATAAAGTCCCAATGGCGCCTTTTGCGGCGAGTTTTGTCCGACAGGAAGAGCGCCTGGTTCGGCTTGCGAGCTATGGTGATTGCCGAAGCCACTTAAATACTGCAAGCCATTAATTTTGTCGTGCATCACTGAGTTCTCGGTTTCTCTAGTGCGGGCAGCTTTTCCTGTTGCGGACAAAGTCGTTCTCCAAATGGGTAGTGCGATGCCGAAATTTTCGAACTATTTAGCGAAAATCGCTCGAGCTTTTGCATCCATCTTGTCTGCTTCCGGTCCGCGACCGGCGGCGCGAAGCATTTTTGCATAGTTGTCGTAAATCGGAACCAATTCTTGACACGTAGGTCCTTTGACGCGAATCATGAATTCCACCGCTTCTTTATACATCGGCTCTGCATCCGCATACTTGCCTTGTTGTCTGTAGGCATTGGCTAAAGCCGACTTGCTCTGTGCGATTTTGGGTTCATTCGGGCTCATCGCTTCAGCTTCTTTGATTGCCAATTTGAATTGATTTTCAGCATCCAATGGTTTCCCAGCCGACAATGCTTGCTGTCCGGCGATGTTGTAGCGCTCCCAACTCGACATAACTGTCCTCCTGAATGCGGGCAGAGTCTTCAATTGTCTTCTATCGGTTCCAGCCAGAGAATCGCACTTAGTGCGACTCTGCTGATACTAAGCGAAAAAAGTACTCCCTTCGCCAGATTAAGGCAAGCGCCTTGCCCCAATATTTCTTGCTATTTCTCGCCGTAATTCATGACAAGCTCCATCATTAACCACTTGATTATTTGCGTTTCCGTGAGCTTCTCTTACATTTATTGTTCTATAGGGTCGTTTTCCCGACAGATTCGCTAGACTCTTTCATGATCGATTTCAGGTAGAAATTGGTCGTTTTCCCTGGTTTCTCCCCAGATTTCGATAGGTAAGGGATAAGTGAACGCAAAGCAAAGACGGGCCGTTCTGATCGGCGTTGTTGGCTTCATTGCCATCGGTGGCTTTCCGCCCTGGAAAGACACCAG
>DTSE01000129.1 GCA_012965515.1 Candidatus Melainabacteria bacterium | reverse complement strand
GTTGCCTGGCAGAAATGGTTCCGCGAGTTTGGTGTTACGGGTGTAGCCAATCACGTGTATAGCGTTCTGGATTTCAACCCGGAAGGCAAGGACGGTGGGACGGTGACGCTCTACAATCCTTGGGGGCACAAAGAATCCATTACCTTCAAGCAGTTCACCAAGAGGTTTACTGCATTTGCGTATCGAGACCGCTGACCCCTAAAGA
Source organism: Candidatus Melainabacteria bacterium (assembly GCA_012965515.1). Taxonomy (GTDB): domain Bacteria; phylum Cyanobacteriota; class Vampirovibrionia; order Obscuribacterales; family Obscuribacteraceae; genus QKMZ01. The sequence continues at coordinate 4,088 of DTSE01000129.1, read as the reverse complement.
GGGCCTCAACCGTTCGACTGATTACTGAGAGGGAAAAATACTTACTGCTTTTAGCTACGAGGCACCCGCAGGAGTGATTACAAGACAGTTCGTTTGTTCCAAGATCGTATCTTGGGGAATCCGGGCCAGGGTTATGGGAAAAATTAGCTCGGAATCGCCTTTGCTGGAAGTCACGGGATCAAACATCCTTTAGTTCGGCGTGAGTATTTGGATGGCTGAAAAGGGCGTACTGTCGGATTTAAGGAAGCATTTTGCCAATCTCAGACTGTCGACCAAACTGTCGTTAAGTTTCGGGATGGTTTTTCTTGCTTTCATCGCGGTCATAATCACCGCTTCTCTGACGCTGTCGGAATTGTCTCTTTATCAGCAGGATTCTTTCGTCAGAGACTTGCCGGCGACTGAAGGTATGGCGACTCTGAGTGTCAACATGCGGCGCATGAAGACGGCTGTGCAAATGTTCATTCTGCTGGAAGATCCAACCGGAAAGGACAAAGCAATTGCCGAAATCGAGCAGGTCACGAAAGAAAACGAAGAAATCGTCGAGCAGCTCAAAGACATTTTTCGAAACGACAGAGAAATGAGCGATCTTCTTGTTTCGATCGAGAGCCGATTGAACAATTTCAACAAACGCATCAAGGGTGTGTTTATTCCTGCCGGATTCGCAGCGAAAGATTTGTCAGTGAAAACGTCAGCTCTGCGTGACGAGCGTGAAAACGTCAATCAAATGGAAGCGCTCGCCAACGAACTCAAGGAACTGACGACCAAGTATGCTGCTGGACAAGCTGCACGGGCCAAGCAACAAGCACAACACTCAATCGGAGTGTTGTGGAGCGTTTGTCTGCTTGGTGTTACCACCTCGCTTGCGCTCGTGGTCATGCTCCTGCGCATGACAATTTTGCCGCTTTCTCAATTGACTCATTCTGCCAAACAGCTGGAAGAATCCAATAGTGCAGTGCTTGTTAAAGATGAAGGACGAACTGACGAAATTGGGGCATTGACACGCACTTTCAACAATATGGTCAAAGCGATTAAAGAACGTGAGGTTGAGCGCGATAAGGCTTTGGCCCGGCTGGAGGTTTCCAACTCCGAGCTGAAACAATTTGCCTATGTCGCTGCCCACGATTTGAAAGAACCACTTCGCACGATATCGAACTATCTTTCGCTTCTAGGTGAAAGATTGGATGGAAAGTTGGACGATAAAGGGGAGCGCTTCTGGAAAACAGTGGTCGACAGCTCTCACCGAATGGACGCTCTCATCTCCGGACTGCTCACCTACGCGAAGCTGGGCTCTAAGGCGCTCGTGCCACAGCAAGTAGATATGAATGATGTGGTGGCTAAAGTTCTAGGCGACCTGAAAGTCGTCGTCAATGAATCCGGCGCTAAAATCGAAAGACACAATTTGCCATTGATTTACGCAGACGGAACGCAGATGGGTCAGTTGGTGCAAAACCTTGTCGCCAACGGAATTAAGTTTTCCGGCGGCAATACACCGAGAGTGGATATCGGCGCCAATCGCGTTTCCAACGGTTGGATGTTCTACGTCAGAGACAATGGCATCGGCTTTGATATGCAGTTTCAAGAGCGCATATTCTTGATCTTCCAGCGCCTGCACGGCCGTGAGGAGTATGCCGGAACCGGCCTTGGTTTAGCCGTCTGTAAACGAATAGTCGAACGCCACGGCGGAAAAATTTGGGCTGAATCGAAAGTGGGCGAGGGCTCAACATTCTTCTTTACCTTACCGGATGACCTGCAGAGCCTGGCTATTAGTGGCGACGGACATGGAAAAGCCGAAGATGTGGAGAATTTTGTCGGACACTCCAATACGACTGGTAGTGATGTGTCAGTGAGATAGAACCAGTTAGTAGGTTAAAGAATAGAGTTTATGCACCCGATACCACTTTTAGGGGAATGACTGAAGGTGTTTATTGTGACAAGCTAAGGCTATGGTCAGCCTCGTAAACTTCTCCCAATTCGTGAATCAATCGAATCTAGCAAAGGTGGTCGTTGCCGACGATGATCAATCGGCGGTAGAGTTGCTGCGCGAAGCCTTCGAACGCTCATCGTTTTCGTGCGAGCTAGATGCGGTTTTCAGCGGGCAACAACTACTCGACTATCTGCGCAAAGATCATGCAAAAGACAACGAGCGCCCTTCTTTGATTTTGTTGGATTTGAACATGCCCGGGAAAGACGGTCGGCAGACGCTTTCTGAAATCAAAGCCGATCCTTCTTTGAGAGATATTCCGATTATAGTCATGACTTCGTCGGAACTTGAGGAAGACATCGAGAAGAGCTATCAGTCAGGTGTAAACGCCTATTTGAAGAAGCCGAGCGTCTTTGCTGATCTTGTGAAAATGACCAGCGCCATCAAGGAGTTTTGGTTTGGATGTGCGACATTACCGCACCATCCATTAACCTAACGGGTGATTCTGGAATTTTCGAGGTTTGGTAGATTGGCTCCGAAAGGTTCGTGATTTTTGTAGCGTTATTGGGTGGATTTGATGAGCATCTGGCTTAAGACTGTGTCTTTTCGTGCGTCTGTGCGCGCTTTATCTTTTCTTGCAAGTAGCCTCATTTTGTTGTGCGCCACGCTTTCATGTCCTCAGTCAATCGCTGCAGATGAAAGAGATGACAGAGTTCTTGTCGTGTTTGTTTTTGACAAGTCGTGCCGTATTTCTTGCGACGCGGTTAGGCCAATCTTCAGGCAATTGAAGACCGAATACGGTGATAAGGTCAAATTCGTCGAATTGGACGTCTCCAAGGATGTTTTGAGCGACTCACAGAAAACAGCAAAAGCTCTCAATGTAAAACGTTTTCTTGATGACACTGAAGATTGGTATCCAGCTGTCGGCGTTTTCACTGGAAGCCGCAAGAAGATCAAAGAGATTTTGGGAGCAAAACCGAAAGAGCAATACGTTCAGGCTATCGATAAAGCCCTTGCAATACAGCAAAAAGAGGGCACAACAGAGAAAGAAAAGAAAGCGAAGGGTTAGAAATAAGGTAATTCGTGAATTTGTATTTCTCCAACCGTGCGCGTCTGACGTGCATCGCAACCGTTTCTGCGGGTTTGACATTCTTTTGCTTGGTAAATCAAGTCCAGGCGGCTCCTGCTATGTCTGAAGCGCAATTGAAGATGCTGGAAGCCAAAGGACGCGAGTATTCTAATCACAAGCAGTGGTCGAAAGCGCAAGGCGTCTACAGAAACATTCTTGAAGAAAGGCGCAAAACTTGGAGCGCCAACGATCCGCGTTTGATCGGTCCGTTGAATGACATCATTCGCGTTACTTGCGTGGACGGCAAGTGTTCAGACACCGTGCCTTTTCTCGGGGAGCTGCTCTCTATCCGCTTGAAGAAATTGGGCCCCTGGCACGCCGACGTGGCAACAACCTACGCACTGATTGCTGAAGCAAATGAAAAAATGCAGCGCTATCCGGCAGCAATTAAGAACTTCAATGAAGCTACAAAGATAAGAGATCGCCTCTATGGAAAAACTGCCACCATCTCCGTGCAATCCAGAATAAATGTAATTCGAGTCGCTCTGAAAAATAGAGACAAAGCCAACGCCAAAGCCACGCTTCAAGAGTGTCAGGCTCTTCTTAGCGCCGCGAGAGAACCGCAGCCGGAATTGGAAAAAGTCCTTTCCCATTACGCCGGCAAAATTTAGTGCGGTTTTTCTTTCGTGTTCTTCCCCTGAAACCACTTTTGTTTCCAACTTTGTCACATTTTGTCCGTAAAACCTATATTTAGCCATTCACGTGGCTCCAGCTTCCCCGTACATTCCGGCTTCAAGTTAATACTGGTTTGGCGAATCTTCCCTCTTTGGGAAAAGCAGCAAACCGCGCGGAGGTTTCATGAGAACCAGCCATGTGCAGACTCTGCCTATAGTCTTGTCGCGTCAGTCGCGTGTTTCGCTGCCTCAACAAGTAGGCGAAGAATTGAAGCGTTTGATCTTGGAAGGATATTTCAAGCCGGGCGCCATAATGCCTTCTTCTCGAACACTGTGCGAAACGCTGCAAGTTGGACGTTCGACAATCATCGAAGCTTTCGAGCAGCTGAAGTTCTTAATTGCTGCCGGATAGCGCTGCATTTTT
>DTSE01000128.1 GCA_012965515.1 Candidatus Melainabacteria bacterium | reverse complement strand
TCATTGAGATTTTGGATTTTTCGAGGTTGTCCATAACCTCATTGGCTTCCGTGACATTCGCTTCCAGCGTGTTTTTGACGACGCCGTGATCTCTAAACGCATCAAAAGTGCTTGGCGGAATGGTGTTGACCGTGTCTTTGCCGATTAATTCGTCGACATAGATGCAGTCGGGGAACGCTGGATTCTTTGTGCTTGTGCTTGCCCAGAGCAGGCGCTGAGTTTGAGCGCCGTGTTTTTCGAGTTCTTTCCAGCGAGAGTCTTTGAGGATATTCAAATACTTTTGATAGGCTTGCTTGGCATTTGCAATTGCAACTTTGCCGAGCACTTTGTTGAGTAATGCTTTTTCGTCGCCTTGTGCGGTCTTCAATCTTTCTTCAATCATGCTATCGATAAGCGTATCGATGCGGCTGACGAAGAAGCTGGCAACGCTGGCGACACTGTGCAAATCGCCGCCGGATTTTTGGAGTTTTTCCAAACCGTCGATGTATGCCCAGTGAACAGCTTCGTATGCGTCTTGCGAGAAGAGCAATGTGACGTTGATGTTGATTCCAGCGCCGATCAATTCTTTGATTGCCGGGATGCCTTCTTTCGTTGCCGGTACTTTGATCATTACATTCGGACGATTGATCCATTTCCAGAGGCGCTTTGCTTCGTCGATGGTGCCTTGTGTGTCGTTGGCGAGGAAGGGAGAGACTTCCATGCTCACATAGCCGTCACGTTTTTGCGTCTTTTCATAAACTGGTTTGAGAATATCAGCAGCTTTCTGAATGTCTTCGACAGCGATGTGCTCATAGATGTCCATCGCCTTGAGCTTGCTGTCTTTCTTTAGTTCTTCTAGTTGCTCCGCATAGTCATTGCTGCCTGCGATCGCTTTTTTCGAAAATGGCGGGATTGGACGTCATTCCTTTGAGCCCATCGTCATCGACTAAACGTTTCAGTTCGCCGCTACTCAACAGGCTGCGGCGAATGTAATCGAGCCATACGGATTGCCCGTGTGACGACAGTTCGCGCAATGGGTTGACTACCTGTTTGGCTGTGTTCATTTTCTCTCTCCTGTGAGCAGCTGAATTTCTTACTTAGCCTTGTTTTCCTTGAAATGAGCGTTTAAGCATGGTTGCAAAGAAGTTTTCTTAAATGGCACAGCTGTACCGCGGGAAGCGGCGGGCCCTTGCCATCGCGGGATATCGCTAAATTCCCTGGCGATAGAACGGACCAAAGATATCAGAAACTCATCCTTTATATGTCAAAGTTTAATCTATTGATGACGACCGTTAAGTTGGCGGTATTCAGTCGAATACGAGTGTTTTGCGGTTTTGTGGCGAACTTGCAAAAGCTTGATGCCATGCGCACTGCTGTGTGCACCACCAATGGTGACTGCTCGTAAGTCTGCAAAATCCAACTCGCATCTATTTGTATGAATTCGCAGACTGTAGATAAGTAATTTATGGAAGTTAAAAAAATTGAGGTACTATGTTTTGGTACCGGTGACCCGGGAATAAATCTGAGGCCAAGACAATTGCCTCGTTGGAAGTCAATAGAGGGTACGGGGTAGCAATACCAACAAGTCTGGCTCGTGGAGGAGCAACATGGAGATATTTCAAGATCCGCTCGTTCTGGTTTGCGTTCTTGCAATGCCGCTGGTAATTATCGGTTTGGCAAAAGCCTGGAAGCGTCTCAAAGACAAAAAAGCCGAAGCTGCTGCTGCATCAGGTGGTGGTGGTTCGTCAGATTCGAACGGCTAGTGCATCGCTGCTGATATAGAGTCGGCACAATTCATTATTAAGGCGGGGCGTCAAATCAGCTCCGTCTTGCTGTTTGATCGGGAACAACGGTCAAACCTGTCTCAAGACCCTCTGAAATTCATATTTATATGTCGCTGCCAAAATTTTTTGTTTTGGCGGCGATTTTCTTTGAACTTTTTTCGGCGAACTTACGTCTATACAGTTGTAAGCAAAAAATGGCTGCGCCGAAGTTTGGGGATCTCCACTGTGGAGGCATCTTCCAGTCGGTGAGCTCTCGTGCGATTAAGGAGTAATTGCATCATGAATTTCAGGAAACTTTTCGTTCTTTCAGTTAGTTCGCTTTCCCTGGTTGCACCTGCGTTTGCAGACACCCAAGTTGGGTCGGTGGAACAGACTGTAGCTAAGACAAACATCGCCGAAAGAACCGGCGGAAAAGGCAAAATGTGCGGCGGTCATCATCGCGGATTCAAGGGTGGACTCGATCTCACCGATGCACAGAAAGAAAAACTTTACGCAATGAAGAATACATTGAAAGACAATGTCGGACCAAAAATGTTGGAACTGAAAAAGAGCCAGCGTGATTTGAAAGACCTGCTCACTAAGCCATCTATTGACCGTGCGGCAATCTTGAGCACGCAGGGCAAAATCAACGATTTGAAGGCCTCTATCTCCAATATGATGATTGCGTACAAGGCTGATTTCGCTGAAACACTGACGCCAGAGCAAAGACAGAAAATGCGCTTCGCGCCGTCCTTCGGTGGTCACCGTCACTTCCGTCATGGTGGACCAGGACACGGGCCCCGCGGACCCAGACCAACTGCTGAGGTAGCACCAGCTCCAGCAGCGCCTGTTAGCTAACGGCGACAGCAATCGTGATGGCGGCAGCCTTGCCGCCTAGCGATTGGTTTTAATGCACGGTCGACGCCATGCGTCGACCCTACGCTAATCATTATCTAGAGTGTGTTTTGAAAAACTGCCAGAGCGTTTCTGAAGCGTTGATGTCCTGGCTGATCTTTCCTGCCAGACCGGACGAAGCATACGGCAAACCGCCTGGCCAGGTGTGTCCGCCGTTTTCGATGCGATAGAGAATCACTTCTCGTCCTGCAGATCCGTATGCTTCACGCCGCACGCGAGTGCCGTCTTTCGGGTCTCTATCCGGCTCGTTGGAAATGTAGGGACGTGCCGATCCGCACTGATTATGAGTGGTCCAAAACTCGATCATCTCGGGAACTGGCATGATTCCACCGTATCGAGCGAGCGCGCTTTCAACACCGCCGAACTTTCCTGCACCAACCAAGTCTACAAGTTCGTTCAATTCGCCATTTGCAGTGCTCGCTCCTGACGAACCCCAGGCAATAAGCGGGTCGCTGGTGCCGAGGAAAAACATGATTGGCATCGGACGGTTTGAGTGGCAGCCGTTTGCGGCTTGCTGCATGAGCGTAGAGCCGACCACACCAATCGCAGCGATTTTATCTGGAATTGCACAAGCAAGCATCTGCGAGAAATATCCGCCGTTACTAATTCCGCAGGCGTAGACTCGCTTTCGGTCAACACTGACTGTGTTGGCAATTTTGTCTATTACTTTTCCGACATAGCCGATGTCGTCGATTCCCCGCCCTGCGTGCCCGTCATCCCATGCTTTGCCGATGCCATCGCCGTAAATCACTGCGAAATTATTCCTGTCCGCAACCGGATTAAATTGGCTCAAAAACATCATCATTGAGCCGTTAAGCTGCAATCCATGAAAGACCAGAACAACCGGCATGTTCCTCAAAGACTTGTAGCCGGGCGGTAAATGGCATTGGAACGTTCGAGTCATGCCGTCAATGCTGACAGTGTCTTGATATGTATAGCCTTTCGAGGTGTCGCCCTTCGGCGTCACGCCGAGATAGGTTTGCACCGCGCTCTGTATTTGCCTACCCTGCTCTGCGCGCCGACTCTGTTGGGTTTGCTGACCCACCTGACCTTGCGTCGTTTGTTCCGCCTGGCTGCGTCCGGGGTGGCGTTTTTCCTCTTCTTGCTGCATTTGCCGCATATACGCCTGTCTGGCATAATCTCCCGGCTTATAGCCCGGTGGGCGAGCATATGGGCTTCTGTAATAATTCGTCGTTGGGAATGGGCGCGCGCTCTGGCTGTTTGAGCCAGACGTGTTTTGCCCCGTCGTTTGAGCGTTAGAACCCGTCTGCGCGACCATATTCAGCGGAATCGCCGCAAACAGAATCAATGTGAGAACATTTGCCAGTTTCAAGCGTCAGTAGGCTCATTACAAGATGGTAAGCAGTAGGTTCTATGTTCCACGGGCTGGGGCGTTTCCCTACTCACTTAGCATTATGACTAAACACTCTCACGCACGGGTAAGCAAAGTGCATAGGTGTTTTTTCGAAAGAACTTTAGCTACTCCCGGGGATGTTCTATGCTGAAAACTTCGATATTTGCATCGACGATGGCCGTGTTGCTTTCGATTTCGCTTGCGATGCCCTCTGAGGCCGAACCGAAGATACCAAAGAAGAACAGGAAGCAACAGCAACAACAGCAACAGCAGGAGTTGCAATCGCAGCAGGGTACCTACGACAACA
>DTSE01000127.1 GCA_012965515.1 Candidatus Melainabacteria bacterium | reverse complement strand
TGCCAACTTCTTCATCAGGTGTGCCGAGAAAAATAATGTCTCGGTCGAGAGTCACACCTTGGCGCTTGAGCATGAGCATCGCTTCCAGCTCGATGATACCGAAGCCCTTCATGTCGAGCGCACCGCGTCCCCAAATTTCGTTGTCGATGATCTCGCCGCAGAACGGAGGATGCTTCCAGTCGGCAGCTACAGCCGGCACCACGTCGATGTGATTGAGCAGCACGACGGCTTTCTTCTTGCCGGTACCCTTTAACCGCGCATATACGCAAGAGCGATTGGGCGCTGTTTCAAATAGCTGCGCTTCAATTCCATTTTGCTTCAAAACATTGGCAAGATATTCCGCACCAAGCTTCTCATTGCCCGGAGGAACCGTCGTGTCAATCTTCAAATACTCGCAAAGCATCTTGGTTGCTTCCTGCGCGGCTTTGTCGAAGTCGACAGAGCCAGCCTTGGCAGGTGTGCCCAGATGCTGAACGTGGACCGTTGCACTCGCACCGGCAGCAAAAATGACCGCCATTGCCAGAGTAGAAAGAATTGAACCGCGCACTCTCATGTCAACCTCGAGATCGTTGGAACCGGCGAATATCTAGGTTACCCCCTTGTTAACAACTTCGTGATTACTAGCGGGAAATTGAAAAATTTGCCAGAATTCTGATGTCTCTGGTGAAGGAGTTTCTACATGCAATTTGGTAAAAGACTAATCGCGCTGTGCGTTGTTAGTTCCGCCGCCGTTACGGCAGTCATGGCGGAAGACGCGACGACGTCTGGCGACGCCGCAGGTACTACAAAGAAGAAGGGCGGCGGCATCATCAAAGCGATCGAGAAAGACGTGAAAGCCGTTGGTAAAGGTATCGAAAAGGGCGGAAAGGCTGTTGTCAAAGGCACCGAAACCGTTGGAAAAGATGCCATCAAAGGAACTGAAGCTGTCGGTAAAGGCGCTGTGAAGGGTACTGAAGCTGGCGTAAAAGCGTCGGTGAAAGGAACTGAAGCTGTCGGCAAGGGCACAATCAAAACGACAACCGGCGTCAGCAAAGCTGCCGTAAAAGGCACTGAAGCTCTCGGCACGGCGGCCGTGAAAGACACTGCTGCTCTTGGCAAAGGCACTATAAAAACCACCGAAGCTGTCGGCAAAGCCGCAGTCAAGGACACTGCCGCCGTCGGTAAAGGTGTCGTCAAAGGCGCCGAAGACGTAGGCAAAGCAGCCACTGGAAAAGACAAGAAATAGTCATCCAGTACACATATAAGGCATCCAACAAATGAAAAATCGCCGCTTGCCAATGCGCACTTTAACCGGGCTGTTGACGGCGGCGGTTTTCTTTTGTCCACTTTCCAACGCTAACGCTGCAGCGGTTGAAACGCGACCGAGCCCCGGTCGGCGCTTGCAAGCGTCCACTCTTTCGGCTTTCGAACAGCTCACCAAACAACCCGTTAACGGTCTCAATGTCTATCGAATGAAGTCGAACGGATTAACGGTTCTGATTCAAGAGCAAAATATAGCTCCGGTTGTGTCCGTAATGATGGTCTACGGCATTGGTTCACGCAATGAAGCCGTCGGATATACCGGCGCGACTCACTTTCTCGAACACTTGATGTTCAAAGGCACCAAGAAGTACGACCCGATGCAAGGCACCGGGATTGATGACACATTGAAGCCAATCGGCGGTATCAATAACGCCACCACTTCGCAAGACCGCACAAATTACTATGAGGTCGCCCCATCGCAACATGTCGGATTGTTGCTTGATTTGGAAGCCGACCGCATGCGCAATCTCTTACTAAGAGAAGACGATCGCACCAGCGAAATGACTGTGGTGCGAAACGAGTTGGAGCGAGGTGAAGACGATCCGGACGAGCTCTTGATGAACGGAGTCTACGCCACCGCGTTTCGCGAACACCCCTATCACCATCCAACAATCGGCTGGCGCTCCGATGTGGAAAACGTCCCAACCGAAAGACTCAGGAAGTTTTATCACGATTTTTATTGGCCGGAAAACGCATCATTGATCGTTGTCGGGGACATTAATAAGGAAAAGGTGCTTGCCGACATTCTGACGAAATTCGGCAAGATTCAAAAAGGTCAAAAGCAACTTCCCAAGGTTTATACACAAGAACCTCAGCAAGAGGGCGAAAGACGTTTTACAGTCGTCAGAGGACAGGACGTTCCGCGGCTTTTGATCGGCTTCCACACAGTCAAGTCAGTTGATAAAGACATTTATCCGCTGGAGGTTTTACAGTCTATTCTCGGAGACAAAGGTAAAACATCCAGCCGCCTCTATCGTGCACTTGTTGATAAAGGCTTAGCTGTAGATGCGTATGCATTCAATAACGTAATGCGGGATCCCGGGCTGTTTGTAGTTGGCGCCACGCCAGTTAAGGAAGTTAGTCTGAAGGAGCTGGAACGGGCTGTCAGAGCGGCGCTGGAAGATCTTGCCAACAAAGAACCGACTGCGGCTGAAGTCAAACGAGCCAAACTAGAGATTACAAAACGCTATCGCCTAGACGCCGTTGATTGCCAGGGTCGTGCAGAGCAAATCGGTGATGCAATCGGTATTGCCGACTGGAAATGGTGGACTACCTATGGCGACAAAATAAGCCAAGTGACACCACAGCAAGTGCAAGCTGCAGCTAAGAAGTATTTGAACGCCAACAATATGACGGTGGGATACTACAAACCAAAGCCGAGCAAAGACGGAACTGTTGATGTTGATGTTGATGCCAATTTAACTGAAGAGAAAACATCTGCCACCACCAGTGGTGAAGACGCTAAGCCGGCAGTGGATTTGGTTACCGCGAAGCCGGTTGTATCGGAATCCGCTACGGCGGAACCTGAAAATACGTCGTCGGTTCCCGCCCAAGCAATTGCCGCAACACCAGACCAGCAAAAAAATGCAAGCGAGCCAACCTTGCTTCCGGAGGCATCCGCGCCAGATGAGCCGCTCAAAATTGTTTCGCGAAAGAGAGGCTCCGGCAAACTGGGAGCTAGAACGGAGACACTGAAATTCGATAATGGGCTAACGGTGATTGTGCTGCCCATGCCTGGAGCAGGAACAGTCACGATCGCAGGGAAAATAAAGGCCGGGCGCTACTTTTTGCCGAACACGCATTCGAAGGTCCCGGGGCTTGCGGCCGAGCTTTTGACCAAAGGTTCCAGCGCTTACTCCAAGTTCAGAATCTCTGAAATTCTAGAGTCGATGGGCACAAGCCTTGACTTTAGTGCAGACAGTTTCTTCGCCGGATTCAACGTTGATGTTGTCGCATCCGATGCAAAAGAGATTGTTCCTCTAATAGCGAACGTCATGCAGAAGCCGCTTTTCCAAAAGGAAGAGTTTGAAAAGGCTCGGAAGATTCTGGAGTCAAACCTCGAAGAGCGCAAAGCAAACACAACATCAGTTGCCTGGATGTCACTGCGTCATGCGCTCTACAAGCCGGAAAGTATCTATTACGCAAACACATTTGACGATCAGATAGAACATCTGAAACATGTCACCCGAGAAGATCTTGTCGCATTCCACAAAAAGCAATTCACGCCAGCCAACACGGTTTTAACCTTTGTCGGCGACATCACGACAGACGAAGTCAGCCAACTAATCTCGAAGGAATTCGCATCATACAGAGGGAAAGCAGAGGATTTCATATCCATCGATCCTTCGTTGGTGAACACGGCGTTTCGCGGTCGCCGCATAATGGCCAATCTGCCCGACAAGACCAACATGGACGTCGTCATTGGCTGCTCGGCGCCGGTTTCAATCAAATCAAAGGATTACTTTGCCGAATCTATCGCCAGCGCTGCTCTTGGCTATGACAGTTTTGCCTGCCGCCTGGCGCCTCTTCGCGACAGGTACGGACTTACTTATTCCATCACTTCTTCCCTTACTGAAGCCTCCTATCCCGACTCTATCTGGGCGATTTCGTATTCAGTTGCCCCAGAAAACATGGAAAAGGCGCAAGGGCTAATCGCTCAAATCGTCAAACAGTACGTCAAAGAAGGCATCTCTAAGGAGGAGCTGGCGCGTGAGAAGGGTCACCTGACAGGCGTGTACGTGGTCGAAAGTCGTTCGCCGCGCACAATTGCCAGCCAGCTGGGCTACTCAGCCATCATGGACTTGCCTCTCGACTTCCTTGAAAATTTCACCCAGAGGGTAAACGCCGAAACTCAAAGCTCGGTCAACGCGGCTATCAAAAAGTACTTCCAACTCGACAAATGTGTCACCTCGATTGCCGGTTGGCTCAAGCAGGATAAGCATTCCGGGGATCGCCCCCCGGCGTCGCCCGCCCCTTAAGTCCCCCTTTGCCGACCCGAACCCACCTAAAATAATTTCCTCA
>DTSE01000126.1:4067-14788 GCA_012965515.1 Candidatus Melainabacteria bacterium | reverse complement strand
AGCTGGATCTGATGGATTGAGTCGGATCAATTCATTGAGCTGCTGAACTACTGGGTAAACGTGTGTGGGAGTATTTACTGCTCCTTTAGCACGCATTGACGTTATTCCTACAAAGTCACCCATCGCGTCTTCTGCGTCTCCCAAAGCTAATGCCATTCGTGCATGGTTTGAGAAATACTGTGTTTGTGAAGAGTCAATGTTCAGCGCGCGTTCGAACTCCAACTTCGCTTCTGTGTGCTTTCCTGTTCTCTCCAGCGCAATCCCAAGATTGTTATGGATAGAGGCGCTGTCAGCGCGTAATTTACATGCTTCTCTTAGGGATTCGAGGGCTTGCTGATTTTGTTGCTTATGCAAATAGGCTGCACCAACATTGCACATATAAGTGGCGCTGTTGGGAACGATGCTCAGTGCCTTTTGAAAATCGTTCAATGCTCTGTCAAAGTCTTTTAAAGCTGCAAAAGCCTTTCCTCGTTCGTTATAAACGTCCGCCAGATTGCTTTTTAGTTTTGCGCGCTCCTTTTCTGAACTACTCTTGGTTTGTTCAAGAGTTGAGAGGGATGTTTGAACGTCTGCCAGTGCAAGATTGAAGTCAACTTGCATATTGTCGGCGTCACCTGCAAGGGCGTAGAATGTCCCTCGCCTTTGCAGCATGTCGACACGCTCCACGCTGTTTTTTATGGCTATGGTTGCATATTTGATGCCTGTTTTAAAATCTTTTTGGCGTAGACACAGCACTAGCAATTTATGGAATGCCTTGGAGTGTTTCGGATCGACTGAAACGGCGTGTTTTAGGTCCGCCATGGCGTGAGAAGGGTCATTCAGGCGCTGATAAGCAAGTGCGCGACTCACCCAAATATCAGCAAAGTTTGGATTTAATTTGAGCGCTCTGGTGAAATCCGGAAAGCTCTCTTGCGGCGAATCTGTTTCGCTAAAACACTTGGCGCGCTTGTAATAACCTTCGAAGTTATTTGGTTCTTCTTTGATCGCGATGTCTAATTCTTTTACGGCCTTCCGGAACTCTTTTTGCTTGTAAAGTTCGGATGCTGCTTTGAAGTGTTGATCAAAAATGGGGCCGCACTGCGCATCAGAATTCATACACAGGGAAAAAAGCAACTCTGCAATGAGAATGGCGGCTATTTTCTTAGATGGCAGCATTGGTCAGTAAACGTAGAGTAAACACAGGTTTTCTATTATTACAGTGTAAGCCATGTATCGGATGAGGGGTACATGACTCGCTTCTATTTTTAAGAGGGGAGCTGATGCAGGTGAGAGCCTGCATTAGCCTTTTGGAGCAATCAGCAATTTTCGCTGCTTAGCTTGTACCCGAGACCTTTGATATTCTGGATGGCTGACGGTTGGCCCTCCACATCAATCTTGTCGCGCAGCCTCTTTATATGAACTCTAAGAGTCTCAGGAGATGTTTCGGCATCTGCTGACCACACCTTCTGTAGAATCTGCTCAGCGTTGAAAACATGATCGGGGTTGCGCATGAAAAGCTCCATCAAAGTCAGCTCTTTTGGCAGAAGTTGTATCGCTTCTCCATTTCGCATCAGCTTCAATTTAGTCAAATCAAGGAGAAACTTCCCAACTATTAGCTGAGTTGACGTGTTCATGGAATCTCGCCGAATCAGCGCACGCAAACGAGCCGCTAGTTCGCGCGGATGGAAAGGTTTTCCTAAATAATCATCGGCTCCCAGGTCGAGTCCGCGTTCTCTATCCCTGACTTCGTTTCGCCCTGTGAGAATCAGAACTCTCGCTGTTCCTCCTGTTGCTCTATATTTTTGCAAAATGTCCAGACCATCAATGTCCGGCAAATAAAGATCAAGGATGATCACATCGTAGTCGTAGGTTTTCAAATACTCGATTGCGTCCTCACCACAATGGACTGCCTCTACGGTATGAAGCTGATTCTCCAGCCAATCTTTGACTGTTTCGCAGATACCTATGTCATCTTCAACAATCAAGACCTTTGCCACTTTAAGACAATTCCCGTAATCGGAGCCTGAACCATCTTCCCGCGCAGTAAAATTGGTACTGGAAGAATACTGAAGAGTTTACTGCACTAAAGAGCTAAAATGCGCGCGCCCCGCCGTCTGAATCTATCGATTACTCAGATTGGTCTATTGCTGGTCTTTATTCCACTGGCTGTTGGATTAATTTTTATCGGAACCCTTTTCTATCTCCTTCAGCTAAGCCAACTGGAGGCTGAAAAGCACCTGCGGGCGCGCGCCATCATTTCCCAGTCAAATGTCGTTTCTCGCCTTTATATTGATGCGTCACTGGCAATGTCGAATTATTGCCTCACTGCCGTGCCCGTTTACGCAGACAAGTACGACATCACAAAGAAGCAACTGTTTACTGAATTGGACAAACTGCAGTCCATGGCTGTCAGTAATGAAGTGGAAAAAGGCTTACTGCAGAAGATTTATGGGCAAGCTCGCCAGGGTATCGATTACCTGGATAAATCGCATCATACTTTGGACCATATGAGTTCGGATAATGTTCTCATGAGACAGGTTTTCAAAGAGATACGCGCTGTTGCAGGCGTGCTGGATCCTGCTATGCAGGAATTGAACAATTTTGAAACTGCTTTTGAGAAGCAGTCTTCTCAAGCAAAATCAGAGAAGTCCACTCTCTTGCAAGGCGCTTTGATTGCCGGTGGTGTTTTGAACATACTCGTTGCAATAAGTGCCGCTATCTTCTTTCGCGACATCACATTCAGATTGAATTTGATGCGCGATAATTCCTATCGTCTTTCGAGACGGGAAGTTTTGAACCCGCGTGTAGACGGGCGCGATGAAATTTCTGAATTAGATGGCGCATTTCATGAAATGGCTACTGCGTTGGTCGAAGCCAACCGTAAAGAGCGTGCTCTTGTAGAAAATGCAGTTGAAGTAATTTGTTCGATTGACGGGCATGGAGTGATTTCAGAGCTGAATCCTGCGGCTGAGCAGCTTTGGGGATACAAGCAAGATGAGTTGCTCGGTCAGCGAGTGATGAATCTAGTAGCAGAATCTGATCATGAAGTTACTACTCAGAAATTCAATGACGCTCGCAACAGCAAAAGTGTGATCAAGTTCGAAAATAAAACACTCGCGAAATCAGGGACGGGGGTTGATGCGCAGTGGGCGGTATCCTGGTCTCCTGCGGATAATTCGCTCTACTGTGTCATTCATGACATAAGTGAAAGAAAGAAACTCGAACAGCTGAAGCGAGAGTTCATTCAGATGGTGAGCCATGACTTGCGAGTACCACTCACTTCTTTGCAGATGACTTTGGAACTGCTTTTGACCGGCGTGTATGGAGAGTTGTCGGAAAAAGGACGCCCGCGAATTCAACATGCGTTTTCCGAATTGGAGCGTCTAATCAATCTCATTAACCAACTTTTGGAATTCGAGAGAATGGAGTCGGGAAAGGTTGAGATTTATGCAGAGCCGACAGAACTGTCCGAAGTGGTAACGCGTTCCGTAGAGGCTGTGCGAAGCCTTGCCGAAAAGAACAAGGTTAGTTTGAACACCAACGTGTTTGTCATTGAAACCAGTGCTGATGCGGGCAAACTGATCCAAGTCTTGGTAAATTTGCTTGGCAATGCAATTAAGTTTTCTCCGCCGAAAACTACTGTTTCCGCGACCATGGAGCGCTTTGAGAAGTACGTCGAGATTCGAATTTCCGATCAAGGCAGAGGAATACCTGCAGAATTTCGAGACAAAATTTTCGATAGATTTGAGCAGGTTTCAATCGACGATAACCGTGTTAAAGGTGGTACCGGATTGGGTTTGGCAATCTCCAAATCAATAGTTGTGGCGCACGGCGGCACAATTGGTGTCGATAGTGAAGAAGGTGCGGGAAGTTCTTTCTGGATTCGTTTGCCATTGTCATAGCTATTGCGGATTGTCGACAGCTTCTTTGAACCGTTTGTCCATCGCTCTTATTGTGAAAGGAAAAGCTGCCATGACTTTTCTTTCGGTTGACGTTTCGCATTTTCCGTAGCGTGCGGCGAATAGCTCGGCAAAAGCCTCGTGTCTGCCTTCTTTTTCTACGCCGTTATGACGATCGGGCAGATAGTATCTTATATGGCTTCGCTCTTCCGGCGTCAGATTTCGCATGTCTCTTTCATAAGCTTCAACAAACTGAGGGTCGCTCGAAAAGCGTTTCAACGCGGAATCTAGTGCATGTCCAAATTCATGACGAACATTTGAGCGACCATCATTCAGTCTTTTGTATGATCTGTCTTTTCGAACAACATACTCACCAACCGTTATCGAATTGCCCCGGTAGGTACCTGGCAGACTCCAGTAGTCGCAGTCGGCTGGAAAACCCTTTGGATAGTCCCCCTTGGCCTTCATTGACAGGGGTCTATCCATTACAGTCGGATAGATGTATATCTTGACTCCGCGACCAAAGACCAATTTGTGAAATTCCGCAGGTAATTCCTTTATTGCGGATTTGATCTCATTTACAAATTCTCTGGAGACGGTTTTGACTTCTCCCACTCCTTCGCCGACAACGAAGTATCCATCGATGTCGCCCATAAATTTTGATGATGTGCGGGTTGAACTATTGCCGGATGTTATGCTCGCCGCTTCACTTGCTCTGGTTTTTCCTGGCTCCCAAACTGTTGGATGCGCTCGAGCTTCGACAAACATTCCACAAGAAAATGTCGAAATTGAGGCGAAAAGTACAGATGTGAAATTTTTTCTTTGCTTGTCCATATCACTATTCTAGACGCCTTACCGCCATACAGCGGCATACCCGTTCGGTTCGCCACCTCTGGTCAAAAAACCTCTTAGGTCAGCACTAGTCCAGGTTGCATTGGGCTTTGCCGGGTCTCCTACGATGTAATTGCCTGCGGAATCTTTTCCTGCAATGAAAACGAAATGTTTAATCAGCGATCCGTTTCTGCCTGCCATGGTTCCGTTGACGATAACGCTTCTTCCTTGAGAGAGCTGCGCATCCACTTCTCTCCAGTCGGTTGTGGCTCGAGATTCGGCATTCAGACCTCTTCTTCTTGCTTCTTCAGCCATTTTGTCGCTAGTGCCCGGAAATCCGATATCCGGATTCGTTCCTGTTTCTCTTATCAACTTTTGTCTGTTTGATTCTGTTGCCGGTGAAATTCCGTAAGCGGCGAGAGCCATTGTCAGGCTAGTTGGTCCGCAGGCGTACCAGTTGCTGCCATCGCCTGCTTGTGAAATGTACCATCTGTCGCGTTCCAGTGTCCCGGTCGAAGCATTTGGCGAGCCGTTTGGTTTTATCTCAGTCTGATTCTGTTCGGTACTGTTCAATGCGACTATACCGGCACCATCAGTAGTATTACCGCTCGCAGAGCTTCCGCCATCGGTATTCTCTGGGTTGTCTTTGTTTGGCGTTTGCACGACTTGTTCGTTGCCGGAAGAATTTTGCTGAGCAGTATCAACATCTTCAATAGATGAGAAGTCGATTACATCTCCTGGATGAATCAAGTCTGGATTGTTTAGATGATTTTTCTCCGCTATCTTGCGGAGCGTATCTAAAGTCTTCCAGGCGGCCGGTTCCTCACCGTTTTTATTCAAAATGCCTGTGACAATACTCCAGAGGCTGTCTCCTTCTTTGACGGTGTACTTTTGGGTCCTGCCTTCTGGCTCTTTCAGGCTCATTTCATCACCGAGTCCAACGCCCGGAGGTAAATAGCTACTGGCAGACATTTCGCTCTGCTCGCGGTCCAATCGCAATGACTGAAGGAACGCCGCATAATTCGAAGGAGCAAAAACTTCCTTCATGAGGTTCTCCTGCTCTAAGGGACCGTAAGGAACTGGTTGTAGAAATTGTTCAGGTGCAGTCATTATGACCTCGCGTCCGACTCGAAAAGGGGGGATGTATTTAGCCTAATGCTGCAATGTTTACTCTGCGTTTCATGAAGCGCCTAGAAGCATTTTCATTCCTTATATGGGCAATTTCGAGGACGACCACGGCATTGGCAAATATGCCCGGAAAGCCTGCCGGGCTTGGGACTTACGCTTTTCTGTCCCGTGTACACGTTGAGTAAACAAACGCGCCCTAAAGTGAAGCTATCGAGTTTCACCGACATCCCCTTTCCACTGCCAACTTGCTCCCAAAACAGCACATTCGAAGACGTGGAGCATTTTTCAGATCTTCCTCTGGAGGTTACTTATATGAGCCAACCTGTAGCAACGCCTGAAGCCGTTACTGCTCCCGATGCAACCGTCAGGAATCAGAGTCGCAACGACGCATCCGATGCACTGGCTGCCTCTGCATATCAATTAGCCCTGCAACAGAATGGACCAAGAGCTTCCGAGTACATTCATATGAACAACCGGTCCGGAGAGTTGAATTTGCCTTCTCTGGAAATTGTGGGAGACACTCCAAATCAACAGAACGCAAGAGACGCGATGAAGATCCTCACCAGACCTTACGAATCAGGTTCGTTTTTGGCTGGAAAATTTACAAACGTTTTGGACGCAATTGATGGGCATCTTTTGAATGGCAAACATGATGGTCAAATTGGCAAGGACGACATCGATCGATTTCTGAATAGTACCGCTCCATTTATCAATCGGACTGGTGGTCTTTCGCAGCAGGAAAAAACGAGTTTGCAATGGCTGAGTAATAACTGGGATTCTCCTGAAGTCAAAGCTTTGCGGCATGGTCGTCCATATTTGTCGCAAGATGACCTTGCAGCATACAACAGAACGCCGGCTGGTCGACCCGTTCAAGATCCTCAGGATGGACGATCTGCTGATGCCAGACCAAGCCAGCCTCAAGTCGGTGTACGCAGCCAGCTCAGAGAGGGCACGTATAGTGTCGACCCCAATGATCCCAATCGCAATGCTGAAGCGGACCACACAGATCTGTGGAGTGACGGCAATAGCAAGATTTGGGCTGATAGAGGACAGGGCGGTCGCGACATCGGTTATACATACGTTGACCCCGTCGACGGACATTACAAAGGATGGAAGTTCAATAAAGAGGAAGAAGGCGGTCGCTGGGAACTGTACGATGGTTCTACGATGCTTGCAAAAGCTAAGAACGTTTATCTCACAGAGAAAGGACTGTCTATCGACGGCAAAATTTTCAAACCGGGCGAGCGCATAGTACAAGGCGCTGTCTAGTTCAGTTTTCGCAAAGAGAGAAGCAGCAGGCGGACAGCCCTAGTCCGCCTGTTTCTTTGCCAACAGTTTTTCCTTCGCCTCTAGCCGCGCTTATTCTTCGACTCTTTCTCCGCTAACTTAGCGGCTTTGTCGCGCAGCTTCGCAATGTTCTGGCGCATCTTCTCAGCTTCTTTAATCGGCTGATTGGGATTGAGCGCCATGTAGTTGTGATACTGCTCAGCAGACTCCATCAACATTGTTGAATTTGCCTTTTGCATTTTCTCGAGTGATTTGGCTAGCCCGAGTCGCGCATCTGCAAGTGTCGGATTCGTGCTAACTGCATGGCGATATCGATCGACGGCACCGTCAAGCTGATTTTTCTTGAAGAGTTCGTCGGCTACTATCACGTCATCTTTAGATGCTTTTCTCAAACGGGCAACTTCGTCCAGTCCTCGCTGTGCGCGTTCTGGTGCACCAGAAAGAGTGATCGCCTTTTTGTACGCTGCTTCTGCGTTGTCGAGATCTTTGTTGAGCATCGCGACGTCTGCGACTGCGAAAGCTTGCTTCGGATCGTTGACACTGGCAACTACCGTTTTCATCATGTCAGTCGCTTTTTGAAACTCGCCTTGTGCCATCAAGGCTTCCGCATAAGCCAATTTTTCACCGTTGTTTTGCGGATCACCCATCTTGCTCAAGTCCGGTTTTGCACCGGCCAGCGACATCAGTTTCGCTTGAGCTAAACGCAATTCGAAGTCGTCCGGGCTCAGCTTGATCGCCTCATCGAGACTTTTCAAAGCTGCCTCGTAATCATTGGAAGCAAGAAGGGCACCGACGGCCGCTTTCTGCGCCTTGATGTACAAACCTTGGCTCAAACCTTTGACGGCTTGTGGATTGTTTGGGCTCATTTGCAGAATGGTGCGGAATCCTTTGATTGCATCGTCCGCCTTTTCGAGTTTCAAGCAAATCTCCGCAATTCGCTGACGCAGTTCGATATCGTAAGGGATTTGCGAAAGACCTGAACGCAAGTCTGCAAGCGCCAGTTCGAGGTCGCTTCTGCTCTCGCGAATGTCGGCAATCTTCAAGTAAGGTTGAGCGTTTTCCGGCTTGATCAAAATCGACAATTGATACTCTTTGATCGCCGCTACTTGATTGCCTTGTTGCGCGTATGCATCACCTAGCGCCATGCGAACCGGCCAACTGTTGGGGAATTGATAAAGCGAAGTGTTCAATTCCTTAATTGCATCATCCACTTGTCCTTGTCTCAAATAGACTGAACCAAGTCCAAAGTGGGCGGTCGAATTGCTGGAGCTTATGTTGATCGCGCGTTTGAAGTTCTCTGCCGCTTCAGCCAAGCTTCCTTGATCGAGCTTTATGGTTCCAAGCGTAGACAGTGCTTGCGAGTGTTGGGGGTCAAGGCTAACTGCAGTCCGCAACTCTTGCGCTGCATCTTCTGTGCGACCTTGTTCCTTATATACTTGTCCGAGAGTGAAGTGGGCCTCGCCCGATGCCGGTGCTAAGGCGGTGGCACGTCTGGCGTAATCTTCGGCCTGACGCAAATATGAATCACGATTGTCTCTTATGGTTCCTGATGAGGACTGCAGGCGGTTCAAAATTACGTTTGCTTTTCCGGCAAATGCCAAGGCGTTGTTCGGATCGGACTTGAGTACGCGGTCCAGCATGTCATCCGCGCCATCCAGCTTGAACTGTTTTGCAAGAGCAGTGCCAAGACCCACCGTAGCCGCCAGGTCGGCCGGATTGTTTACGAGCAACTCGCGGAACATCTCTTCGGCTTCGGCATAGCGCCCCTGCGACATCAATTGCTCGGCAGGAATGATGTCTGATTTTATTTTTCCTGTGAGGATTTGGTTTTGGTTAATAGGAGTGGTTGTTGTGTTCGCCGGTTGTGTGATTCCTGGCAACTGTGCCTGCGCGTTGAGTGGGTTGAAAAGAACCAGCCCGGATGCTGCCAGAAGTCCGAAAAGGTTCAAACTTCCTGCTTTCTTGATGGCGGCCATGCAAATCCTCCTTGCAAATTCACCAGATTCCTTGTGCCAAAACGCTTCTGAAAGCGACCGGCTCGGCGTTTACACGCTAAGGATAAGGTGGACGGTAACAGACCTGCGCCTCTGAAGCATTAGATCTAGGGCTTTCCTAAGAATTATTAGCGCTATACGGAAGTCACGGGCTGGTCAGACTCACTTTTTCGCGTAGGAACAAATAGAATTACTTATACGAACTTGAGCAGTTCGTCATAGCGAGCAGCCACTGCCGTAATTAGTTCGGGCGGCAGAGATTTCTTGCCTGCTTCACCTGGAATTTCTGGTTTGAGTGAGTAATTGATCATTTCCTCGTATTCCGCAGGCAGACTGCTGCCATAGTGCGCCCACAGAAATCTGATGCCGCGAGAAGCGGCAACGATCCCATCCTTGGCAAGGCTGTCACCGATGAACAGTGTCTCTTGCGGGTAGACATCAAAGTCTTTGAGAACTTGATCTAATCCGACCGGGCAAGGTTTTTCATAAGAAATCGGAAGAATATGCAGCCGTGTTTGCAGGTCTGCTGTCTCCTTTCTAAGTTTCGCTACTCGTTCTCGACCATGCGCAAAAGATATTGGTCGGAAAGGATCATCCTTTTCCGGCTCAACTGTTTCCAGTGAATAGACCGCATCCAATAGACCATCGAATATCTGCTTGTTCCTGACTCGTGCCATATACTCTGGTGCGTCGCTGAGTGCGACGACTTTAACGCCTCTGCGTTTTAGCGCCTCGAGTGTTTCAAGCACCATCGGATATGGTCGTAGGTATTTGCTGCGGTTCTCATCTACAGATTCCCAGAAAGGCTTTACGAAACGCTCAATAAAGTCTTCCGGTTCATCTTCAAAATTGGCCCAGGCGAAACCAGTTTCTTCAAGCAACCACGGATACTCGTGGGTGCCTCGTCGTTCGATGACATGTCCGATGTCTCGGGCAAGCTCATGGTAGGACTTGTCTGTCCGCTGGCTGATGTCTCGAATAAAGTCTCTAATCGCCGGTACGAAATAATCCCAAAATGATGCGAGAGTACCGTCAACATCTGTGATCACTAATTTGGTTTTTGATTTTGCACCGCCGGCAATGCCCGTAGTCGTGTGCACTTTCAGTTCTTGCATATAAGTTTCCTCTATTTCGAGTCCAATGCCTAAACAGGTGCACCGTATGCAGTGCCCTTTCCGCCGCAACAGCTTTTCAGCTGCACTCTAAACTTGGTAGTTTGAGCGGCTTTCGTCCGATTGATAAGACTTCCTGTATTGGTAATTGGACTCTGATCTAGAACTGATCTTGTTTGTCTTTTTGATCTTTTGTTCTAGAGTTTCTCTTCTGGCTGGAAGCACGCTTTTGGCGCACCGCCTGTAATCACCCTAGTTGCATCTGGTTAAGAAGGCAACAAAATCTCGTTGGATGTTTACAGAACCGCCGATGTTGTCTTTGACGATCTGTGAGACTTGAATGTGCCTAAGATGAGCGATACTTCAGAGTGCCGAGCGTTTTGTGCGTTGTCTCTTTTCGAATTAGGGACCAGTCCGACAAGGTTTACGAACCAAAGGCGTCTGACGAACTCTAAAGGATAAGCCGGTACAAAGTTCTTAACGAAACCTAA
>DTSE01000126.1:0-3995 GCA_012965515.1 Candidatus Melainabacteria bacterium | reverse complement strand
CATAAGGTGCTCAAGAGTGGGGCCGCATATGCAGCTTAGACAAGCCCAACAAGTTATATCCCGACGCCGCCCCGGTCTCTATTTAAGGCCCGGCGCCGATATGGCTTAGCTGATTTAGCACCATTTTCGAGTATTTGCCCCGGGTCTAAGGACCAGGGGTTTTTTGTTTTAGGGCTTGTTTAAGATGGAAACGCAAATGAAGAAGATCGCGGTCGTCGGAGCTACAGGTTATACGGGTCAGGAGTTGATCAGAATTCTGGTTCAACATCCAAACGTGAAAGTGCATACCGCTGTTTCTAACAGCAACAGTGGAAAAAGCTTTGCCTCGGTTTATCCGGGCTTGTCCAAGATGGCTGACTTCACATGCAGCGCAGACGACATAAATACATTATGTTCAGAGGTAGATCTGATCTTTTTGGCTTTGCCGCATGGTCATGCTGCAAAAATGGTTAGCCAGGATGTTCTCGAGAAATGTGCGGTTGTCGATCTAGGCGCCGACTTTCGGTTGAAGAACGCGAATGACTATGACCAGTGGTATGAGTTTACACATCCTAATCCGCAGCTTCTCGATTGTTCTGCTTATGGACTTCCGGAGTTGAACAGAGAGAAAATCAAATCTGCGAAACTCATCGCTAATCCGGGCTGTTACGCGACGTGTTCGATTCTGTCTCTGGCACCACTTCTCAAAGGCGGACTTATCGACGAGTCCACAGTAATTGTCGACGCTAAATCCGGAGTGTCGGGAGCCGGCAGAAGTCTTTCACTGGGAGTGCATTTCGACGAGTGCAATGAGTCAATCAAGGCTTACAAGCTCGGCAGTCACAGGCATACTCCTGAGATCGAACAAGCGCTAAATCCATTTGCTGAAAATACTCTTGCGATCTCTTTCACACCACATCTGGTTCCTATGAACAGAGGAATACTTTGTACAACCTATGGATCTTTAAAGAAAACGATGACAGAGAAAGATCTATTTGATCTTTATAGCGAGTTCTATGAAGATGAGCAATTCATCAGGATCTTCGATCCTCAATCAGGTGAGTACCAATATCCTGAAACCAGGTGGGTTAAGGGATCCAATTATTGCGATATTGGCCTCAGTGTAGATAAGAGAACCAATAGAGCAATTATTGTTGGAGCGCTGGATAACCTTGTGAAAGGCGCAGCGGGTCAGGCTGTTCAGAATATGAACATTCACTTCGGCTGGCAGGAATCGACAGGTTTGACTCAGGCTCCGATCTTTCCGGCGTAACAAATTCTGTAAGAGCTCAGGAATTATTGACACAAAAAATCAGCAGCGTGTATAGTTAGTAGTCCAAGGAAATTTTGACATGCAATTCAGCAAATCTCTCAGACACAACCGACGATTCCCCCGACGCCGTGCCAACGCGCTTGGGGATTGCTCGCATATGTTGATTTAATACAACGCTGCCAGAGATCTATCTTCCCCGAGTGCCCCCTTCAAGGACTCGGGGATTTTTCTATGCAGCCGTATTTTGATTTGAGGAGATCCGAAATGAATTCATTCACCACCATCATCGATGCTCATGCTTTGGCTGTTCAAGGCAAGGTGGTCGAAGCTCCTTTCAGCGGAAGTGTCACTTGCGCAAAAGGCTTTAAGGCTGCCGGTGCCCACATCGGTGTAAAGCGCAAGAGAAAAGATCTTGCTTTGCTCTACAGTGAAGTTCCAGCCACTGTAGCTTGCATGTTCACGACCAACGTTATGAAGGCAGCTCCTATTTTGTGGAACCAGAGTGTGGTCGCTAAGTCGCAAACAATACGCGGAATTGTGATCAACAGTGGCAATGCCAACTCCTGCACGGGCAAAGAAGGCTTGGAAAACGCTGAAAGCATGGCGGCTACATATGCCGAGTGCATTGGCGTGAAACCGGAGGAAATTCTCGTTTGCTCGACTGGTGTTATCGGCGTGCAACTGCCGATGGAGATCATCACCAAGGGCATCGTCAGCGTAAGTTCGTCTCTCGAGCATTCCAAGCTCGCCGGCCAACTTGCCGCCGAAGCGATCATGACCACCGATACTTATACGAAACAGATCTCTGTCGAATTCGAAGTTGACGGAAAGAAGGTTATTCTCGGAGCAATGGCCAAGGGCAGCGGCATGATTCACCCAAACATGGCGACCATGCTCAGTTTCATCACTACCGACTTGAGCATTGCTCCTCACATGCTCGAAAAAGCACTCAAAGACAGCGGTGCCGATACATACAACATGATTTCCGTTGACGGTGACACCAGCACAAATGACATGGTGGCAATCATGGCTAACGGACTGGCAGGCAATGAGACCATCGTCAGTGAGGATGCTGGATACTTCACTTTCTGCGAAGTGTTGAAACAAGTCAACACGCACCTTGCGAAAATCATCGTTCAAGACGGCGAAGGCGCCACCAAGTTTTTGGAAGCGCAGGTCAAGTTCGCCGGATCAAAAGAAGACGCGAGACTGCTTGCACGCTCTATCGTTTCTTCCAGCTTGGTCAAGACAGCATTCTTTGGGGAAGATGCAAACTGGGGCAGAATCATTTGCGCAATGGGATACAGTGGTGCGAAATTCGATCCAGCTTTTGTTTCAATCTCATTGGAGAGTTCTGCCGGAACACTGGAGCTCCTGAAAAATGGAGAACCGGTGTGCGTCAACGAAATTCTGGCCAAACAGATTCTTGCCGAGAAGAACATCATCATTCATGTGAACATGAATTCCGGAATCGAGGAAGCTACCGCGTGGGGTTGCGATCTCAGCTATGACTACGTGCGGATTAATGGCTCTTACAGGACTTAGGTGACCGAAATGACACTGGCAACTTTTAAAGGCACGATACTTCAGGAAAACTACGATGCTCTCCAGAATTCCACTTTTGGGTTGAGTGCGGATGGCGATCCTATTGTTGTCGTCAAATTCGGCGGCAACGCCATAATGAATCCCAAGGTTCTCGATCAGTTGATTGAAGACACTTGCTCGCTCATCAATCAAGGTGTAAGAGTAGTTCTAGTCCACGGTGGTGGCACAGCCGTCAATGATGCGCTGAAGGCCGTGGGAAAAGAAACAAAGAAAGTGGGCGGATTGAGAGTAACTGATGATCAGACTCTCTCAATTGCAGTTGATGTTTTCACAGGCATCAATGAAAAGCTGACAGATATGTTTCTTGCAAAAGGTGCGCAAGCGCTCAGCTTTTGCTCAACGAACATCAATCCCTTCCTGAGCAAAAAGATGGAGTTTCAAGATCAACAAGGCAATGATGTCGACCTTGGCTGGGTCGGCGAAATTGTCGATGTTGATGCGACAAAGCTCGATCGGTGGCTATGGGCTGGTTGGATGCCTGTGATATCGCCCTTTGGTAAAGGTGATGATGGGCAGCTCTACAATCTCAACGCCGACCACGCTGCACTTGCGGTGGCGACATATCTGAATGCAGACGCGCTGATCTTCCTTACCGATGTTCCGGGCGTACTGCGTGATGTTCAAGATCCGTCCACGAGAATTAGTCATCTGACTCCGGCTCAAGCCCAAGTCTGTCTGGAGGAAGGAACTATCTCCGGCGGTATGCTGCCCAAGATCAAGAGCTGCTTGAAGTGTCTCGACAACGGAGTCGAGAAGATTGCGATTTTGAACAGCTTTGCTCCGCATGCGCTGCTCAAAGGATTCTCCGCACCGGACAAATACGGAACGGTTCTGACGCGAGCCAGCTAGGTACGCGAAATCCAAGAATATCCAATTGCAAATCCGGCTGTTCTGACCGGCTTGCAAATCAAATCGGCGTGAGAAAAACACTGCACAATTCAACAGTGTTTCTTTTCGCGGCTAGCCATACCATGACGGCACCGAAGCCGGGAGTATGGCGATGCCACGATTTGAAAAAACAGAGACCGACCCAGCACACAAGACTGATAGTGCCGAACTGTCTTCCAGCAAGCAACCGGATGGTTTTCACTGGCTGGGAGCGAATTTCTTCAATCCTCTAGTCAACAGCATGTGTGTG
>DTSE01000125.1:398-14883 GCA_012965515.1 Candidatus Melainabacteria bacterium | reverse complement strand
ACTCAAAAGCTCGTTGCTGTTCAAATTTCCATCAGCTCTGTAGTTACTCTCTTGCAGCTTGATACGATCGAGTTCCGCAAGAAAGACTTCTCCATCCTGCCTGCTCAAACGCCCACTGAAAAGCGCGTCCGAAATTTCACGTGTAATTTCTGCCGTACGCCCTGGAATGTCTGCGATTGCCGAGGTCCGGGGGGCGAGCTGGGCGTCTATCTGGCGTTGGAGATTGTCAAGCTCGAATGAGAGCCGCATTCGCTCCCACACAGTGAGTTTTCCATCCGCTAAATATTGATTCTCATTCTGTTTAATGCGGTCCAAATCAGCCTTAAATCCGGCAGCGTGCTGGGCGGACAGGCGTCCTTGCGTTTGAGCTTCGCTGACGCTCTGAACCATCTGAGCCAGGCGGGTGGTGACATCCACCATTTGCGGCATCCGCCCGAATGTCTGCGCCCAATTTCCCTGCGCGCAAGCCGATTGAATTCCCAAAGAGCAGGTAGCCAAGGAAACCAGAGACAGTGACACAGAGAGGACAAAAGCGCGTTTCATCTAAACCTCCTGACAAGGGTGCAAAAATTTCGGCGAGAATTTCTCAGCGCCTGGGCTCGGTCGAACCCTTTAATGGCGGCAAATCTAGCATATTGATAACAGGTTAGACATCGACCAAATGGCGATTTTGGGCTAGCCAATATCAGTGGCTGTACAGACCCTTTAGATCGTTCCAGGCATCGCGTTTCTTTCCGCTTGAGCTGGCTGTAGGCTTGGGTGAAACACTGCGTTTGACAGCGGTAACAGGGCGTACTCGAGGTTGTGTCCGGGCGCGCGGCGTAGTTTGAACGCGCGGAGGTGGCGCCGCTTTTGCTGTCGCTGGGGGCATTTCGTCTTTGTCTTTGCCGGCAGTTTGTGCGCTCATCTTGTTTGAGTCTGTCGCGTCAGTATCCGTGGGTTTCACTTTTACTGTCGCGCTTGATGGTGCAACATCACCCACTGGTGCCGGCGAAGGCTTCGCAGTAGATGTTGATGCAGAGTCACTTCCTGTTGATTTTTTTGTCTGCGTTGATGCTGTTTCCGTCTTGCCATTGTGCATTGAAACAGCGGCAAAAAGTCCGACTGCGCAAAGCACGACGACAATGAAACCAGCGATTACCATTTTTCCTGCACTGGACTTTTTCGGTTCACTCTCTGAATCTAAGTTGCTAAATCTATCTCTGGCCAACTGGCGCGTCGAGGGGCCTTTGCCTGCTCCCTCGCTGCTATCTACAGCTTTACTGTTTCTGTCTAGAAAAGCATCTTCAACACTCATTCCAGCCATAGGATCGAGTGCCAAATTGAAATTGTTGGCGAAAGATCCTATCGATACCGCACTTGGTTGCTCGCTCGAACTTCCCATTCCCGCCATTATCTTCAAGTTGCCTGACTCACGTGATGCCGTTTCAGCGCAGGCTTTTACCATTGCATTGCTGAGCTCGCCGGCAGTCTGATAGCGATCTTTTGGATCTTTTGCCATCGCCTTGAAGATGACTCTTTCCAATTCGTCCGGCAGATTCAGCATCGGATTAATCGAACGCATCGAGGGTGGTGGCGTGTTGACGTGATACTGGATCAGTTCATAAATTGTGGTGCCGTTGTGAAAAGGATCTTTTCCGGTGAGCATCTCATACATGACGCAACCGAATGAATAAATGTCGGATCGTGCATCTTCAGGTTTGCCGATGCATTGCTCGGGACTTAGATATGGTGGGCTTCCCCATAGTTCGCCCGATTGAGTCAGCTTGCGACTCTCTTCGCTAAGTTTTGCCAAGCCGAAGTCCACAACCTTTACGAAATCCATTTCGTCATCCATCAAGACAAGATTGCCAGGCTTCAAATCGCGGTGAACGACACCATTTTTGTGTGCATAATCAAGCGCACTACATACCTGCACGCAGATGCGCGCGAAGCGATCAATGTCGAGTGGACCCTCTTCTTTAATCAGTGCTTCTAAGCTGCGTCCGCGCAAGTAGTCCATGACGACGTATGGCTGCTGTTCGTCGTCGAAAATGCAATCGTAAACCGTGACGATGTGTGGATGACTAAGAGCACAGAGCAGATTTATTTCGCGGTGAAATCTCTCGCGGTAGACCTGTTTTGTGTCCAATTGCAATTTCAGGGTCTTGATCGCGACTTGCCGATTGACTCTGATTTGAGTGGCAAGATAAACGACACTCATACCGCCCGAACCGAGCACATCATCGATGTGGAAGCGGCCGTCTAAAACCGTTCCCACAAGCGGATCGCGGGCTTTCCCCTTATCTCGAGCGTCTTCGAGTATTTCGCCGGAACTCAAACCGGTTTGCTCCACTCTGGTAGTAGGGCCGCAATGCACGCGCCCGGTTCCTATATTCCACAAATAGTGAACCAATCATAGTTTGTTGATTTTTAGGCTGTTTAGAACGGTGGTCCGCCACCGGGAGGACCGCCGCCTGGGGGACCGCCACCGGGCGGGCCTCCGCCGGGATTCATCCCGCCGCCCATTCCGCCTCCTTGACCCCCTTGACCCCCGGGACCAAATGCAGAAGTGCCTAAAATCTTTGTAGCCATTAGGTCAAAGTTGTGAAGCATTTCAAATGCTTTGGCATCTTGATGGGAGGCAAAGGCCTTCTCGATTTCCGCCTTCAAATCTCTCAGTTTGAAGCCTTCCGCGCTGTTCTTGCGAGTGACTTGGCTGATAATTTCGCTGCTTTGAGCGTTGAAGGTCGACCTCAAGTGATCAGCTTCCGGCGGGATGTAGCCGCTGGCTGCGCTCTGAGCCGGCGCACCGCTATGTCCTGAAGGCGTTGCCGCTCCCGCTCCAGCTCCAGCGCCTGCCGTTGAGGCTGTTTTGACCGCCGGAACGCCACGACCGCGCAATGAGTCCTTGGCTTGTTTGACCTGCTCCTCTTGACCCGTCAGCTTCGATTCCAGATAAGTCAGTCGCTGAGAGACTTTCTCGGCATCGTTTGCTTTTGCCAGTCCTTGAATTTCCTTGAAGATCGCCTCGAATGGTGAGACTCCAGTCCCTTGTGAGCGAAGTTTGTCTATGCGCTTCCAGGCAAGCAGACGTCTCTCAACCTCAGGACCATCGGTGATTTCCGGCATATTTTCCGCATGGACGGCTACCAGGGTGAGTGACTGAAGCAATGTGGCTGCCGAGATTCTTCCGGCGCTGAAATCGTTGATTTCTCCACGCGAAATGGTGATGTGTCGGGCGGGTTTGCCGGTTTGACTGAACAGAACTTTCACTTTATCAATCTGTCCCGGTGCGCCCTCAATCAATGTTCTGGATAAAAACATCGCATCGATTTTGAGGTCTTTGTCCTGCGCGGCTTCCCTCTCTTCTGCCAGAACAGTAACCAGCGGCCCGCTTCCAACAACCGTGACGCTCAACGCTCGAGAGCCTACGGATGGGTCGCGCACCAGCGCCGTCAACTGTGCGTTCGACAAGTTGCTCTTGCCGCCTGCTGCCTGAGCAAAGACGGTTTGGCCGTTGCTAATTCCCAGCGCTATAAAAGCGCCGATTGCCACGCTCACCGCCGTCAGGCGAGCGATTGATATGGACGAAACTCTGGTCATTAAGGCTCTCATCGTGAGGGGCGGCCGAGGATTCCAATGTTGGAATTTTACCAGGCACGCTGACCATCGCGCGCCTTTTCCCGGCATTGCTGAGGACAAGCGTGAAGGTACGGAATTTGTTGCCGCTCTATTTGCTGCTAGGGCAAAATCATCCAATTGACGGAAACGTAAGTATTTCCATCTTGTCGGCCAACGATGCTCACAGAAATTTGTTCTTTCGATCTTGTCCCTTGCATCATGAAGGCCGTGCCGGGCGGACCCATTTTGGCGAGCAATTCAGCCTTTGGTATCTGCAGCGCAAAACTGCGAGAGCGCAACGCGGACTGGTAAAACGAATTTACCGTACTGGGCGAGTCTTTTGTCACGATGGACAATGTCGCTGTCGGCGCTCCTTGAGTGGTGTTCATAAAGTTTGTGGTCACGACATTGCTGCGATACACATCAACAGGAAAGTTGGTCGGGACCGACTGGGTTATGTGTACGTTTGGAATCTTGAGATAGGATGGCAACTCACCCTTCTTGAGGTTGAGCACTCCCAACTTGCGAGCCTTTTCCAATGTTTCAGGTGGTGCTTGTGCTATTGCGGCGTGCGAAGTGGCCGACAACAGAATCATCAAACCAAACATTGCTCTTGAAGCGGTTCGTACGCACTTTATTACCTTGCGCATCCTCAATCCTCTAGATAGGAACACAAACACCAATCGAAATCACATTAGTTTCTCGTTGCACTCTGACTTTTCCGAGACAACCATTAAAACCGGTTCCTGGCTGCCAGAAAAGAGACTTGTCCATTGTACCTATGCCAAGGCCAAAGCTTTCTACGCAGAAGGGATCTGGAACGATGACTGGGTGAAAAGGCACAACGCCACTGGGTATTGAAATGCCGTTTTCACCCTTTTTCTTCTCTGTACCGTCAGGTGATTGGTTTGCAATCAACGACAACCACGGAACTGTAGGATCGGCGACAGCGCCACCAACGATCGGCATGCATCTCAATGAATTGCCGTCGGGACTGTAAAGCGCAAAATCCTGTGACACTCCTCCAATGAGCGCGCCTGTGCAAACCGGGTTTGAAAGGGCTGAATGCACATCTGATGCTTTCACCGTCTTGCCTACTTTTGTGATCATTTCATTGCACCTAGCCACGAGTTCCTTCTCGATGTAGGTGTCGGCACTACTTGCCGATGGCGGACGAAAAATCATCCCGTCAACACCAGTCGCCAAAATGCCGATAAGTTCCAGACCTACTTGCACGCTGACTGCTTGCACTGTTGCGCAAAGGGGACCGCCCGCAGGAGCTGGTGGGCTAGACATGGATTCGGGAATGAATCCGGACATCGTATCGGTAAAGAATGTCACCGGAAAGGCCAATGGAACGAACTGCCAGTTTACTTTTGGTTTTTCAACTCTCAATCTGATGAAGCTGTGCGGTATTGCTGCTTTATAAGTTTGACGCGGATTGGTGATTACCCAGGCAATGCCTTTTTCGGCTGGCTTTCCTGGTTGCGACGCTACGCCTTCGGCAGAAAAGGCATTAGGAATTGGATTCGACCATCCTGCAGCATTATTCTTGGCTTTTTCGAAATCATTCTTTGACACCATATGCGGTTTATCTTCGAAAAGAAATGGCACTTGCCAAAATGTATCTCCGCCAAAGTCGAGATTTTCATATCCCTTTAGGAAGAACATTCCATTGCTGTTGGCTGGCGCTGGAGACCTTCTGGTGTTGGTAACGTTGTTGCTGTTCCAGGTGAAACCATGGGGAGCAAGAAAGTTGTTGCTTGTTGATCCACCAATCATGATGTTGCTTTCTGCAACTTTGTCCGTGCCCTCGATAATCTTCGAAGTTTGCCAATTACCGCCCGGGATTTCCTTCACGGACGCAGAATTACCAATCATGCGGATATTGTTTTGTCTTGCAAGGTCCTTGAAAAACGGATACATCTCGACTTGATTTTTCAGGCGAAGCGCAAGCAAATTACTGGTCTGCTCGGCGCTTTGCAGTGCATTTGACGCATTGCTCATGCCGTTGTTGTCTTGTCCTTGATCTTGCTGCGCCAGAGCGTTGATCTTGTACAGCATCGCTTCCGCCCAGATTCTGTTGATGCGGCGTAAGTTGATGGTGGGATTAGGGATGATACTGTTGTCGGGCGGATCTTTGCAGACATCCCAGAAGCACTTGTTTGTTACAGGAACCTCTATCTCGTCGAGCGCCTTTCTGCCGACATTGAGAGTGCCTGCGTCAATTGCGTTCTTGGTTTCCTTCTGCGCATTCATAAACATGACGAAGAAGAAAAATCCGACGCCAAGAACGACTAACGCCAGTCCGAGGGCTGATGTCAGGGCTAAGATCGATCCTCTTTCTCTTCGTGCCAGTCCCGCCCTTATCATCGAATTTGTTCCTCACCTAGAAAGTTTGCGGTTGACTCTTAGAAAAACGCCGCAAGAACGATTACTGACTACGTCGAAAAATTAGCGGGGGGCCGCTCCGACAATTGGCTCAACAGCCATTCCTCTGAATGTTATTTCGTTTAGACCTGGAAAAGGGACCGGCACTCTTACAACCATGGTGGTTCGAGCCGTACACACTTCATTTTCCGTATAGGCGAGATCGTCGAGTGTTAACGATTTTACGATTCCGGATTGTTGAAAGGTAGCCAAAACCTTATCTGCGGCTTCTCCTGCAGATTGTGGGTTTGGTTGGTTTGCTCCCGCTCGTGCACAGTTTTTTACAGCCGTGTCATTCATTGAATTGGCAATGACAATTGCAATCAGATCAACGATCAAAAGTGCAATTGGAATCAGAATCAGTGCTCCCAGTGCAGCTTCGATCAGGCTGACGCCTCTTCTAGATCTCCGGCTGCGTACTTTTGATTTCACTTTGTACTTTCCTAATTAATCGACTACTGTTGCGAGAAATCTGGATTTTCCATTTGTTTCTCTTGAAAAACTACCAAGGGGAAAGGTGCATTTATTCCGGGGATGCCGAAGAAAAATGGAATAGGAAGGAAAGGGTTGCAAGTGATCGATGTTCTAACTCGTACGATTACATCCTGTGCGTCAGTTGCTCCCGCACCACTCTCTTGTTGTCCATTTCTATAGCTTACGTCGGTATTGATGTTACCTGTCATGTTCACGAATTTGCCCATGCCGCTGCGCCAGGTATCTGGTATTCCTTTCTTTATATCTCCACTTGGATCTGCCGCTTCGCTGGCTCGAATAAGTGCCGCTTGTGCAACTTGGTTGTAATTGAGAACCATAATTGTGCAGTAAGACAAGCACACGCTCAACAGGTCGACCAGCGGAAAAAATATGCATATTACAAGCACCAAAATTCCGGGCCCAAACTCAGCTATACCTGCACCATGTTTGGTGCGTCTTCTACGGGCTCTATACTTTCGTGCGAGCATTCTTCCATCCCTCAGAACTTTCCGGACATCGTTGCTTCCGGTTTGACATGTTAAATGTACGACCGTAGATCTAAATTTAGGGGATTCCAAGATTAGATTTATCAACATTATATTGCCGTCCGCCTAATGGCAAAAGGCATCACGTATAAGGAATTCCAGACAGTTTGTCCGAACTTGTTGGAAATTGCGATACCAGGGGATAAACAACGGGCGCAAAGGCTTTGCTACAGGTCATCTGAGGTATGATGATTGCGGGCGGGAAAGGGTTTCGCACAAGGACTTTGGATGGTCATGAGCAAGAAGAAAAAGACTTCGGCTAAACAAACCAAACCAAATACGCAAAAGCCTGCAGCAAAGCCTGCCAAGGAAACAGCCGCTCCGAAAAGGGACGTGGCTGAACCAAAGAAAGAGGCATCCAAGCCGGCCGCAACTCAAGTGTCGCAGGCGAAAGAGAAGAAGCCCGATCAAGCAGATTCAAAGCAATCGATTTCTGAAGCAAGCAGCAAAGGTAAGCCTGAGGCAGCCTCAAAATCAGTGTCTTCAAAACAGGAGTCTGCCCAAGCCAAGGTCGACAGCAAACCAGCTTCTCCCCCACCTTCGGAAGCTAAGAAAGTTGAAGCTGTTAAGTCGACTGCAAAAGGTCAAACAAGCGGCAAGAGAAAGAAAGACAAGACTCCCAGACAGTCTGCTGAGAGCCAAGACGATGAATTGGCTGCGGTTGCAGAGCCTCAAGAGGAGCCGGTTCTGTCGCCAACTGGCGATGTTTCGGAGGAGGCGAAGAGAGAATCCGTGATTGACGAACCGGCTGTCAATACGCCGGTTTCAGCGCCACTTGAAGCCAATTCCATTTCTAATGTGGAGGCTGAAGCGCCTTCTCCTGCAGGAGAAGCTAAGAGAAAAGTTGCGAAAACTCTCATTGATGAAGATGTGAATTTCTCTCCAAATCTAGATGCTCCGAGCGATTCAGTAGAAAAGAAGGCTGCTGAAGCAACAAATACTAAGCCGGAGTCAAATGTCGGAGCCTTGCATGAAGCGGCTTCAAAAGCGACTGGAACTGCTCCTAATGCACAAGAACCTCCGCGTAAAGTTGCAAGAACCTTGATGGATTTCGATAGTGCTGGACTTCGTGATGCAGTCGAAGCCTCGGCACGAGCGATTGAAGAGGAAATTGCCGCTGCAATCAAGGAATCTGAAGTAGACTCGGCCGCGCCTCCGTCCGTCGCGCCAAAAGCTCCAGTTCCGAAACCGGCAGATCGAAAGATCGCCAAAACAATGCTCGACTTCAAGGCTGAAGAGTTTTTCGAGCTAGCTGATTTCGCTACGGGCACTGAAGAAGAATCCGCAGAGCAAAGTCCACATCCCGGTCAGTCTGCCACGGACCCATCCGTGTCTACGCCTGCCGCAGAGTCTGTTTCGCCTCCGCCACAGCAACCACGTAAAGTCGCGAAGACGATGCTTGAGGTCGATGTTTCGAACATCAATGCAGTCGTTGAAGCTGCAAATGCTAAAGAGCAAGAACCTCCGCGCGATTTTTCCGCCGGTTATGACGACGTCAGCATGGACGATCTCAACGAATTTGCACAAGCTCTCCGCGACAACACGGCGATGAGCCCTCCTGGTTCTCGAGCTGAACGACTTCGCAAAACCATGCTCGGTATACGTAAGCATGGCTTGGTAAGCTCTCCTTCCATGCCCGGTGTAAGTCTCCCCAGTGAGAATACTGCCCCCGAAGTG
The DNA here is from genome assembly GCA_012965515.1 of Candidatus Melainabacteria bacterium. Taxonomy (GTDB): domain Bacteria; phylum Cyanobacteriota; class Vampirovibrionia; order Obscuribacterales; family Obscuribacteraceae; genus QKMZ01. The sequence goes on along the minus strand of DTSE01000125.1, from coordinate 6,154 downwards.
CCTGCCTCGACCGCACCGGTGCGCGTTTCCCGCTCGCTTCATCCTTTGGACAATTTCTCTTTCGACAACCTCTGCCCCGCGGACGAAGATGCAAGTAGTGTTTCGCAGGACCAATCCATGGCGCCAGACCATGATGTTCTGGCGGATTCTGCTCCGTCCGGAGATACGGCAGTGTCCGCAGATTGGCGCTCAGCTGGGGATCAAGGCGCCGAGGTGAAAAAGAAAACTGGCACCGTTGAACTCAGCCAAAGTCCTCACAGCCAAGCTGACGGGGACTTTAAGGGTGTGACCACAGTTTGGCCGCATGATCAAGAAAAGCAAGAACAGCAGGAACAGCCAACGGAAGCGAAGCAAGGTTCGATTAAACCCGAACGATTTATTCCCAAAACCATGCTTGATATGGACTTCCTGAAAGAAAGTCTCTCTGCTTCGGTTAGTCGGGCAGAAGAAAGACTGGCTGAATCAATCGCTCAGAAGGCATCTGAGCCGCCTAAGCAGGTCCTCACTGCCGATGACTACAAGATGGTATCGCCCAACTGTCCGTTTGTTTGGGCAGATAATCCGGACAATCCGAAAGAGCGCGTGAAATACTGCACGGAGTGTAGTGCTCAAATTTATAACTTCACCGGCTTCGATATGACTGAATCGCAGTCCCTCATATTTAAGCGGGAAAACCGGCAGAATGCGCCTCTGTACAAGCGCGAAGACGGAAAGTTCATGACGAATGACTGTCCCATCGCGCTTAAGAAGAAAAAGGATAAGCAGATGCTGATCGGAGGCGCCGCGCTGGTCTTAGTTCTGCTTGTGATTATGGTAGTTGCCTCGTTTATGGCGCCCCAGCCACCTGCGCCTTCAGCACCAAGTGCAGCAGACAGTTCCTCGACATCTTCTGATTCGACCTCATCGAGCACCACCACTGGCTCGGCAGTGTCAGTACCAGATTCGAAAGAACCTGGTGCCGGCAAAAACGGCAATGCAGAGGCGCCCGGAACCTTCCATTACAAGAAAGGCAAAGTCACTCAGTCGCCCACTCAATCACCTGGCACTGTTCCGCCGGTCACGGTTCCAGACGAAAACCCCACCATTCCCGGAACCACTTCCGGCTATGACGAAGGCGGCCAGTTCTGGCAGTACACGGATAAAGGTAATAATTAATTGCCTGAAAGCGGCGTTAAGCGGGCGCGAAGGCGCGCTGGGCTGCCCTGGCTATTCGATTCGGAAAAATGTTCGTCCCACTTTTATGACATCAAGCGGGGCCAGTTGGTGCGGCTTGGTAAGCAGCTGGTCGTTAACGCTCGTGCCGTTGCTGCTTCCGAGGTCTTCGATCCACCAAATTCCGTTGTCCCAGAAGATACGAGCGTGCGTGGCAGAGGCATAGCCGTCGTCAGGCAAGATGACCTGATTGTCATCAGCGCGTCCCATTTTGATAGATGGGTCATTTAAGACGTATCTTTCGCCGGTTGCCTGGTTTACTAATGTTGGCAAGCGGGGTTCGTTGCTCATATCTCTCTAAATCCCTGTGTTTCCAGAGGACGGTGAATGCTTGTGGGGCACCATTTTATGGTGCAAGGATAGCAGAATTTTACAGCGAGCCAAAATTGACCTTGTCGAGTAGACGATCTCTATTTTCCAAGTGCCGAGCGAAAATTAACGCGGCAATATGACATCCGACACAAAAACTTTTGTCCTGATAAAGTGGACTATTGCGGCGTCAAGTTAGTTAAAACGGCTTGCACACTGCTTGGGCGCCGGAAATAATTCATTTCTTGCGATCTCGCTTGATGAAAAACTTGAGAAAGGTGTTTCGCACTTGCAACTTACTTTGTTTCACGGCATACCAGAAAAACTTTTTCGGACACTCGTGGACGCAACTGTTGGCCTTTCAGCAAAAGTCTTTCTTTTTGCTTTGCTCTGCAGTATTTGTTGTAGTTTTTGCGTCAGCCCCTCCCTCAGTGCCGAACCTCTGAAGGCTGGCATCGAGTTCAGTGATTCGCTTGCTCCACTGCAGTCGGGTTTGCGTGAAGGCCAGCGCATGAATCTAGGCGCTGTTGAGACCGGCAAGAGAAACATTACGGAGTGGCGTCGAATTCCCAATTGGTTTGCAGGAATTTGGCATAAGGAGAAGAGCACTCGCTTCGTTAACGGCAGACCGGTGTCATATCAAACGCGCGCCGACTTAATCACCGGCTATCAGATGGATGCTAAAGGACGAATCTGGCAGCCTGTCTTCGTAAACGTCGGAAAAGTGGAAACCGACGATTATGTCGAATACCAAATGCCGCAAAGAAAGACCATCTATGCAATGGAGAAAGGTAAGTACACTTCGTTTTCTCTCTCCACGCGTGTTCGCATTGATAAAGACACCAACCAGATTATGAGTTCGTTTCAACAAGAAGATTTGAGCGTCTCAACTCCTCAATCTGATGGAGTGGTTAAAGCTGTCGTAGAGTGCCGTGTTTTCAATCAGGACGGACGCGTCAAATTCGAAGACACCATCGAAGTTATGGAAGTTCGCGTGGAGGAATTCAATCCTATTGATGAATACAATGGCATTGATTATCGCGATAGCTTTATCAAATTCCTTGAGGCAAGTGGGCATCCTGAGCTGATTCCAGCGGAGCGACCGAAATCTGTTTTAACTGAAACTCAAGAGCGTATTCTGAGTATTGAGACTCGCAATAATCGGATGCAAGTCTTTAAGAGAACAGGTGGAGAGCCTGACGGGGCGCCTGGCGGTGTGTCGAACCAATTGCCAGATGAATCGCAAGATGAATTTCCTCCCCAACAGCAACGGACTGGGTTCCAACCGTCGCAACGCCCACAATCACAGCGACTGCAGCTGCAGCAAAAATTTCAGCAGCTACAGCAACAGCTACAACAGCTGCAACAACCACATCAACCGCAGAGGCCCGAGTCTAAGAGAATGCCTGATTCTGGATTCTAGCAGCGTAATGTTTTTATAGCTCTGCGCCGCAAGAGTGGCAGAATTTAGAGCCGTGTTCGTAAGGCGTTGAACACGTCGCGCACGTGTACATTTCTTTCTGCGATCCCTTCTTTTGCCAGCAACCAAAGAGGAGAGAAAGTCCAAAAGCGACAAGCAAGATTCCGAAAATCAGCGTCGGCAAGTTTCTAAGTTGAAAAGCCAGGCTATAGTCGGCAGCAACGACACTCGGAGTGTTCACTAATAAACAACCTGCTTCACTGGTCAGGTGTCCGAGCTTCTGCCAAAAAGGCAATGCAGCCAGCACGACCAAGAACAGTGCCGACATGGCTAGGACTTCCAGGCGTCTGATGTTCATCGCTCACCTCAGAATTGGTTTTCTCATTCTACCCTGAGCTGTCTTTTACGTCTTGCGCCTGGCCGGGCTTGGCTCGCGATGATACGCCCCGTCTTAGCTGCGGACTTTTAGCCTGCGCAACGGTGTTTTGAGCTTACAAAACCCCCGATGGGGGCTCCGCTGAACTGTTCTCTTTTGTTTGATTCTCTTCTGCCTTTTCCTGTTCGCAACCTTCGACTTTGTTGTAATCGCCGAGGATTGTTTTGAGCGGGCAAATATTCACCAACATACATCCTGTGCAGTGCATCATTCTTGCTATAGGACAAATTACCATTGCAGTTCCTCCTCTTTTTTGCAGTCACCGCGGTGCTCTAGATGGTCACCAAATCCATGGATAATTTGAGCTTTTCGATTTTGCATAGCTTTGAATTTCGGAAACCAAAATGTTGTCCAGAAACTCAGGACGCAGTGATTTCAGTCGTGCCCAGACGTCTGGTTGAAACTTGAACGTGCGAAGTCCCGCGGTCATGTTGGGCACGATGCCGAGCCAACCGGCAGAAATCATTTCGTCCGCGTCAATATCGCCTTTCATCAGGGACACTTCAGGATTGCCTTGAAGTAGGCAGTATGCCAGCAACAGTTGTGTTGGTTGAGGTAAGGCGTTGAGATGGGCAAGCGAAATCGTCGAATTCGAAAGCCCAAAGAAGTGAAAAAAAGTATTCATAAATCCCCTTTGTCTGTATGGCGCCAGAGGATTTAGGAGTTTTCTTCAGTAGTTTGGAGAATTCAAAAAGTCAGTTCGGGGAAATCCATAAATTCCGAACCTAGCCCGATTATGACATAGATTGATGTGATTCACTCAAATATCCCATTTGATCGAAGTTTTGTGAGCATCTTCAGCGATTGGCGGCACGCTGGGCTACTCGCCACGATAGCGCCACGTTAATGCCACCTTCGTGCCCGTGCGCTCAGGTAATTTTGTAGACACCGATGGACGCCCGCCCCTTACCAGTTTCTTCTCTCCAGGAGCTTCTACAATGCCTGAGCTAGCAGCAGTAAAAGAGAGTTTCGCCCATTCTGAAAATACCAGTGCAAAACTCAGTCTTACTCAAGTTGAAGATCTGGCGGCGTTCAAGCCGCACGTGGTGGCGCATGGTATGCGCCCTCGAAAAGTTCCCTCAAGGATAATCATATTGAAAAGTTACGTGATGCGCCCAGAAAGAGGGAGCGTGAAAGTAAAAACGCTCCCCTTCCCTGGTTCGCTTTCTACCCAAATTTTGCCGCCGTGCAATTCCACAATCATCTGACAGATAGCTAGCCCGAGCCCGCTTCCGCCCTTACTTTCACCGTCGTTTTTCACTTGTTGAAAGCGATCGAAGATAGTTTTCTGTGCTTCTTTCGGAATGCCTCGCCCTTCATCCTTGACTGATACTTGAGCAACGTTTCCAACCTTTTGCGCAGACATCTTTATCGTTGCGCCCTTGGGCGAGAATTTGAAAGCGTTTCCAACGAGGTTGTACAACACACGAGAAAGCTTTTCAGCATCAGCCTTCACGCATAGATCAGTTTCCTCCACTTCCATTTTTAGATCATGCTCTTTCATCCAATCTTCGAAATTGAGACGCACTTCTTTAAATACAGTGGAGAGCTCTACGTCTTCAGTCTCAATCGTCATCATGCCGGACTTGATTTTTTGAACGTCGAGCAGATCGTTAATGAGGTTCATCATGCGCATGCTATTTCTGTCAGCCAGTTTCACCATTGACTCGCCGCGTTCATTCAATGTGCCGAGCATTCCTTCGTCGAGCATCGTAAAACAGCCCTGAATCGATGTCAGCGGAGTACGCAAATCATGCGTCAACATATTGACCATATCTTCTTTAGTTCGTGCGGTTTCCTGAATTTCATCCGCCATGCGATGGAACATATTGTCGAGCTGCGCAATTTCGTCGTTGCCTTTCATTGGTGGATGCAATGGTTGATCTGCGCCCAGGCGAAAAGCGTTATCGTTGACCACTCCTATGCGCGATGTGATGCGCTTTACGACGAAGGCAGCAATAGCGGCGCTAAACAAAATGCTGAAGACAACTGCAAGAACTGCGTAGACAACAATTTGCTGTCTAAGTTCCGCCTGCCGTGTGTGACTGCTGTCGGCGACATCTTTCTCGTGTTGTGCAAATATAGTCATCTCGTGCGACATGCATGTTCTGAATATTTGCTTCAAGCGAGCCATTTTCGCCGCGTGCGTTTCCAGAACTTCTTCCACTTTTCCCGCTTCAACATCGCGCGCAGCCTCGGCGACAATGCGATCCGCCTCATCGAGCTGATTCATCGAAGAAGTTATGTTGCCTTGCACCGTCTTTTGATCGTCGGTGAGTGCAATCAGCTCTTTGTAGTTTTCTTTGATCGGCCCGAATTCATTTCTAAAAGAAAGATCGATTCTGCGATGCCTGAGCCAATTTTGTTTGAAACTCATTA
>DTSE01000125.1:0-388 GCA_012965515.1 Candidatus Melainabacteria bacterium | reverse complement strand
CTGACATCGATTCAGGGCTGTTTTACGATGCTCGACGAAGGAATGCTCGGCACATTGAATGAAACTCATTACCGCTTCCCAGGATTTGTAGAACTGATTGTTCAGTCTGGTTATGCAGTCAGCAATGCGCCGGGCTTTAACGGCTCGTGCTGCTTCCATCTCAGCTTCCCTCTGCGCATGAAGCAGCATGCCAACGCAAGCAATCTCGAAGCAAAGCGGTATTGCTACCAGCAGCAGAGCTTGACGAGTGAGGGAGAGTCTCAAATTGACCCCGGATTTGTTAACTGTTGGGTCGATGCCCTGTTTTTTTCCGTAGGGGCGATGCCCTGTCCTTTTCCGTAGGGGCGATGCCATGCAGCGCCCTGTTTAGCTAACGCAATCATAGCAA
>DTSE01000124.1 GCA_012965515.1 Candidatus Melainabacteria bacterium | reverse complement strand
GGTTTACGGAGTCGGCAGCTGGGAAGATCGGGCGAATCGATTCAACGGGAAAGAAGCAAAATTCACGATAGAGCAGACCCAGGAGAAGGCTCTCAAGGAATATCCCGGCACTGTTGAGGCCTGGGAAATTCTTGTGTGGGGAGGAAAAGACGCGCTTGTCCACGACTTCCGCGTGGTCGGTAAGAGCGGAAAGAAAGTAGTCACTGTCAACGCATTGACAGGAAAGATTATGTCAGTCAGCCAGTTCGTCGACGGTCAGGGGCGTTGAGCCGCACCCGTTGGGATTAAACTATGAACCCTCGACCTCGTTCAATTTCAAAATTGTTCCAATTGAACAGCATCAACGCCGAGTGCGACTCTGTTGGTGCTGCTCTTTGGATCGGCAACCAACCATAGCCGCAAAAAAAATTATGCGAATGATCGCTTTGCATAACAATCACAAAGGACTGCCTTTCATGTCAAATGCTCGCGTGTACAGCTTACTTCTTAGTGTCACAACCCTTTGTATGTCGTTTGCTTGGGCGGGCGAAGCCTGGGGGAAAACTGCAGTCAAAACCATTGCAGTCAAAAATGCTTCTGGCAAAAAGTCAGACATCTCTACTCGTCATGATTTTAAAGAGCCGGTTGTGCTAGCGAGCAAGGGCGGCGTCCTAGAAGTTCGACTCACAGCAAGACAAGGACAAGCGAAGCTCGACACGCTAGATAAGCCGGTTAACAACTTTCTTCTTTTCAGCTACGAAGTAATCAAAGGCACCGCATCAGACGGGCAGAATTTCGGAAAAGATCTTTATCCCGCGCCGACTCTAAAGGTGTATCCGGGCGAGAAGATGATCGTCCACTTCGAGAATGAACTCAAAAATCTGACGATCAAAGACTATTTCATTCCATCGTACACAGCCAAGGGTCAGCCCATCCCGCTTTACCCGCCGCAGATGAAAGAGTCACCGATGAATCTCCACATCCATGGAGCCCACATCAGTCCGAAAGGGAACGCCGACAACGTCATGTTGGACATTCCGCCGGGCATGACAAACACCTACACCTACGACATTCCGAAGAACATGCCGCAAGGACTGTACTGGTACCACTGCCATCTCCACGGACTCACATCGGCTCAGACTTACTGCGGGCTAGCCGGCCTACTTGCGGTTGGCAAGACCGATGGCAACATTCCTCTTGTCACTGACAACAAAATTCCTGTCCGCAATATGGCTCTTCAATACAACTTCGTCTTTGATCGCGCAGGCGGTTCTGCAGACCTCAATAACACGATGTGGCCGATGTGGCTCAACACACTAGTTCCGCCGAAAAAAGGCGAGCTGGAAAATGGCACCTATCGCCCATCTCAAATGCCGGTCAACTTCAATCAATCGAAGAAGGGCACCAAATTTGCCACCATCTGGTATGAAGGTCCACTATCAGTTCGCAATCACAGGGGGCAGTTCTCACTCATACCCAGCAATCTCCAAAGCTTTACTCCGAATGAGAAAAAAGCTGGCGGTATGCCGGAAAACTCGTCACTTCCTGATCACCTTCGTGACGTTCAATACACAGTGAATGGTCAGTTTCAGCCAGTCATCAAAAGCAAGGCTGGTCAAACTGAAATATGGGTGCTGGCAAATATAAGCGACCTTGCATATATGAACGTACAGCTTACTGAAACAGCAACAGGACGGCATCCAAAGATCGCTATTGTTGGACAAGACGGCAACCCCTATTCAACGGTTCATTATCCACGGACTGTCGATGGCACCAGGCTTCTGATTCCGCCGGCGACCCGCTTTGCGATCGCTGTGACAATTCCGGCAGAAGGCGAACTCATATTGGAGATGCCCGATCTCGGAAAAACTGCTGTGAATAATGGACAGTACGATCTGACCAAGACACTCAGCAGCCCCGGTGTTATGTACACCAGCAATGGAACCGAGAATCCTCCCGGTGTGCTGGGAAGGATGAGCATTGATCCTAAGTACATCAGCTATTTTGATGGGTTCTTCATTTTTCCAACGCAGGTCCTCCTGCGAGCAAAAGCTGTGGAACCAGGCGGTGTGACGACTGCTTTCGTGGAAGGTCAGAAGATTGGGGCATACACATCCTATGTTGATCTTTCCAAGGCGACCCCGGACTTTAAGCGGAAGATCGTGATGAACGGCGGATTTTTAAATGGGCTGGCCGACAAGAATGACCCGAAGGCATTCGTGTATGCATTCGATGGACAGACATTTCCCAATACTTCGCTTATCCAACCTCGACTGAATTCGATCGAGGAATGGAACTTCGTCAACTACAACAACGACGAGCATCCGATTCATGTGCACGTCAATGATTTTCAGGTAACCGAATATCACGATCCCACAAACGGTGCGCGCTTTGGCCCTGAAACTTTCTCCGTCGACAACGCTAATGCACCAGCACCGAAAATTGACTTGGAAGAAAATGTCAACGCACCAGGTCTTCTTTCGTTCCGTACTCGGTTCGAAGAATATACAGGAACCTATGTCACGCACTGCCATCGCCTCAACCATGAGGACAACGGGCTGATGTCAACGATCAACGTGATACCAGCGGTTTCTACTTACGCAGTTGCGATTCCAGGTGCGCCCGGCAGAGCTACTGAGATTCGTGTGTACGATGGCGAAGACGATCGACTCGTTGCTTCCGTCATTCCATTTCCTTTCTACGAAGGCAATGTCAATGTCGCAATGGGTGATGTGGACGGTGACGGCATCCTAGACTTGCTCGTCGGCTCCGGCAAAGATCACGAGCCAGAAGTTATTGCTTACGCTGGTGCATCTATCCTGGGCAAAGGAATTTTCGGAACAGAGCTTGCGCACTTTAAGCCGTTTGAATCCAATGCACGCGAAGGTGTGACCGTTGCTTCTGCGCAAATTGATGGAACACAATCAGACAACCTCATCGTTGGCTCACCTGCTGGCATCACCGATGAAGTGAAGATCTACGATATTCCATTGGCTGGCTCTAATAACGGACCGACACTATTCGCAAGCTTTAAACCTTATGGCGACGACAAGTCAGGCGTGACTGTTGCCGCTGGAATGGTCGATTTCGTCACCGGCCGCGAGGACATTGTCACCGCCCCCGGACCAGGAGCTCCGACGGAAATTAAGACGTTCGCCTATAGCCTTTTCTATCCAAACGAAAAGGCTAGAAAAGGTCAAATGAATCCGGCGGATACGCTTCAAAACAACACGAGCTTCTTCCCATTCGGCAAGGATTACTCGGGCGGTGTATCTCTGACCACGGGGTGGATAGCCGGTTCACTTGGTGGGGCGAAATCTATCATAGCCAGCCAGTTAGCGGGCAGCGGAACTGTAAAAACATTTTCCAGCGGCTCGGCGTTGGACGACGGTCCTGCAATATATCTGGGTCAGTGCAGATGTGGTAAGGATGCACCCTTCCGCGAGACTTCGAGCTTCAGTCCGTTCACCGAATCTGGTGCCGTACATGTAGCTACTACAAGTACTACAACTGGCGCACACTTAGTGGTGAGCGGTTCTGTGGATGGAAAAACCAAAGGAAGCGTTCTGAAATACGATTTCAAACGACCAACACCCGAGTCAAACATGCTTGAACCGGTGCGACTGGGAGAAGTTTGGTCCGGACGAGCAACGTCAGCAGCCGCTCTCGGCGGCTTCTAAAGCTACTAGTGTGGGGTCGACGCCATGCGTCGACCCAAGGCTTCTTTCCTTCTGCCTCACTTCCAAACAATCTACAACAGACACTATATATGGTGCCTTAGTCATCATTCTCGCTCTAACATCTCCTGCGCAGTTGCTAGCTTGGCAGCGTCTTCCTTGTCTAGAGGCGTATGCTCTTTCAAACCATTTATCGAAAACTCGAGCGCTTCTCTTCTCGTTCCGAGGTAGGGACCAAAAATCTTGCAACCAGCGCCGTCAATGAAGACTCGCTGAACACCATCAATCTTTTTTTCTTTGTCGAATGAAAGATGGAAATGCCCACAGTGTCCATCATCGAAAGTAACAGCCGTCTCTTTCTCTGAACTTCTCTACTAGTTCTTCCTTAGTCAACCCAAACAGCTCAAATTCATCGATTCCCCACGAAACATATCCGGTCTCGTGGTGGCTATGGCCCAATCGCTCGGTTTGCTCGGTACATCCGGATACCGAGCCTATCAATAAGGCACCGAAGAATATCAACCCATATAGCTTTACCTTCATAGAAACATCTTATCAAGGGCAGGCAAACTATAGAAAGCAAAATGCCTAAAACCCACTACTACCCACGTCTTCCCGGTGATGAGGGATACGCACTCACGAGCAACGAAGCGCTAGAGAAGTTGTTATATGAGTGTGACTACCGCTATGTAATCAAAGGTCATAGTCATCGC
>DTSE01000123.1 GCA_012965515.1 Candidatus Melainabacteria bacterium | reverse complement strand
TGCTGAATGACGTATACCTCGACATCTCTATATGCAAAATGCGCATCCCAGATATGCGCCTTGTCTTTGGTTTTTTGATATTCGGCGACCATCTTTGGAAACGGCCTGTCCCAACCGAGAGCATCGGTGCCACCAACTTTGGCACCACATTGCGCCAGGTATAATGCCGATTCTCTAATCAGGCCTGGATAGTTATAGCGCACAGGATCCGTGATGGAGAATTTGTCATGATCTGTGCGGATAAGCACAGCATCACCGGCTTTTATCTGATATTGAACAGCCTCTAGCGCTCGTTTAATATCATCAACAGTGATGGCGTCCCCGGTGCCTTTTTTGTGAGTCATATCGAGAACAACCGCGTCACAAAAGAGTTCCTCCAGAGGTATTTGATCCACGGTTTTGGCTGGGGCACCACCACAGGTGCTGCCATAATGCAGCGGAGCGTCAACGTGAGTGCCTAGATGACTCGATAAAGTAACCATTTCTTCGGCCCACCCTTCACCATCAGGCAAATCACTTTTCGGGCAGGAGAACAATTCACACATGATATCGGCGCCACGATCGTTTCCGACAAAGTCAACTTCCGGCGAGATGATTCTATAGAGCGGTTGCAGCGTCGGCGGAAACGCGTCTTTGTCGATAGCGACGAGTGGTCTGGTCAGGTCGATAAGTTTAGTCATCGGTAACGGTTTCCCTGCTTGTGAACTTCTGGAATGGAGCAACTAATGACGTCCAGTATGTTGGTCGCCAACAAAGTTCTAGATTTTCGCACTCCTACACATAGGCAGTCAGGGCAGATTAATTAAGCTAGACTAGCTGTTGGAATCTATCCACAGCAATTCCAGTCCCACCGGCATTTGACCGGTGCTTGACGACGCTAATCGGTTCAATTTCATGTCGAATTCTTCTACATTCTCGCTTCCTGAAGCTCAGGCCCTGCTTCCTCGTTTGCGCGAGCAGCTCTCTCAAGCTAACGATGAGCTAGACTCGATCAGCATAAAAATTGCCGCCGCCAGCCAAGAGTGTGAGGAAGCCGAAAACGCTCTAATGGCGGTTAAGACGAACGCTGGAGATGTCGTAGAACTTACAGCTTTGAGAGACGCAAGGCAGCGCTATGAATCGTCCATCGACAGTCTCACGTCAGCTAAACGCGAGTATCTTGAGTGTTTTGAGCGCTGGATGATTGAGATCACTGAGTGCGGCGTCATCCTTCGCGACATTCGCTCCGGCCTGCTGGACTTTCCGGCAAAAAAAGGTGCCGTCGACTATTTCCTCTGCTGGCGCTTAGGCGAAAGAGATATCGACTATTGGCATCTTGAAAATGACGGTTTTCAGGGCCGGCGCCCGCTCGCCGTTTTGGACGAGTATTTTTAGAGCTTGATAGCATATGATCTCAATGTCCATGGCGTGGCTCTTGGTTATGTCTTGCGACCCTTCCAAGGGCATATAGAAATATGCTTTGAGAAATTCAGCTGATGCCTCCCGACGAAACGCCGGAAAAGCGCGAAAACGAAGAGAAAGACCTGCTGCAAGATGACGGGGGCAGCAAGAAACCACCGGCGCGCCGCATGACTTTTCATTTGTACGGCGCTGATCAGTCCGGAGCTGATGTCGTCGTCGGCAGCGGCAGCAATACTACCGAGAAGGACCTGTCCAGCCGCAAAAACACCGGCTCTGGGGATGCCTCGTCGCAGCGCAGCCGAAAGTTGATTTCAATTGAAGAGCTAAAACAGTTGGCAGAAAGTTCCGGCACTGAGTCCCGCTTTGCACAAGATTTGCTTACTAACGTCGAGCAATGGCGGCAAATGCCTGAAGGCCAAGACAAAGACGCCTATGCCAAGAAACAGCAGACTGCAGCACTGGGGATGCTTGGCAGGGCCATTGAAGATCTAGAGCCCCAAGGGCAACCGCAGCAAACAGGAGCAGCAACGCAAGAAGCAGTGGTGGGAGAAGCAGAAACGCCACTTGCAGTCGTACCAGAAGCGGCTGGAGCAGGAGCCGCGCCGCTAAATGCAAATCAGCATGCACCACAATCGGTTAACCGAAACATCGTCGAAACAAAAGCTGTTTATCTCGAGACTGCAGATTTGCGCGCACTCCGGGAAGAGGATCTCGCCCTCGGAAAGAAGGGTGGACCAGCTGAACACTTTCTGGCTCTACTGGATAATTTCAGAAAAATTTTGAGACCCGGCTCGGAACAAGATGCTGCTGTCAGGCGAGTAAAACGCATGGCATTTGCTCTTCTTTCCGGTCGCTTGCAAGAACTGCAAGCCAAGAAAGGCACCGCCGGTGATACTGCACATGCGCAGAGATACGCAGTCGGAAGTGACGAAGATAAACAGTTCATTCTCGAACTCAAGCAGAAAGTACGTGGAGAAACCGCCCAGCACAAAGTGCCCGCTCAGTTTTACGAGCGGCGCCAGACTGTTCAAGAATGGGCACGGGAATTGGCAGCGCATATCGATAAGTTGCATGAACTGAATAAGTCTGTAGATGTGACGGCGCATCAGAGTCAGCCGGTTGGTCTCAATGCTGCTCTCAGTCGTGGTGTCTCGAAGAAAAAGGCAATTAATCAAACTGAAACCGAAATCAGAAAAGCTCTGGCGATGATGCCAGAAAAAGAGATTAAGGACTTGCAGGCACTCGACGAATACAAGCAATTAGTCAGCGATTTACTCTACAGCGCCAATATCACTTCAGCGACTCGACAGGCAGCGCAGATTTTCTTGACGCCTGGTTGGCAAAAATCTCCCGAATCAGTTCGCCAACTTGCTGCCATCGCAATAAAGGACAATAGCTTCGAGTTGCTGAAATCGACTTGCCGTTATTGCACCTCGGACGTTCGCCAGGGCTTTAGACAAACCGCTGAAGCAGCAGAAGCGCAAAAGGTTTTCTCCATGTATGGAAAGCATTTGAATGAAGTTCTCCAGTACGGGCAGGAATCTTTGACTACTCAGCTCGGTACTGCAGAGGGTTTTGCATATGGTTGGTTTGGGCTGGCAAACAAAGAAGAAATCAGAAAATTCGTCGATAAGGCATCGTCCGAAGATCGACATCGGTATTTGTTGGGAGAGAAACTCTCAGAGCGCTCGAACTTAGACGCAGAAGAAAAGCAAGCCGTCAGCTTTTATAAAGAAGTGGACTCAGCATTGCGAGCTGCCACTAATCCGATAATCAACTCAAAACAGTATGACTTGTTGCGAAACAAACTTGTAGGTGGAGAAGACATTTATGCGGCACTGAGGGAATTGCACAAGGATGAATACTTTGGACTGGTTCGCTCAAATGACATGAAAGGCATGAGGCGTGCCGTCGAGTTGTTATCACTAAAGGACTGGACGAGTTTACGCGAGAATGCTGGCAGATTCGCAGACCTGGACGAGAGACTGAGAAAGTTTCTAAATCCTCAAGAACACCATGAAATTATGGGAATGCTGAGAGCCAAGGTTGGTGAAAAAGGCAAGGATGATCTTACTTTTGAAGAATCGCAAAAACGCGGGCGCGTGCCCATTGAAATTTCTCTTCTCGGATCTGATCCGGAAAAGTGGAATATCGTCTGGACCGCGCAAAATACAAATCAGTTTGAAAAACTTCAAATGATTCTGCAGATGTCGCAACTGGAAGTCAATTCATACTTAAAGGATAAAGGCACACCGAAATATCTGGACACGCTTATTGAGGCTCAACTTGAGGGAGAATGCAAATTAGTCGCCGAACGGACATTGAAACTTGCATTACAAACAGGGAAGTTAGAAACTGACGAGATCAGTAACGCTCTAATAGCTAAACTTTCCGGCGCGCCTATTTCGGAACAATTGAAGAAGTTCGAGTTGATTCTTTCGCGCCCAGGCGTAATGTCTCGCTTGAAGTCGCCTCAAGACGCCGAGCAAAAAGCACTGCGGGCAGCATTGGATTTGATGGTGAAAGAATTTGTCGAGGCAATGAAGCGCCTTGACTTGAATGTCGGCAGAGCCAACGCGATGACACCGGTTGATTACTCGAGGAAAATCTTTGATAGCGCCACGATTCCGATAGATCTGCGCTTGCTTTTGTCTGACAATTGCACTTTGTCGCTGGGCGAGCTGATGAAGTTATCGTCCGACGAGAGAAGAGTTCTTACCGCAGATTCACAGTCTGGAGGCAACGCGTTTTTACAAAAGAGAGTATTCGCGACAAACGAGCAGTTGCAATTCGCTCAACATCTCTTCTCTTCCGGGAAGAAAGAACCGTCCGAAGTAGATCGAATGCGTGCAGCAATAATTGGTTTGTCTGAGGATAAAGGCCGGTTGATCGTACGCCTTTCGTCCATGCGTCCTTCTGAACTGAGTAAGACAATAAAGGCTTATCATGACGAATATGATGCCTCACTCCCGTACG
>DTSE01000122.1 GCA_012965515.1 Candidatus Melainabacteria bacterium | reverse complement strand
AGGCTCGCGTGCCAGACGTTCTGAGAATTGCCAACGCAGTTGCAGAGCCTCTTTCAACAATTGCTCGCAATCGGCGAACTCATCCAGCAGCCTGAGCAGACCGGCAAGCGCGCATTGGCTGTAGTAGGCGTTATTTGGGTCGCTACGCTGCATCGCGTCCGCCAGCGCCTGTCTGTAGCAGTCCTTTGCCTCGGCATAACGCCCGCCACGTGCCGCAGATTCAGCATTGGCTGTCAGCGTCGCCCAATTTTCGCCCATAACGTTTCCCCCACTGGAATCGTACTTCTTTCATATGCCCGGTTATACCAGAGCCTGTTATGAAAGTGCGTACCTTTTTACATTGCAGCCGATACGTCTGAAAGGTCCGTTGCGAGGACAATGTAAATAGCAGAACTCAGGAACTAAGCGGCACCCGCAGCGTCTCCACTTCACCGTGGACAGTCGGGCAAATTTCGTGGGCGGATAGTATTATGCAAAACCAGTCAATTCAAGAAGCAGCCAATGAGTTACTTTATGAGTCAGCAAAGTCAGCCGACTTGTTGATGAAAGTGCGCAACGGGGTTGGAGATTTCGTCAAGGCTAAGCGCGCCTATGTGGATACCGACGAGATGCGCGAGATGTATTTGGCGGGGTTGGAACAACTTTTGGCTGAAGGGAAGATACAACAGACGTTAGGTTCGCGGGACATGACGGTGTTTCGTGTCACTGACGAAGGTCGGCGGAGCAGGCTGACTTCGGAACTCGCGAGAACAAACTTACTTGAAGCCGTCAAAGCCGATGGTTTCATTGCCAAAGTGCACAGTGTTGATGGCGAATATTTGCAATGCGGAACGCAGGTGTTTTCAGATAGTGATGAGGAGCGCATTCTGTACTTAGAAGCTTTCTGCGACTTGTTGCACCACGGCTACGTGGAGCCAACCAGTGAGTCGAAAGAGATGTCGCTTTATTCTTTTGCGAACAAGAAGCCACTCAAGCGAGCAATTTAGAACGCAGAGTATTGTAGGGGCGACGCCATGCGTCGACCTTTTCGGGAAGTCACGTGCTGCGCCGTTGTGAGAAGGGCGCATGCAATGCGCCCCTACGCAATTTGCCCTTACGCAATGCGCCCCCCCCATGCCTCTCGATGCGATCCGCTAGAATATAGTTTTCCGAACACGGGTGATGCTTTGCTAAAACCAGGTAGCTCGAATGACTGTGTATTGGTAGATCTTGATGGAACTTTAGCCGATTGCGGGCATCGTCTGCACTTTATTGAAAAGACTCCCAAGAACTGGAAGGGTTTTCTCGATCCGTTTTTGGTGGCTGAAGACCCGCTGATTGAGCCGGTTGCGAGGGTTGTTCGTTCGCTCGGCGAGACCTATCCCATCATTTACGTTTCCGGCAGAACAATTGATCTGTACGACACAACCAAAACATGGTTAACGAAGCACGGTTTCTGGACGCATCCTTTCTTACTGTTTATGCGCCCAGCCAGGGACTTTCGCAGTGATGTTATCGTGAAACGTGAGTTGCTGAAGAAGATTCGCAAGGAGTGGAATCCGTGGTTGGCAATAGATGACCGCAGTTCCGTAGTGCAAATGTGGCGTGATGAAGGGCTGACGTGCTTTCAAGTCAGTGATGAAACGGACTGACTCTGCTCGTTTTCTTTGCCGCTGTTCCTTGATGTTTCGTTTGCGCCAATTGGAATTCGGAACCAGAAGGTGCTTCCTTCCCCTTCTTTGCTGGTGGCGCCGATGGTGCCATTGTGAGCTTCGATAAGCGCTTTGCAAATCGTAAGGCCAAGCCCACTTCCCTTTCTTTCGACTTCGTTTGCGCTGTTCACTTGATGATAGCGCTCAAAGATTCTCCCTTCTTCGCCCGGCGGCATGCCACGCCCTTGATCTTTCACTTGAAAAAGGATCATGTTGCCTTCCGTGGAAGTCGAAACGGTCACGGTTGAATTATCCGGAGAGAACTTGATGGCGTTTGACAATAAGTTTGTAATTACTCTGATGATCCGTTCTTCATCGCAGTTGACGTCAATGTTTTCCGGTCTCGATTCGATTGTAATCTTGCGCGCATCCGCACTGTGCTGAATCAGTTCGACCGCTTGTGCGATTATCGAAGCGTCTTCGACTTCTTGTATGTCGAGCGAGAATCTGCCTGATTCAATTTTGTCGATGTCGAGCAAATCGTTGATTAACTGGATAAGTTTTCCCACTGAAGAATCGGCGCGGCTCAACATATTTCTTGCTTTCTCGCTGGAATTATCCATTGATCCGCTCGCTAATAAGTTCAAAGTGAGCTGAAGAGAAGTGAGTGGTGAGCGCAAGTCGTGGGTGACCATCGCCAGCACTTCCTGTTTTGCTCTTTCCGCTTCCTGCAAGGCTTTGGATACAGCGTGTACGACGTTGTCGAGCATGGCTAACTCATCGGCACCGCCGAGTTGTGTTGGAATATCCTTGCCGGCACCAAGCGCAACGATGTTATTCGACAGAGTGTCAAAGCGCTTTGTCGTCCTGCTGGTGAAGAAAAAGAGTAGTCCGAGTACTAACGCAATGTTAATGGTAAGTCCGCCGTAGATAATGCTGTTGACCCAAACGCGCATCTCTGCTTCTCGCTTTTGATGGGCAACGGATTTCGCTTCTTGCCGCGCTAGAAATTCGTCGTTGACTTTGTACAAACTCCGCGCTTGTTTCGAAATTTGCAACACGGCAAATTTCTTTCCTTCTTCATCCGACGAATTAAAAATATTCTGTACTTCCTGAAACAGCTTGAATGCTTCATCCAGATTCTTGAGCATCATGTTTACTTCCGGCTGATCTTTTGAATCTAAGCGCAGATTTCCAAGCTCTTCAGAGCGTTTCGACAGTTCCCGCATGTCTTTATCGAAGCTTCTTTTGAAAGATTCTTCTTTGTTGAACTGATAAAACCCCATGTTTGTGGCCAGTCGTAAAATTGTTGAGATGAGAGCGTTTCCCGCGGACACAAGCTTTTTCGAGTGTGCTTCTGCTTCCAGTTCTTTCTCCAACTGAAAGTGTGCATATGCTAGCGAACCTACAAAAGCTAGCTGAAATGCAAGCGCAACGCCGATGACTGCGGTCATCTGCTGGCTAAGGCTAAATCTGCTTGGATTGAAGGACATGCTATGGGGGGGATCTCTCGCTATCGGGCTTAAATTATGTCAAGGGGTGCGCATTGCTTGGCACATCGATATTATTGTGAATTTGCCGGTTTGCAACTTGCAAGTGTGGGAAGATAAATTTGGCGGGGAGACAAGACGTCAGGAATGTCAAAAATCTTACTAGTCGAAGACGATGAGCTGGTGCTGGAGGCTGTTGCCGACACGTTGGAGACCAACAACTTTGTGGTCGAAAAGGTGCGTGACGGGCAAGAAGCGGCAGATCGCCTCAAGTTATATTCCTACGATTTGGCTATTTTAGACATTGGCCTGCCGAAGATTAACGGCATGGATGTTTGCCGAAACTACCGAGCAGCGGGCGGAATCACGCCAATACTCATGCTCACCGGCAAGGGTGATATCGAAGACAGGGTGCAAGGACTTGATTCTGGTGCTGATGATTATCTGCCGAAGCCGTTTCACATGCGCGAGCTCATTGCGCGAGTGCGTACCCTTTTGCGTCGACCGGTCGGATTGGTTGCCGATGTTTTGGAGATTCGTGGCATCACGCTCAATCCCTCCACTGGTAAAGCTACAAGAGATGGCGTAGAAATTGATTTGCTCGCGAAAGAGCTGGCGCTCATGGAATTTCTCATGCGCCACAAAGATCAGATTTTTAGTGTGGACGATTTGCTTGATAAAGTTTGGCACTCGGAGTCAGACTCATCTGAAGATGCAGTTCGGCAGTGCGTTACGCGTGTCAGAAAAAAGCTGGATGTTGATGGAAAACCATCGATCATCACCACGGTCAAAGGTCTCGGCTATAAGATTGACAGCAGCGCGACGTAGAAATTAGGTTCTTTTCGCTGTTCTGACATTAGCCGTTGCTGTGCTTCATTGTTGTGCGGATCTCTGTTGTGCTGAACCGTCCGGCGATCAACGCTTTGTAAGCCTTGTTCGGACTTGCTGCGCATTCACGCGGAGCAGCGTGTCAACTCCATGTCAGCTTTGCGTACTACAAAGGGGTCACACAACCTCTCCTTCCTCAGCGCACAGCAATGATTTTTCAAACAGCACCAGCAACCTACACTGTTTCACCAATCGGTTCTAGTTCATCGCTAAGTTCTGCTTCTCCTTTAGATTCTGCTTCAACTTCTGGTGCTTACCAATCAGTCGATGAATCCGTTGCAGTTTCAGCAATAGGCGCAAAATCACTGGCTGGAACAGAGAGTCTAAGTGCACTTCTGATTGCGCTTTGTACGAGTGATTTGAGTGAGTTTTTATCCATCAAAAGA
>DTSE01000121.1 GCA_012965515.1 Candidatus Melainabacteria bacterium | reverse complement strand
GAGTACAGGAGGAAAACTAGCGACAACGTCAAGACAGCAAGGAGGTTTCAGCAAACAAAAAATAGAGTTCCTGCAGTTTCAAAAATGGAGGTTTGCAACATCAACAAACCAGTTCTCGCCGGCTCAACAAGGAGGTGTCACAAATATAGAACGATTCGCAGATCACCGAGACTTTCGCGTCGAGCACAAGGAGAGTTTAAAGCCGCACAAAATTTTGAACATCACAAAATCAAGTGTCACTCCCAATCACACGAGAATTTCAACACAAGAAAAAAATCAATAGAAAGCATCACACACAACATATACGCAAATACACAAACTCAGTCAAAACTTGAGTTAGCGACAATCGCGTAGCGCGTAGACAAATTGGCGTCCCAGTATCCCGCGCTTTTGAAACGGCATCATTCTTCATTCTCAGTCCGCAGCAAACCGAATGCAGTTTTCAGAATCTTGTGTTTACAAGAATCTGAAAGGGCGTGCTTCGTCCATGTAGAGAAGCCTTAACGGCTTTTCTACATGCCAGAAGTCAATAAGTCTATACTTCAGAGGGACTTATTGATTCTGAGGGATTGATGTCGGCGAACAAGCGACCAACTGACGGCAAAATAACTTTGTCAACCGTCGTTATGGCGTCCATCGCTATCGGCTGTTTTGCACTGGCGGCATCGTCACCGCAGCTTGCTGCGATTGGCGGTCCCTACGGCATGCCACCGCCGATAATACCAATTATCCCCCCTAACAATCCTTTCAATCCGAAGGTGTCCGTATTTGTGCCAACGGATGTCACGGCACCGAATGTTCAGCTGAGCACTCCGGCGCTTTGGGCACTTTCAGGAATTCAACAGATACCCAACAGTCAGTTTCCCAAAGAGGACCAACTGAAGGGGTCGTCTGAATGGATTTTAGTGCGCTCAAGACCAAGTGCCGAATACGTGCGTCCGACTGTTTATGCCGTAACGCTCAACAAGGGAGATATTCTCGTCACGGTCAAACGCCCGTCCAATCTGGCGCTTGTTACTGTTCCTTATGGCAAGGTTTCAATTGCATCCGATGGCGATGCTGTTGTTCAATTCAACAACGGCATTTTGAGAGTGCAAAACATTGACGGGTTGGGCAAGAGCGTCTGCGTTCAAGTGCAGCCACCCGGAACCGAAATGAAGACAATTCAGTTGGCGCCAGGCTTTGAATTTGTCGCTGGCAATCGCAAACTCGGTCAGCCTGATTTGCGCCCGAAAGACGGTATCGCCAGAAGACACTTCAAATTGCTGGAAGGTGGTCATCTTGCAGTAAGCGAGATTTCTGTGGACACCGTAATTAAGAATAACGACCTGATAGCCGACATCCGCCAGAATGTGACAGGCGTTAAGGAGCGGCGAATTCTCAGTGATATGTCCAAGATGGCGGCAGTTCTCAACTACACCCGCGGCGAAGGCGGGTTCTATGAAGAGAAATAACCGCATATTCCATATATAATCATCGCGTATCGCCTGGAGACCTTCAGTTTTGGCAGTTTAGTCCTGGCTTTTGCTGGACCGAGCCGCGTTGAGCCCCTTGCAGCCGGAAAACAGGTATGCCAGAAGAGAGAAGTCGCAAACGAATACTCATTTTGGGCGGTGGATTCGCCGGCGTTAAGTGCGCACGTACGCTGACAAAGTACCTGTCGTGTAATGAGTATGAAATCGTACTGTTCAACCGCGAAAACCATATGGTTTTCCATCCGCTGCTAGCTGAGGTCGCCAGCGCGGCAGTGCAGCCTAAAGACGTTGCAGCGCCGTTGAGACAACTCCTGCACGGCGTCAAGTGCCGCACAGAGGATGTTCTTTCCATCGACATAACAAACAAGACAGTCGAGTATGAGGGCTATGACGGTAAGCGGCGGCAGATGGAATACGACCAGGTTGTCATCAGCTGTGGTAACACTGCCAATCTTGCTCTCGTGCCCGGCATGGACGACCACGCTTTTGCGTTGAAAACAGTTGGCGACGCGCTCGCGTTGCAAGCACACATCATGGAGATGCTGGAAAAAGCGGAAGTTTGTGAAGACCCGGTGATGAAGCGCTTTTATTTGTCGTTCATCGTAGTCGGCGGTGGATTCTCCGGCGTTGAAGTCGCAGGAGAGATTAACGACCTTGTACGCAAGAGTCGCAAATTTTTCTCAACCATCGAAGAGAAGGACATAACAGTTTCCATTGTTCATTCAGGCGAACACATTTTGCCAGAGGTCAGTCTTTCGCTGCGAACTTTCGCCGAGAGAAAAATGCAGGAGACCGGCGTCTCGATGGTGCTGAACGCCATGGCAGCAGCCGCCACTCCTGATGGTGTAATTCTCAAAGACGGAACCGTACTGGAAGCGGCAACGATCGTGTGCACCATCGGCACCACCACTTTGCCTGTCATCAATCGTCTCGATTTACCGAAAGAACGTGGACGATTGAAGACGGAACCAGACATGAGCCTGCCCGGATTCCCGCATACATGGGCTATCGGAGACTGCGCCGCAATCGTGAACGCAGAGGACGGCAAGCTTTCTCCTCCGGTTGCACAGTTTGCCGAACGGCAGGGCACGCAAGTAGCACTAAATGTCATTCGCAGACTGAAGGGCGAACCAACAAAACCATTCTCATTCAAAATGATGGGGGCTATGTGCTCAATTGGCGGACGCAGTGCCATTGCAGAAATCATGGGACTGCGCATCAGCGGCTTTCCAGCATGGTTCGTGTGGCGCGGTGTTTACTTAATGAAACTGCCCTCGTTCTCCCAGCAGATAAAAGTGGGACTGGAGTGGATGTGCGATCTCGTTTTTCCGCGCACTCTGGCACACATGAAAGCAGATCGCTCGCGCCGCGTGAGCCGTGCATACCATCCAACCGGCGATTACATTTTCCATGAGGGCGATCCGGCCACCGAATTCTACGTTATTCAGCAAGGACAGGTCGAGGTCGTCAAAGGTAGCGTCACGGCAGACGGTGAAGAAATTCTTGCGATACTCGGACCGGGAGACTTTTTTGGTGAAGGCGCTCTGATCGACAGCGGCGCCAGAAGCGCCTCGATTCGAGCACGCTCCAATGTTGAAGTCACAGTCCTGGGCAGAAACGTTTTTACACAGATATCTTCATGCCTGGCACCTCTACGAGATGCAGTCGCCAAGGCAATGAAGCGGCGCACGAATATTTGGAAAAACTTGCCCGAAGCGAAAGAAATTTTGGAGACCATTCCCCTTTCGTGCCTGGTTGAGCCGATGACTCATCCGCCACTAAAGCCTTGTGACGCAGTCGAAACCGCAATCGAATTGATCAATATCCACAAACTGGACTTTATCTGCGTCGTTAACGACAACGAACAGCTCGTTGGTATTGTCTCTCGCTCCGATTTGTTCCGCGCCATTGAATTAGCTGTGCAAGACCGCAGTTTGCGTGTATGTGTGCGCGATATTATGGTTCCCGAGCCTATTTTCATTTCAGAAAATGAGAGTACGAGTTTGGCCCTTTCAACAATGCGCGAACACGGTTTGAAAAAACTACCCGTTGTCGAATCGAGAGATTATCCAGTGCTGAAGGGCGCTGTTCGCGTAGAAAATATTCTCGATAATCTAGTGAAACTATGGCTTGCCGGCGAACTTTTGGTCGCGACGAAGTCAGTGCACAAAACATAGCTCAAGCAACTTTCTCGAATTCCAAAGACCAAGAACGGTTGAGCTTTCCATTGGTGGTTAAGCAAACATTTGGCATATCCGAAATTTCAGACCTAAGCGCGGCAACCTCTCGATAAAGGCTTTCTGTCAAATTTCGGGCAACAGCTTGAGGATCACTTTTGAATCTCTCAGCGTAACTCTGCAAATCAACTGGCTCGCCAAATATGATCCTGGCAACATTTGGACTGCCCCATTCATACATAACGGAAGCAGGAATGACTTTGACAGCAATGCCGTTGTTTTGCGCTGAAAGAGCGATGCGGGCTGCTCCCAATTTGAAAGGATGCAGAACGCCGTCGTAAAAGACCGTTCCTTCAGGAAAGACAACGAGCCCATCTCCTTTGCGAAATCCTTCTTCTGCAAAACCGACAAGGTCGCTTTTCGGATCTGCTGGAAACGCACCCACCCAAGGTAGTGTGACGCCCTGATAGCCCTTAAGCTCTGCAGGCGAAACCATATAATTTGCTTTTCGACGCAAGCCACGCAATACCATCAAGCCGTCAAAGCGGGATGAATGGTTACTGACCAATATAAACGGTCCATTCTCAGGAACATTCTCGCGCCCATAAACTTCAACGCGCCGGAATTTAAAGCGCAGCACTATCTCATTGATGATCCACAAGAATAGTGCTCCGAGCCAATTTTTCTTGTCTACTATTTTCTTGAGTCTTCGAATTTCTCTCATGCTAAAGCCGAAGCGAAATCAATCGCTCCTCCTCCTTATTCGGTATCA
>DTSE01000120.1 GCA_012965515.1 Candidatus Melainabacteria bacterium | reverse complement strand
TAGGGCGCATGCAATGCGCCCCCACGGGTGCTTCGTAGAGAAAAGGGCGACGCATTGCGCCGCCCATATTTTTCATTGCCGTGTATTCGAAACTAGGCGCTTTCGCCGTTTTCCGCTTCGATACCGACTGGCTCGACAATCGGGCTGACCGAAACGACCGAGTCGTCTTCACCCAACTGCTGAATGCGAACACCGGTAGCCATGCGGCCTTGTGAGCTGATCTCATCTACCGACTGGCGAACGACTATGCCGTTTGCCGTAGCGATAACGATTTGCTCGCCATCGGCAGTGACACGAAGCGCAGCCAATCTGGATTGAGCATTCTTGAACTTGGTAGCGATGAGACCGATGCCGCCGCGTCCTTGTTGTCTGAATTCGTCCAGTTTAACGCGCTTGCCGAAGCCGTCGTTGGTGATGACCAAGACATAGGCGTCGTCTCCGCCTTCGGTGACGTCAAATCCAACGATCTTGTCGCCTTCTCTGAGAGTGATTGCTCGCACACCGCGGGCGGTGCGGCCCATTGGGCGCAATTCGTCTTCGGAATAGCGAATGCACATACCGTCGCCGGTTCCAATAATGACATCGGACTTGCCACCGGAAGGTCTGACCCAACCAAGTTGATCGCCTTCGCCAAGCGTAATAGCGATGATGCCGGAACGACGAATATTCGAGAAATCGGACATCTGGACTTTCTTGATGTAAGCCAAACGTGTAACCATGACCAGATATGAGTCTTCTCTGAATTCCGAAACAGGGATGACGGCCGTCACTGTTTCATCCTGTCCAATCGGCAACAGGTTGACGAGAGCCAGTCCGCGAGCAGTTCTTCCACCTTCCGGAAGATCCATGACCTCAAGCGAGTAGACCTGCCCACCAGATGTAAATACGAGCAAGCGATCGTGCATATTGGCGGTGAAGAAGTGTTGGAGGTCGTCCTCTTCCCTCGTCTTCATGCCGGTTACGCCACGCGTATTGCGCTTTTGCCGCTTGAACGAATCGAGCGGGATGCGCTTGACGTAGTTCTGCTGAGTAATGAAAACAGCCATCGGCTCATTAGGAATCAAGTCTTTGTTGCTCAATTCCGTAGCGCCCGAAGCTTCGATGCGAGTGCGGCGCTCGTCGCCGTACTTGTTCTTAATTTCGGTGAGCTCTTCTTTGATGATTATGAGCACTTTCTCGCGGCTGCCGAGAATAGCTTTGTATTCGGCAATTTGCTTTTGAATCTTCTCGTATTCTTCCTGGATCTTGCCGCGTTCCAATCCTACCAATCTGCGCAATTGCATTTCGAGGATGGCGTTGGCTTGGTCTTCGTCCAGGGAGAACGACTTCATCAAGGCTTGGCGCGCTTCTTCGGTAGACTCGGCACCACGAATAATCTTGATGACCTTGTCGATATTCTCGAGAGCCTTGAGATAGCCTTCGAGGATGTGCGCTCTTGCTTGCGCTTTCTTGAGTTGATACTCAGTGCGTCTGGTGATGACCTCGATTCGGTGGTCGATGAATTCTTGAAGAATGTTCGCCAAGGACAAAGTCATCGGTCTGAATTGATCAGACGCTCCAGCCTTTTTGTTTCTTACAAGCGCAAGAGTGTTCACCGGGAATGATTGTTGGAGCTGGGTGAACTTATAAAGGTTATTGAGTACGACATCCGGGTGCGCGTCGCGTTTCAACTCGATAACCACGCGGATTCCGTGGCGGTTTGTTTCATCGCAGACATCACTGATGCCGGTAAGTTTTTCGTCGCGAACCATATCAGCTACGCGCTTGGCGAATGCTTCCGGACCGACGGTGTACGGTAATGAAGTAACGACAATGCCCATGCGCTGCTGTCTTCCGCCAGAGCCGGGGATTTGTTCGATTGTTGCTTCACCGCGTACTGGGATTGAGCCCTTACCGGTTTCGAATGCTTCTTCAATTCCTTCAGTGCCCATGATGACACCGCCCGACGGGAAGTCAGGTCCCTTAATCCACTGCATGAGCTCTTTGGAAGTGAGCTCCGGATTGTCGATTTTGGCAATCGTGCCTTCCAAAACTTCAGTAAGGTTGTGAGGCGGAATGTTGGTAGCCATGCCCACGGCGATACCGGTAGAACCGTTGAGCAGCAGCATTGGCACTTTCGACGGAAGAACGATAGGTTCTTTCCTGGTGTCGTCGAAGTTGGCGCGCATGTCGACGGTTTCGGCATCGATATCGGCAAGCATTTCCATCGAGATACGAGCCAATCTGGCTTCTGTATATCGCATTGCCGCAGCGGGGTTATCGAGGTCGCCGAAGTTGCCATGTCCGTCTACCAACACGTATCGGCTGGAGCCGGGCTGCGCCATACGGACCAAAGATTCATAGATTGCTGAGTCGCCGTGCGGGTGATAATTACCCATCACATATCCAACGGTCTTAGCGGACTTCTGGTAGCGCTGAGTGGGATCCAGACCGCTTTCGTACATACCGTAAATAATGCGTCTGTGAACGGGCTTCAAGCCGTCGCGCACATCGGGAATGGCTCGGCTGACGATTACCGACATCGCATAATCGATAAACGACTTGCGCATCTCGTCGCGAACTTCAATGGGAACGATTCTTTCTCCAGATCCGCCGCCTGAAGGATTGGTCGGTTCAGCCACCTGCAATTACTCCCTGATATCGTCGTCGTATATGTGATTCCGCATTCGCAGCAAATTTGCGAAGTTTGCCTGGAACTCGCCTTTCATGCGCGTTTGACGACGCTTGAACAACGCGCACACTTGTCCCGAAACATAACACCGGTAAGTATAACATGCAGGTTTATTCAAGTCCCAGAGCGGCTTTCGCTTAATTCAAAGCAAGGTGGAAAGCGTAGAAATTCTTAACGAAACTTCCTATATATCCCACTTGGCACCCGCATATTTACATGTATGAATTACGATGATTCGGGATCTCGAATCCTTACATGTAGTTTCACCATAGGTTTTCTCATCATGACTCAAGGGAGCCTCGTAAAAATGACGTCGGAATTAGACGATTCAAGGCTTAGGCAAGAAAGACTGCGCAAACTGGAGCAGTTGAAGGAGCAGGGAGTAAATCCCTATCCGTACAGCTTCACCCGCACTCACAAGGCTGTGGAACTGCAAGAGAAATACAAAGACCTCCCGGCTGACACCGAGACTGAGGATGTCGTGCGCGTTTGCGGCAAAGTTCTCAACGAGAGAAATACCTGGATGTTCGTAGATTTGTACGACGACTCCGGCAAAATCCAGCTTTTCTGCCACAAGCAGAACATTCCGGAAGAAGAGCTGAAGCGCTTGAGACTGCTCGATAAGGGCGATTTCCTTGGTGCTGAAGGAACAATCCGCCGCACAAAACAAGGCGAGCTGTCAGTAAAAGTGACCAGCTATGAGATTCTCGGCAAGACACTGCAACCGTTGCCGGACAGCTGGGATGGCTTCACCGATGTAGAAGCGCGCTACCGCCATCGCTACGTCGATATGATCATGAACCCGAATGTGCGCGACACTCTAAGAAAGCGCAGCATCGCCATTCGCACTATTCGTGAGTTTCTCGACTCGCGTGGATGCATCGAAGTGGAAACACCGGTGTTGCAAGTTGAAGCCGGAGGCGCCGATGCACGCCCGTTCATCACGCATCACAACACTCTCGACATTGACCTTTATTTGAGAATTGCCACCGAACTTCACCTGAAGAGAATGATCGTAGGCGGCTTTGAGCGCGTTTACGAAATCGGTCGCATTTTCCGCAACGAAGGCATCAGTACCAGACACAATCCGGAATTCACAATGCTGGAGCTGTATTGGGCATATGGCGACTACAACCAACTTATGGATATGACCGAAGAATTGCTGCGCGAAACAGCAATGAAAGTGGCTGGGACACTCAAACTAACATACCAAGGCGTAGATATAGATTTCGAAAAGCCATTCAAAAGATTGCGCATGAACGACGCAATCAAAGAAGCCACAGGACTGGATGTCGACTCGATCAAAACATACGAAGAGATGAAAGCAGCCGCTGTCAAATTGGGCGGAGTTGACCTCACACACTGCGATACGCGTGGTCACGTGATCAACGCCATTTTCGAGCACAAGGCAGAATCAACGCTTATACAGCCGACCTTCCTAATCGACTACCCGGTCGAGATGTCGCCTTTGACCAAACCGCATCGCCAAAATCCTGGTGAGGTTGAGCGTTTTGAACTGTTTGCATATGGCAGAGAATTGGCCAACGGCTACAGCGAATTGACGGACCCACTGGATCAAAGAAGCAGACTGGAAGACCAAGCTGCCAAGAAAGCTGCAGGCAACGAGGAAGCAATGCCTCTGGACCTCGACTTCATCATGGCTATGGAATACGGAATGCCGCCCACCATGGGCATCGGCATCGGAATCGACCGCCTGGTAATGCTGCTGACCGACAGCGCCTCAATTCGCGACGTC
>DTSE01000119.1 GCA_012965515.1 Candidatus Melainabacteria bacterium | reverse complement strand
GACGACGGAGACTACCGGACGCACACGGTCTGCATCAAAAGACGGAGAAATCAATTAATTCAGATCAACAGACATCAACTACGAAAACTCAGGCAGTGCGCCAAATCGCAGGATGCTACGCTGGAAAAGCAAACGCACTTGGCGCAAAAAAAATTTCAAGCGATGCCGGGCTTGCCGGTGCGAAAAGTCCATCAAAACCATAGAGGTGCATTTTGGGTAAATCAAAGAATCTTATATCAGTCCACATCTACCTGACACCAGCTCAGAAAATGATGTTAGACGCTATCGCGACAAAGAAGCGAATGAAAGTCAGCTTGCTTATGCGCAACGTCATGGACACTTACGTAAAATACATGGACACAGCCTTCCTGCATCCTCCAGAAGAGGACATTATGCTCAAACTGGAGCAATTAGAAGACCGGCTCGTAAAACTCTCCCTCAAGGGGCTCCAAGCAACCGGACGAATCCACTACCTATCATCCATGCTCTGGAAATTCGGCGCATCGAGAACAGGTCTCGATGGACACGAATACGAAGTTCTCATGGAAAAAAGCAATATCGCTGCTCTAAACTGGCTAGAGAATCGAACCAGAAGATAACGCCCGTTGGACTATCAATCTTGTGAGGGTCCGCGAACCCAGCCTCGCTGAGGTTTTTCTCGAATCATCGCATTCAGAGCCAGGGAAACTTCTTTCGCAAGTTCTCCAGCCGTTGACCACTTTCCAATTTGATGCTTTTTCATTATCTCGCTGCGAAACTCCTTGACCTTATCAAGGTTTTTCGTATCAACAGTTTTTGGATTTATTGCCACACTATCATCAATTAGTATTGCGGCAATTGGTTTTCCAATGCTAAGCGCATATCTATACTCTTTTTGTGTGAAGCTAATTCCTTCAGGGGCAAGGCTGCCATAACGCCACCCCACGACAAGTAAATAGTAATCACAATCATCGATCTGCTTTTTGATTACAGACCAACTATCTTCATCACCAGCATTGAAGAATTCCATTCCAACAGCAAAGCAATTCATACGCTGAAGAGTCATAATGACGTGCAGTCGCTCTTCCTTCAAATCTTCGAATGTAGAACTGACAAAGACTGCATAACGTCTATCAGTTTTCGCTGAATCAGTAGGCATTTTCTGTATTTTGCTCCTCGTCTGATTTATCACATCTTTGAACCAGATGCCGCCGCCATCCCTTTGCATAGAAAATCCATTTTCTTGAAGAATGGCTTCAAGCTCAGCGAGAAGTGTTTCTTGCTCTGAACCATCTACTTCAAAGTTAGCCGAAAATTTGCCATTGCTCAGGGACAGCAGAAGTAACTCTAAATGATCTGGTTGCCTGTTTGCTTGGCGTAAATGAGTCAACAACCAGGCTTTTAGTGCTTCTCCAGTGGCAGGATCTGGAAACGAGCTTGAGTGCACATTTGCATGCAAGAAAAGGTCTCTTAACGCTTCAGCGCCACCTTTTGTACCGAGCTTAAGATATTTAGCAACTGCTTCAACAATCGAATCTATACTGGACGGTCGAAGAGGTCGCAGAAAGTGGTAAGTGTTCAATGAGCCATCCTTGAGATAACCCAGAAAGTCTTCCCTCGTTCTAACTCCAAGCGCCTTCAGGGTCACGAATTGCCAGGAAGAATCCTGCGTCTGTTCAGGGTCTGGTCCAATGAAACCTTCATTTTCTAACCATCTCCAAGCACCGTGCAGCACCTGCTTTAGTTGATGCTTCTCATCTGGATGATAACCGTCGAGGTTTCTCTCAAAATACTCAGTTGGCCTAATTGACTGGCGAGTCCTATTCACAATGTAGGGAAGTAGATGACTTGCAAGTTCGGCCGGAGACATCCCAAAACATTCATCAACAGCGGGTAGAACTTTGCTCAGAGAACTCATTTCGCAATACTTTCGCCTTTCAGCGATCCAATCCGTACTTTGAAGCTGCATATCGACTCTTTCAACATCCTCACTCATCGATGCTAGCTCTCCATGTTGCAACTCTTCGGACTCGTTCTTTCTCATCCAGGTCTCCAGCTGTTTTGCTCCTTTGTTAGTTAGAAAATAAACAAACTTGCCACCACCAACTCGGAACCATTCGTTTCTGAGACCCAAGGCAATAGCTTCCTCATCAACAGCTCTTTCCGCGGGGCTCTCATAAGCACCAGACAAAACATCAAATGGTAAATACAAGAACCACTGGTGGTGCGCATGTGCTTTCTCCATCATCTCCTTCAGGCGCAGTGGAACCGCACCTCCAGCATCTAGTCCCTGCAGATGCTCAAGGGCTGCTTCCAGCACTCCCTTCAATTCTCGCAAACCATAAATGCGATCACTTGTGCGAGTTCCCGTTCTAATTCGCTCAACCTGATATGACGCTTGATCTAAAAACACCTTCTCGTCCGGCACAGCAGCGTGAAGCGCAACCAGCGCCTTCGTCATCGCTTTTGAATGCCCATCACGAGTGTCCAACGCAACATCTTTGTGACGGTCAGTCAGCCATCTGTCGCAACTTTCGATGGCGTCAGCAAGCTGTTTTATGTGTTGCGTTTTGCTCATCCAAGCTTGCGAACCACAGTGTTCCGATGTGCAATTTCCAGATTCAGATAGATGGATTCACACGGATAAACGCATATCAAAAACGCGATTACTTGGCTTCACATTGGCTTCACAGGAGCCATTTGCCTACACCAAAAATCGAATTCAAAAAGTCTGGAAATAATTGGTGCCGAAGGTCGGAGTCGAACCGACACGCCCGTGAAGGCGGATGATTTTGAGTCAACTGCGTCTGCCATTTCGCCACTTCGGCGTGGGTGAAGGATATTCTACACTAAGAGGCGTAAACGCCTACGGGCTACTTGAATGACTGTTTACAAGCTTTGCAGGAAGCCGGAGGAGAGTCCCACTTGCCATCCAAGCCCAAACGAGTACTGGTGGCTGGTTTCGACGCATTCGACAACCTCGACGCCAATCCCAGCCAGACCATAGTTGAGACGCTGGAGAGCCCGCTAAAGTTGCCAGGCAGAAAGGGAGAGGTTCTGCTGGACACTCTGGTATTGCCAACGTGCTGTCATAAGGCCTGGAGCAAGCTTAAGCGCAAATTGGATGCCAACAAAAACACCTACGACGCCGTGATATTGACTGGTGTTGCGGCTAAGCGAAAGAAGATATCGCTTGAAAGGTTTGCTCTGAACATCCGAGACTACCGTATCAAGGACAATAGCGGGCACAAGTTCGTGGACGAGCCAATTGAAAAAGGCGCGCCAGATGCGCTAAAGACAACGCTTTCCGTAGCCGCTATGAGCAAGACATTGACCCGAAAAGGCATCCTGTGTGAGGTTTCCAACCACGCCGGCACTTTCATCTGTAATGAAGTGTACTTTAAATGCTTGCGGTATCAGGAGAAACAGCCTAAGCGTGCGAGCGTGCTGTTTGTGCACCTGCCATTGGCTAGGACGTACGCCAAGCGGTATAAAGAACAAAATGCGAAACGAGCTACAACAAGAGCATCAGGCATTTCGCTGATGCGTGCGGCTGTAGAACAAATAATTGAACAAACGATTGTTTGACGAAGCTTAGAAGTCTACGCCATTGTTCTGAAGATCAGTTCCGGCGGCAGGCATCTGGGCTTGAACAGGGGCTCCAGCTTGCTGCTGTATTGGTGTTTGAACTTGAAACTGTTCAGGTTGGAGCGGCTCCAAATTCGGCGTCTGTCCGGGCACCCGCATTTGTGCCGAGACTTCCTCGTCTTGCATTACGCCCGTAACTCGCATGCGCTGCTCTTCGGTTAGCGGCATACCATTTCCATTCTGAAGATCGAAGGTCTTCTTCGAAAGCGCCGAACTCATCGGAACAAGCGGATCAGGCATATTGTTCTCGTCATTAACCGACGGTTGCTGTGCAACCTTTTTGCCTTTCTTGCGCTTCGACGGCTTCTCATCTTCTTCGTATTGTCTGTTCTTATGATTTCGATGAACTCCGCGGCCCGTAGCGCTTCGCATCATAGCGGGCAACATCATTGCCGGGCCCATGAACATAAGCGGGCTCATGCCACCGCCTCCACCACTTCTGCCCCCGCTCATCGGAGGCGCCGAGCTAGCCTGGGAATTGTTCGTTGCAGTCGAACGATTCTTCACGCGTGCATCGCCCCAGTAGTTGGGAGCCATAAACTGCATCGGCGAGGTGGAAGAAGAGGAATTGTTTTGGTTCTGATTCTGCACCTGAGCCACTGATGGCAGCGTGCTGCAGGTCAGAAAGACCAAAAGAAGTAGGGCGGTCAGCGAAGCATTTTTCATTGGGTGACACTTCTGGATGATATTGAGAAGGTCATCATACGGGTGCCGGGAGAGTTTCGGAATGGTGCTTTTCCCATGGAGTCGTCAAAAGGAAACGAGCGCCATTCGACGCTCCACGGCAGAGTCCGTGGCGT
>DTSE01000118.1:3998-15159 GCA_012965515.1 Candidatus Melainabacteria bacterium | reverse complement strand
TTTGTTGTATCGATCGTATTCGAACGTTTCACGATTGAATGACTTTATCGAACAGCTGGAAAACAAATATGACACCACGGTCGGTGAACGCGGTCACAAATTAAGCGGCGGCGAGCGACAAAGACTTGCGATTGCGCGCGTGCTTTTGAAAAACCCACATATCCTCATACTCGATGAAGCGACATCTTCACTGGATTCAGAGAACGAAGCGCTAATCCAGGAGGCACTTACGCCCTTAATAAAGGGACGTACAAGCCTGGTCATTGCTCACAGGCTCTCGACAATCGTCCAAGCTGACCTCATTTTGGTAGTCGAAGACGGACGTGTTGTGGAGTCAGGGTCACATAAAGAATTAATGTTGGCTGCCTTGCACGCTGCAATTACTTCTTCTCGTGTCGCGGTCGGTCTCGCGTATACGAGATTATTGAAGATGGTGTCGTGGAAAAGATACGTTTCTTGCGTGACAATACCGATGTTCTCTCTCAGTGAAGAAAGTCCCACTTCACGAACGTCTTGCCCATCGATGGTGATCGTTCCTTCTTGCTGAACATAGAAGCGCGGCAGAAGCATACTTATTGTTGTCTTTCCCGCGCCCGATGGTCCGACTAGAGCCGCCATTTGCCCTGGCTTTACGCGGAAGGAAACATCTACAATCGCTTGTCTTCCATTCGGATAAGCGAAGCTGACGTGATCGAATCTGATCTCGCCTGCGTCGGCTTTTAGCTTAGGCGAATTGGCGTCGTCCTTTTCTTCTTCCATGTCCAGATAGTCGAAGATGCGCTCGAATACTGCCAGAGCGCTCATAATCTGAATCTGCACGCCGGCTAGTGAGGCGACTGGAGTGTAAAGACGTCCTAAAAGAGAGACAAATGTCACTACCATTCCGACCGTGATTCCGGAATGTATGCACAGCCAGCCACCATAGAGCCAGATACAGGCGGGACCAAGCGTGACCATCGCGCTTATGAGAGCCATAAACCAGCGACCTACCATCGCCAGCTTGATTTCGGACTTCATCAGCTCTGTGCCTAATTTGTTGTATCGATCGTATTCGAACGTTTCACGATTGAATGACTTGAGCAAAACGATACCGGACACCGACAAAGTTTCTTGACCAATCGCTTGCATCTCATCGCGCTTCTCGCGCGTTGCTTTGCGAATTTCATACATGCGTCGTCCGACCGGCCAAAGCGGACCGACCATGATTGGAAGCACCGCCAGTGACATCAGAGAGAGTCGCCAGTCCAGGAAGAAAATCGTGATGAGAGTGGTGATTATCACGGCAATATTTATCAAGATCATGACCAAAGTTCCTGACACCAATCCGTCGATACTATCGACATCGTTGGTCACACGATTGATGACCTCACCGGTTTTTGTGCTGGTGAAAAAGTCCAGCGGCATCTTATGCATGTGAGTCATCAACTGAAGGCGGAGGTCTCGCATGATGCTCTCGCCGACAAACGAATTCATATAACCCTGGAGCGCACTAATCGCGGCCGACCCAACAGCGGAAAGCGCCATGATGCCTACGATTATTAGAACAGACTGAAAGTTTCCGGAAGGAATTGCCTTGTCAATCAAATTCATCGTCAACATTGGCGGCAAAAGTCCTAGCAAGGCCACGAGGGTGATGCAGCTGATAACTATTGCTTCTTGCTTCCAATACGGGAGAAATAGGCGTCCAAGGCGCTTCCAATCAACCGCCTTCTGAACCTTTGGGCGTTTTGGGTCGAACATGTTCGACCACATTAAGTGGACAGGTGGGACGCCGCTAAACATCTTAAGACCAGAGAAAACAGCTACGCGAAAGGAACAACCATTCATTATTAACCGTTTTCGCGCGGATTTGCCCTTTTCTCACTTCCAACAAGGCTTATTGGCTCAAAAAGATTAAGATGTCAAGCGAAATGGTCTGTTTTAAGGTAATATAGCTGGAACATCCTCAAACCTGGAGTCTGCGTGCCTCTCCGGTCGGAAACAACAAGACCATTATCGGCTCTTCGCCTTAGCTGCGTGATGCTGTTTCTTTTGGGCGCCGCTTTGATTTCAATGCCGCGTGCTCTCGCCGGCCCCCTGGAGGACGGGGTCGAACAGTATTACTACAAGCGCTATCACACGGCTGCGATGTTCTTCGAGGAAGCCTGCGCCAAGGATCCGATGAACTGGAAGCCACACTTTTACCTTGCTCGTACTCTCGAGCAATTGCGGGAATACGAGGCAGCCAAGGCTGAATTCGAGTACTGCTTTCGGCTCAATCCGTTCAGCAAAGAGGGGCGCCTGGCGAAACAGGCAGTACTGGACCTCGCGGCAGATCGCGAGCGCCGAAAACATATTGCTGACGACCCCATGATTGTTGCTCAAGCGCTCAGGTTGTTGAATTCGCAGTCTGCGGATTTGAAAGGGCGCATTCGCGCTGAGGCGAATCGGCTCGCCAACGAGCGCATGAGAGTGGCTGCCGAGCGGCTCGGAATGAGAGTGGAGACCAACCCCAATCGATATAGGCGCTGGTACTATCGTCCTGATGAAGAAGTGAGCGGGCGCGCTTATATTCAGAACAGTTGGCACCGCAATGATGCCATGAGAGAAGCCGCTCTGGCGCGCATTGAAGCTACCCGCAGGGCCGCCGAAATTCAAAAGTCGTCCAACAATCTGAAGTTGTTGATTGCTGATCCGAGCAATAAGCCCGGTTCCGCTAAATTGAGGGCGCTCGGGACCAACTTGTACGTGCGGTTTTATGGTTCGCCAGAGCGCGACGACATTCCTGGCGAAGATAAGCCGCTGGAGCTGAAGGCGAAAGCTGGTCTTTTATCCGATCTCAACTTGAAGACCTCGAATCCCATCCGTGAAGCGCTCAACGGAATGGGTTTCGCGACGCCAACAAAGGCATCACTTAAGTCAGCTCCTCCACCTAAGCGGGTTGTGCGCCGCGATCCGCGTGCTTATCATCATTTTGGCGATTGGTAATTTTGCGCTGGTTGGAGGTGCAAAAAACCTTACCAACATGATTCAATTCACTAAATAGAGTTGCGCCTACGGAGAACGTGACGATGAAAAGAATGTCGGCTGTCGCTTTGTCTATTTTTCTCGCGCCGCCCCTTGTGATGGCGCTGTCGTCTGCTGCAATAAGTGCAACGACAAGCGAGACAAAATCGGCAGTGCATAGCTGCTGTGAAACTGGTTCGACTGGCACTGCAGTGATGGATGATGAGACCTGCCGCAAGTTGCAGCCTGGGCGAATTGAGTCGGCAGTTGAGATAAAGACGGAAGCAGACGCTTTCATCTTAAAAGGGCGCGAATTGAGTGCACGAATGAATGCTCAAATTGCCCAGGCAGAACAACTCAAAAGAGAAGCGCTGAAACTTCAAGCCGAGGCTGAAAGACTGAAGTCAAAGCAGCTAATCTTGATTGCTCAGCAGTCCACATCTGATAGCAAGCCTGCCGAAAGTAAGCCTGCCGATAGTAAAAGCACTGATAACAACCCAGCTGATATCAAAGCCTCAGACGTCAAAAACGTAACCGATACTGGTTCACCTGCGGCTGCGAAAGGTACTACGGATTCAACCACTGCTGGTGCGACAACGGATAAAACTGGCGGTACTACAGGTGATGCCACTGCCCCATCACCACCTTCAACACCATCAACGACTGGTGCAAAACCCGCCGACAATTCAAAAGATGAAAAACTGACTGGGCGTGCCTCAACATTGCAGACCATGCCAATGCCCAATATTCCATTGATCAAGCTGAAGGGGCCTCAACTGCAGCAAGCGATGAGGCAGTACAACGCGGATGTTGAACAGTTCAAAATTCATGCTGCGGACTACAACAAACACTACAATTTGTTCAAGTCACAAGTCGGTGAATGCCACGCTGCCAGAACAGCGTTTGATGCATTGCATAAGAAGTACGAAATGCATTGCACCGCCTATCACCTCAATAACATTCCGCCGCCCCGTTTGTGTCCACCAATGGCAGGAAGTGTTGCTGAAGCAAACAGCATTGCCGGTCAACTCAGAAGCGATCAAATGCGCGCCCTGCGTGCTGAAGGACAGCTCAGGCAAGAGGAAGGTCGTCTAAGAGAGTTGGAGGGCATGCAGGGCAATGCTGATGCCTTAGTCGTGAAGGGGGCTGAGAGAGACCGGCGTGAAAGAGAGATCGCTGGCATGTTCGGGCGTCTGAGACAAGAGTACGATTTGCTGGAAATCGAGAGAAAGACGATCGAACATAGCAAAGGCGGCAAGGCCTCTGCTCCAGTGGCTCGTCCGTATGTGAGCGGTAGAATCAAAAAAGGCAAGTAGGTAAACGAACACGGTCAGGTAGGGAGACCAACTTGTCAGGCTGTTTATAATTGGGCGGTGCTAGCATCGCCCTTTCAACTTTGCCGAGGTATTTTTTCGTGAGCAGCTCAAACAAAGTCGAGACCAAGTTGATACACGCAGGCGAGTTGCGCCCGCGAGTAGCCGGAGCCGTCAACTTGCCGATTTTTCAATCTGCTACGTATGAGTATGGTGGTGAGGACGACTACCACGATATTCGCTACATTCGTCTCAACAATACGCCCAACCACACAGTTTTGGGCGCAAAACTTGCTGCAATCGAAGGTGCGCAAGCGGCAATGGTTGCGGCAAGTGGAATGGCTGCTATTTCAACCACATTTCTGAGTATTCTCAGCAAGGGAGATCACATTTTGCTCCAGGATTGTTTGTATGGTGGCACTCATGATTTTGTCACCAAAGATCTTCCTGGTTTGGGCATCGAATACGACTTCATCAATGCAAGCGATCCTGCATCATGGGAAAAGAAGATTCGAAAAGAAACCAAAATCATCTATGTTGAAACCATCGCCAATCCCCTCATGGATGTGCCTGAACTGCCTGCAGTCGTCGAATTCGCCCGCACGCACAAGTTGGTTTCCATTGTCGATAACACATTTGCTAGCCCCATCAATTTTCGACCTGCAGAGATGGGATTTGATCTATCGGTGCATAGCTGCACGAAATATTTGAACGGTCACTCTGATATCGTCGGCGGTGCATGCATTGGAAAGGCAGAACTAGTAAAGAGTGTCACAAGGAAATTGAATCATCTTGGTGGCACGATGGATCCTCATGCTGCATTCCTCTTGCATAGAGGTATGAAAACGCTGGCTCTCAGAGTTCGTCATCAAAATGAAAGCGCATTGAAAATCGCTCAGTATTTGGAGAAACATTCAGCAATTGGCAAAGTTAATTATCCTGGTTTGGAAAGTCATCCTGCGCACGCACGTGCTAAAGAATGGTTTGATGGATTTGGTGGCATGCTCAGTTTTGAACTCAAAGAAGAAGATGCTGGGATTACGGATCAGTTTCTCAAAACATTGCAGCTACCGATTTGTGCGCCGAGCCTTGGCGGTGTTGAGAGTTTGATCACACGACCTGCCACTACGTCACACCTTGGATTAAGCAAAGCGGACAGAAAGAAAATTGGAATTACAGATTCGCTCGTCCGTTTTTCTACCGGCATTGAAGCAACCGAAGATTTGATTGAAGACTTCGAGCAGGCGCTGAAAAAAGTTTCCACCACAGTGAGTCGCTAGGGAACTTTTCGAACTGAGAAGCTTCAATTACTCTGTATACCTAAATTTGTATCTCAGGTCATACAGGTAATTTCCATAAGATCTAGATATAAAGCCAGTCGTCGCGTTGGCGGTGAGTAAATTCCCCGTTGACAAAATCGATGGGCGCT
The DNA here is from genome assembly GCA_012965515.1 of Candidatus Melainabacteria bacterium. Lineage (GTDB taxonomy): Bacteria > Cyanobacteriota > Vampirovibrionia > Obscuribacterales > Obscuribacteraceae > QKMZ01. Next base: position 9,432 of record DTSE01000118.1, on the reverse strand, counting down.
GTATAGACTGGAAAGACCGGCGGCGTGTGCCGCCTCTTTCGTCAGTGCAGATCTCTATAGATCTATATTTGATCTGTGCATGAAGAGAAAAGATAACCAAAGGTGATCGACGTGTTTCGCACACTCCCACAGTATCAGGATAGAAAGCAGCCGCAGGGGCTGCATCTTGTGCTGGAAGCAATTTTTGGAGTGGTGCACGATCATGAATATCTTTATCTTCAACATCGACTTTGTAGCTAAGTTTTCAAACGCAAACATGCGTGCAATTGCTGCGAATATCGCAGGTATTGCAGCGTTTTGTGCGTTCGCAGCATGCTTTTTTGCATTCGATGCGCTGTTCTACGCAACAACGGCAGTATTCGTAGCATTTGCAGCTGTTGCGCTAACATCGGAGTTTGCTTCCGCAACAGCGGAAGCAGGCATATGGTGCTGTAACTCAGTGGTCAGAGTGCTGCGTTGTCAGCGCAGAAGCCGGGGGTTCAATTCCCCCCAGCATCGCCATGGGATAGGTCGTCCAGCGGCTAGGACATTGGTTTGTGAGACCGAAGACATGGGTTCGATTCCCATCCCATCCCCCATATCTGGGCGTAGCTCAGCAGCAGAGCGCTCGTTTTGGAAGCGAGAGGCCGGACGGGCAGCACGTCCCGCCCAGACCACCTATAGAGAAATTGTTGGGTCGCATTGCATGCGACCAAAATTTGAGATGTCGATCTTTGAAGGAGTTGTAGGGGCGCATTGCATGCGCCCTCCACAGAGAGAAACTTCTCAACGTGAGTATGGGAGTGTGGGTGAGTAGCAAAGCCACCTGCCTGTAAAGCAGTCGCCGCAAGGCTTCGCTGGTGCAAGTCCAGCCGCTCCCACCATATGCCCGGGTAGTCCAACTGGCAGAGACGCCTGCCTTAGAAGCAGGAGGTTAGTGGTTCAAATCCACTGCCGGGCACCATATTCCGAGGTCGTCTAATGGTAGGACACGACGCTTTGAACGTTGGAACGGTGGTTCGAATCCATCTCTCGGAGATTTCTTTGAAAGTGCGGCATTCAGAATGTCGAGCCGGGCGATGCATGGCATCGCCCCTACGGTTGAGCTATGAGTGCGATTAATTCGCATACGATTCTAGAAAGCCGCAGCTTTTGCAGCGCATCGTAACGACTGGGGATGATGGCTCGTCGTTGACGCCGGAAGTGTCGACCTTAGGGTTTCCCTGAACCCAATTACTGATATGAACAGAGCCTCTTGTCCTGTCAATCAAGAAACCGTTCTCGAATTTCCCTCCGCACTTCGGGCAGTTGGTGTCAACAATTCGCTGTTGAATTCCGCTGTACCGTTCGGCTTCAGTACTGATGTCCGACGGTTTCGATGAGATGTCGCGATACAAAAGCGCCCCGGCGGCAATGCAGCTGAAAACGATGATTGAGATGACGAAGGGTTTTGACTTGAAAATACTCATTCGTAAATCATCTCATATTGATGTGGTTGAGATTAACTTCTTCAACTCGGTTGGTAAAGTGTTGGATTCATAAGGTCTTCCGTGCCCAGCCAAAAGCCTGTTGGCATCCAGCTTGTCAAATTGGCCAAGACTGGAATTGCGGGTGTCCTTGTCCAGCGTGCACCATAGCTGGCCCAATGCTGGTTTTCCGTGCAAGTTATCTAGGTTGTCTCCGCAAAACAACGACTGAATTGAGGGAGCGAAGATACTTATGCTTCCCGGCGTGTGACCAGGAGTGTGCAGTATCTGGAGCCCTTCGATTTCTTGTTCGCCCTTTAGTTGAGCGAGGTTTTCGACTTTAGGCACGTTAAAGCCAATGTTATGTGCAAACCATAAAACACATCTGCATATAAGAGAACCGGTTTCGTTGTGAATGGTTTTCTTGCCGCTGAGAAAATCTGTTTCCTTTTCGTGCGCGAAGACTGGAACGTTCAATGCGCGGGAAATTGCTGCTGCCGCACCTGCATGATCTGGGTGTGCATGGGTGATGATGACTCGTTTTATCGCTCCGATGTCTTGACTGATCTTTACGATCTCTTCTCCGTGATTTGGGCATCCACAATCGATTAGGGTCAATCCGTCGCCGCCGTTCCAAAGCCAGCAATTTGTTGGCACTCCAATTAGTGGTGGAAATCTCAGTGTGATTTGCCACAACTTGTCGGGCTGGATGGTGATTACGGTGGGTTTGCTCAATTTCAAAAGCGGGCGAGCCGCCCGCGCTCCCAGGAGTTTTTAGATTTTCTTTTTGAAAGTTTCCGAGTAGCCGGTCATTTCGACGTAGCCTTCACCAGTAACCGGTTTTCCCAATTTTGTGCCGGTGATGGTAGAGGAGCCTTCCCAGTAGGTAACGTCGGTTGAACGCTTTGTGACAAGTTCTTGGCTGTCAAAATCTGCGTTGACTTGGAGTTTGATTTGTTTAGAAGGTATCTCGATGTCCCAATTCATAGGATAATTGCCTTTGCTTTTGGGACTAAGCCACTTTGACTTGGAACGGATTTTGAATTGTGAGAGGGATAAATGTTCAGCTTTTCCATCAGCAAGAATGAGAGTACCGCTCGAATTTTTGTCTAGAGAGCCATCTTTCTTTCGCATCATATACAACATGAGTTCAGTATTGTCATTTAATTGCAGACTGAACCAGTCCCAGCCAATTTGCTCTTCTGTGAGTTGGTTTGATCCGAATTCGTGATCCATCCATGAAGTACCGGTCACTCTTTTTTCTTTTCCGTCGATGAAAAGAAGTCCTTTCGTTTCCATTCGAGTAAGTGAGTAATAGTGAGAAGCGCAACCAATGCAATCTGCCTTTTGGCTAACACCATCTTTGCCATGGATTACTGGAGGCTTCTTCGAGGTCAAAAGCAACTTAATGCCCGTCTTTTCCGCATCAGCGCTTAGCATCATTGCGTCGCCTGCTTCATCGACTCGCCAGCCATCATTGTAAATGTGCAGCACGGATTTGCTTGCAGCGCCGAGTGACAGTCCACTGCGCGTGAGCTTTTCGAAAAAGTGGAATTTCTTGTTGTTGATATCGCTCACTGCAAAGTGGGCTAGATAAACGTTTGAATGGTCTTTGTCTTTTGACTGACTTTTTTCTGATGGCGAAACACCGCTTCGGAAAAATGTTAATTCGTATCCATACTTGTTCCCATCTTCGCTTTTCAGATGACCTGTGTAATACCACCACTCAGTTTTAAAATCCTCATGAGAAGCATGATCGCGAGGAAAGGAGAATTTATATCCAGGCAACGCCTTCTTGTAAAAGTTGTCTGTCACTTCAGCCTGTGCGAACGGGACGAAGATGGTGGCAGCTGTGAGTGCGGCAAACACAATCGTTCGGTGACGTAAAACGAGGTTTCGAAAACTCATTGCCATAACTTTTGAAAATAAGGGATTATTTGTCTTTCTCATATCCTACTCACTTCGCACGAATTCTGCTGCCTTCGTTCTCCCCGCTTCGTTTGCCGGAATTATTCCGGCAGCCAACGCTGCAACGATGACCAAAGCGGATGATTGAAGGATGAAATCCCAGGGAATCATCATCTGAATCGTCCAGCCAAAAGATTGCCTGTTAATGACGTTTACCAATAACAGAGAAAGAACATAACCGACGCAGATTCCAGCAACACTCCCACAGGTTCCAAGTATTACTGCCTGGGAGAGAACCACTTTTCTAAGTTGTGTACGCGTTGCACCAAGGTATCTGAGAATAGCAAATTCACGCCTTGACTCATGCGTCAACGCAAGAAGCGCGTTCATAACTGAAAGAAGTGCGACAGCGATTGCAATCGTGTGTAATGCATAGGTCACAGAGAATGTTCGGTCAAACACTCTCATTGCTTCTGTTCTCAACTCTTTGTTATTTCGAATGAGAACCAATGAAGTCCCCTTCAATCGATCGATGCAATTCTTTCGGACGGCTTCGGCGTCACTGCTTGGTGCGAGGAAGACAGCTATGCTCGTCAGTTTTGTGTCGTTGAAGTTCTTCAGATACTGCTTGCGATCAATGATTATGTAACCTAAGTCGCTCGAATAATCGTAGTAGACTCCTGCCACCTTCTGTGGTAACGGTCCATGCAACGTTGGAATTTCGATGGTGTCACCAGTCTTGATACCGCGACGCACTGAGAAAGTTTCCGAAATGACGCAGTCGTTCGATCCCATAGATTCAATCAGGGCGCTGCCTTTTTGTCCGTTGACTAATCTCAGGCGCCCGTATTTTTTCAGTACGTCGAACTCTCCGGCACCGATTAGCACCGGGTCTCCGTTGACCACTGACCGGTGTTCTACGAACCCGTCGACAGCTGCGACACCAGGCAAATGTCGTATGATGTCGGCGGCTTTAGCGTCAATCTTGCCTTCTCTATTTCCCTCCGCGCGAGATTGCGATTGAATGTACAAATCTGCCTTCAAGGTTTGTTCAACCCATGCCACCACCGTGCTGCGGAAACTCGAAATCATTATGGCAAGACTGATCATCATGGAGATTCCTACCATAAGGCTTGCAACAGCGACGGCTGTTCTTCCTGGAGCACCGGCGAGTGCACGCATGGATATGGTGCCTTCCACGCCCAATAGCGATTTTATCGACTTGTTTTGGTTTAGTACTGAGAAGGCGAAATTGAGTGCGAACGGGATGATGAGAGCGGTGCCGATAATCGCAGCAAAGGCGGCGGCATATCCAAAGAAAGGAAATCCCGCGATTGGTTTGCCGAGTGTTGCCAGTGCACCAAGGATGTATACGACTATGCCGGCAATCAAAAGTCCATTTGTTGAATGCACGATTCTAGATTCGTAAGAACCTTTTCGTGCGGCTTCTGCTGGTGCCACCGACGTTGCCTCGATGATTGGAGGAATGGAGGCAATTATTGTTAGTGAAACTCCCACCGCAAATGCTTTCAGTAAAGTTATGGGTTCTATTGTCGAAGATCCCAATGGATGGCTGAAATAGAAGTGCTCGATCGTTCCTGCAATTGCTGTAAGCGCACTATCGGATAACATGACACCGGATAAGACTCCCAGAAGAGAACCTGCGATGCCGAAAAAAATTGCCTCGCAGAGAAACAAACTGGCAATCTTCATTTTGTTCGCACCCAGCGTGCGCAGAATGCCAATCTCTTCTCTACGACGCACAATTGAAATGGTCATTGTGTTGTAGATGAGAAACATCCCTACAATCAGTGCTATGAATGCGAGCGCAGTGAGGTTGTATTGAAATGAACGAGTCATCTTCTCGACTGTGCGAGCACGCGCAGATGGAGTATCCACTGTGACAGGTTGCGATATGTTATCTGAAAGATGCTGTTGAACAGATGCGAAAACCTTTTCAGGAACGATGAGTTCAACCTGCGTGATCTTTCCTGGGATATCGAGAAGATCCTGCGCAGTTTCCATATCGACAACCACAACTTGACCGTTAAAAGATTTGTCGAGCACACTTTTTCCCGGCT
>DTSE01000118.1:2445-3988 GCA_012965515.1 Candidatus Melainabacteria bacterium | reverse complement strand
AGATTTGCCGAGTCCTTTCGATTTGAGCACTCCGATCACTTTCAGCTTCACGACTTTGTCATTGACAGACAAAGGCAATTCGCTATCCTTATCAAGTCTCAATTCCTCTGCGAGTTTTTCTCCAATCAGTGCGGTGCCAAATTCGAGCAGGGATGTTGATGTGTTTTTTTCTTTGCTCTCTGTGGATTCCTTTTCATTGCCGGCAGAGAGTCGAGCATCCTTGGATGCGCTGGATTCTTCCCTCTGCGTGTTGTCTGTTTTTGTCTGAACAAACTCGGCGGGCGCCAAAGTGTCGATACCGTTTACCTGCACAAGTGGATTGTCTCCCCCCACGGCGACCGCATGTGCTTGCAACAAAGGCGTGTAAACAACGCCTTCTTTTCCTAGTGGTGCAAGGCTTGAAAGGATCGTTTGCTCCAGGTAATTTCCGGCCGCTGGTCTGATTTCCAAATTCGCTTTTCCAGAAACCAGATCCACTGTTTCCTTGAATTCGCTCAACGCTGTCTCATTGGCAATGCTAATTGCCAGAAAAACGCAAACACCAAGGGCGATACCTGTGACGGTGATGGCAGTACGGCGCCAACTGGAGATGAGATCTCTTATGACAAACGGATAAAACAGGCGCAAAACGGACATCGCTAAGTACTCTCGTTCTGTACGAGAGTTCCATCTCGCATTTGCAGTAAGCGATCGGCAGTTTGACTCGCTTCCTTGCTGTGCGTAGCCATGATGACTCCGAGTTTGAAATCGCGATTGAACTCCTTGATCAACTGCAAAATCTTTTCGCCATTTTGAGTATCCAGATTGCCGGTCGGTTCATCTGCGACCAAAAGTTTTGGTTCGTGTATCAACGCGCGTGCGATTGCGACTCTTTGCATTTCACCGCCCGATAATTGAGCCGGGAAAAAGTGTGCTCGACTCTCGAGTCCGACTCTTTGCAAAAGCTCCTTGGCGCGTTTTTCAGCAGACTGAGCTTTACTCTTGTTGAGTTCGATCGGTACCATGACGTTTTCCATCACAGAAAAGGTCGGCAAGAGATTGAATGCCTGAAAGACGAAGCCGATTTTTTCACCACGAACACGAGTCAGTGCTTCGTCGTCAAGTTGAGTCGTTGTTTGTCCATCAAAAACGATTGAGCCTGAATCAGGTCGATCGATTGCGCCGATAAGATTAAGCAGAGTGCTTTTGCCGCAGCCGCTGGGTCCCATGATGGCGACGAATTCGCCGGAGCGGATGTCAATCGAAACGTTTTTGACGGCATTTATGTTGTGTGCTTTGTAGCACTTCGACACTTTATCCAATGAAATTAAGACGTCAGATTCCGGCATTACGTTTTCGATCTGCTTACGTACTAACTTACTCACCTGTATTTGGTCGATTTGCTCCCTTCTCTTAATTGTATTAAGTAGAAAAGAACATTGGGTGAACCACAACAGCCCACCCAATGCTTATTGCTTATTGCGAGCCTTTGTGGCTCTTTTCTCAACGGACGCGGCGCTTACTTCTTGGCGCTTTTCTTCGGCTTTTTGTTGTTTTTTTTTAT
>DTSE01000118.1:0-2412 GCA_012965515.1 Candidatus Melainabacteria bacterium | reverse complement strand
CCGAATTTGCTTTGAGGAAGTCGCGGGTGAAGTCTTGACCGAGTTTGGTCACTGCTTCTTTTGGTTCGTGCGCCGACAAGAAGACTTTGTCGCTGTAGGTAACAGCTTGTACTTTTGACTTAGGATCACGTACGAGGCTCACCCATTGCCTGACCGAGAGCTCAGCTATAGTGTGGCTTGCCGTTTTGTAGAAGGTGATTTGCAGAATCGCATCCACAGGAGCATCGCCAGGCTTAAGCTTTGTGGCAACGAAGAGCGGAACGCCTGTTTCCTTCAAGATGCCGCCCAGTTCGCTTTCCAGCGGTTCATAATTCTTGTAACCGACGACGCGATAGGCGATACCTCTGATGCCCTCGAGGGAAGGAACCATAAGCGTTTCGCGTGCTTCCTTGCGCTTAGCCTGGATTTCTTCCATGGAAAGCGGCGGAGCATTCTCAGCTTGAGCCGGCATTGTGACCGCGGCAGCGCCGAACGAAACGGCCAGGAGTAAAGAAGCAAGTTTGTGGTTGAGTGTCATAGAGACTGCACCTTGAAAATTGACGACACATGAGCATATTAGGCCGTAAAGCGTACCAGCTTTGGAGCTTTCCGGCTATTTCCGTGGATAAAAAGCTACAGAATTCCATTGTCAGGGGGCGTTTTGCCATCCTCACAAATCCCTCAGCCTTTAGAGTTAATACTGAAATTACAACAAACCCCAACCCGGAAACACAGAAGACGCCGCACAAATGGGATAATGTGACACCGTAGGCGGCAAGAAGATTAAATGCCGAGATTCAAGGAGTATTTAGTATGCGCTTCTCATTTACAAAATTGCTGGCAACCAGCTTCTCTTTGGCACTGGCAAGCAGCTGCGCTATAACGCTGTCCGCTTATGCTCAAGGTGAAACACAAGCCGACCAAGCTGCGTTCAGTGACGATGGCGACATGCTCCGCCTCAACGAAGCTCAACTCAGAGACCTCGAAATGCAAGAGCAAAGTGCTGAGAATGTAGCCAATATGGACGCATCGAAAAATCAGCAATACCGTTTATATGCCGAAAAACGAATCGCTGAAGTTGAAAAACTAAAAGGTGCCAAGAAGGCAGATGCCGATTCGCAAGTTCAAACTCTGCGCAGATGGTTGCAAGCAGATCAGGCGCAACGCGCCCGCGATTTGCAAATCATCCGCAGCTTGCAAGCAAGAATTGCCAGATTGGAGCAAACACAACAAACCACAATGGCAAACATGGGCAATGACATTGGCGCTGTTAGAGAAGCTGCCAATGATGCTCGTGCTGACGACAAGTTCCGTCAACAAATGTCGATGAATTACTTCAACGAAATGCAAACTGAAATGGGTGCAGCATCGTGGTACCCGCCGCGTGGTGGTGGTGCTAACTACAACATGGGCGGTATGGGCTTCAACGGCGGACAACAGCTGTTCGGCGGATATTAGGAATAAGACGTGGGGAAACAATTCCTCGCTATCTTCGCTGCCTTAATCTGTACGTTTACGACTCCCGGCGTTTCAGCCGACGCGCAAGACTTGAAGAAGTTGCCTCGCGTGGTGATATCGTCGGGAGGTCCGTATACGGCGAATGGTGGCGCTTCGATTCAAATGTTCGAAGACGCGATTGAATTGCCGCGGGAGTATGCAAGCAAACCTTTGGCGCTGGTGTTGACGAACGGCTCGATCAATTCCACTGGCTTCAGCTGGGTGAGAATGTTTTTGCAATCCGGCGGAAGTGATACCAACTTGCAAGCAGGTGCGCAGGAACTTGGGCGCCTGCTGTGCGATGAGAATTCCTTTCTCAATAGCGCGCAGATTTATGTGGATATGACATCGCAACTTGCGCCCGGCAAGAGTCGTATTCATATAGAAGGTGTTGGAAGGCAAGGTGCCCAGTTTTTCTGGGAACTGCGATCGATTGGTGCACCGCAACTATCCAAATTGAATCCGCGTGTCACGATGGCCGGAGCACAGCTTGTACTCGCCGGCATGGGATTCAGTGTGCGTCCATCGGAAAACGAAGTGATGCTCGGACCAGCGCCACTTCAAGTTATGGAGTCCAATGGGCGAATGCTGCGCGTGTACGTGCCACCGAACATGCCGGAAGGTCAGTTCCCTCTGTACGTAGCCATTCAAGCTATGCGCAGCAATGTGTTGCCTATGGAAGTCTTACCTTCTCCAAAAGTGACTTCGGTCAATCCCATTAGGCTTTTGCCGGGTCAAACGCTTTCTATCCGAGGCAGCGGTTTTTCCGCAACGCCACAGGATAATCGCGTTTATATCGGCCGCTACCCTGCGCCGGTAGTTTCATCCAATGCGCAATTGATTAATGCGATCGTGCCTAACATGCCGGCCGGAAATGCAAAAATTACAGTCATCGCCGGTGGTGCTACCGCTCAAGGCAATCCGGAAGTTTCGATT
>DTSE01000117.1 GCA_012965515.1 Candidatus Melainabacteria bacterium | reverse complement strand
GGAGCGAACCGTCTCTCGAGCAGTCATCAGAAACGATTAGCTCAAAATTGGAGTAGGTTTGTGCCAAAACGCTATCAATTGCGTTCGGCAAATGCTTGGAACCGTTGAAAACCGGTAAGCAGATGGATACTAGGCTTTTGTCTACTGACATGGATTCCTTCGTGAAACTTGTAAAGGTTGAGCCCTGCCACGGGCCGAGCCTTTTAGCCAGCCTTTCACCAAAGTATAGAGATGAAAACCCTTAGCAACTAGTGCTTACATTTAAGCTAGTAACGCCATTATTTCGGCTGTTCGGCTCTTCATTCGAGCCCCGACGCTAGCCAGAGAGTGATTATCACGAACATATTGCGCGCCGGCCATACCGATGCGCGCAGCAAGTTGCCTATCGGATACAAGATTTCGCATATGGGCCGCTGCGGAATCAATATCCGCATCGGCCCACTTCTGCCCTTCGCTGAAGCGATACTCCCCTGGTTCGATGGGGATAAGCTTGTAGTCAACTAAGCAGCATGTATCAGGTAAGCAAAAATCGGTATTTCCGCTGTAATTGGTGGCAATGGTTGGCTTTTCAAGCAACATCGCTTCGGCGATTGTCATGCCGAAACCTTCTGCGCGATGGAGTGAGATATAGGCATCACAAACTGACTGCAGACCATACGTTTCTTCTTTTGAAAAATTTGCCTCGATTAGGAAGATTCGAGAATCGTTACTGGCCATTTCACGCAATAGGGCTCCGGCTGGCTCATTCGAGATGTTCTTGGTTTTTAGAACCAAACCGACAGGTTCACTCCCGTTAGGAAATGCAGCGCGAAATGATTCGATTGAGGCGAAAGGGTTTTTTCGCGACAATCCTGATGAACCATCAAACGTATAGAGAAAGAGGAAACGCCGCTCAGGCAGCCCGAATTGAAATCTCTGGAACTTTATTGCCGGCGCTTCACGAATGGCTAGCGGCATATATGTGACCGGCATTCTTAATTGCTTTTCTAAGCACGCGTACTGAAAGCGCGATTGGGCCCAAGCTTCGTCAAAGAAAAACTCGATTTGCTCTTTGTCAATCGGTGGAAGGTTCTCAAGCTCCCAGGCTCCGAAATAGATTTTGTAACTGTCAGTGTGCAGCGCGTCCCACGTGCGAGAAAGCTGCGGTATCAGCGAATATGGAGCACCTACGAACACTGTAGCTTTGTGATTTGCTGTGTTGCTAATGTTTGAATTCAAGCTATTGTCATTGTAGTTGTGTTCGGATTGAATATTCGCAAAACTGATTAGACTGGTTGGAATGTCAGCATTCAACGCAGCCATGGCGGTTGTGCGTGCGTGTTCTCCCAGACCAAAATCTCCAGACATTGCACCTAGAATGTTTAGTCCATTCAACTTATGTTCCGTTACCTTAAGACATTCAACGTGATTCCGGTCCTCAACGTTTGAGATGTTCATCGTAGGAACATCAGCAACGGATTTCGCGACTCCAAATTCTGCCGACACGCAATTCTTGAACCAATCAGCGTAATTCGCCTGTGCATGCTTGTCGTCTTTCTCTGCCGGATAGTCAGGATTCGATTGCCACATTAGATGAGCAATTCTACTCATTGCTGGAAAGAGAGGAGATGGTCCATTTAAGTGTTCGCGATCAAATTGGCGCACCGCATATGATGCTAGATTTAACTGTTCAACTCCGGAAGACAACAACCAGTGCATATAGAGAGCCTGGCTATACAAGGTTTGGAGAGGAAACGCATTTTGCAGATCTTTCCGGGAACGCCAAATCCAATGCGCCAATTTGTTTATTGGGATCGCCAGATCAGGCGAACTAATGTCCGTGACTTCTGATGCTTCTCTTTGTACATCTCCGGATAAGGTCAGATGTTTATGTGATCTGAAAAAGGCTGCTCCAAATGTTGACAGAAGCTTGCAGTCGCTTTCATTGCTCAGATCTAGACTGCCATTCAGTGCTGGGCTGAGTAGCCATCGTATTACGTCAAGCTTGGTTAGTTTTGCACTTGCACATTCGACTAATTCTCCTTTATAGAGAACATCGAGCAAATTCAAGTCAATTTGAGGCATCCACTCCTGTGGAAATTGGTATTCGACTGGAGAATGTTCGTGCAACCAAACAAGAAAGGACGTTCGGTAAAATAGCGACGAAATGGGCATCAAATCGAGCAAATCCTGGCGACCGCAATACACGAAGTATGTGAGCCTGGTCAAGCAGATGCCGAGTTCAGTCGTATATTCCGGTAACTCCTCAAGAAGTCTTGAGATTTGCCAGTCTTTGGTAATCGTTGTGAGGTTTTCGGTCACGAATTCGAATGGGATATAATGAGGATTCGCATTTGGAGCAGCGATTTTATGAGCAATCGGAATTGCCTTTAGATCTGCTTTTTCAATTGCAAGCTATCTTTCGAGCACAGGACAGCAAGTTATGATTGCCGAATCTCTGATGAAATTGAGGCAATCCGGCTTATTCGACGAGCGGTATTATAACACTCAGCTCAAGGCGCCACTTTCTGGTGATCAGGCGATTGAACACTACCTCCTTTTTGGTTTTGTCCAAAAGCTCAATCCTCATCCGCTTTTCATTGCCGATTATTATTTGGAAGTTTATCCGGATCTGGATGGCGCCTCTATACATCCGCTCATTCACTTCATCGAATTTGGTGCCAAAGAAAATCGCAGTCCTCATCCATTATTCGATTGCAACTTTTATCTAGAGCAGTTTAGACCGGGCGATCGGTCCTCGATAATTCCATTTTTCCATTACCTGAATCAAGGCTGGATGGAGGGGAAGAACCCTCATCCGATGTTTGATTCTGCTTTCTACATGCGGGAGAATCGCGAGCTGTTCGATGATGCTGATTTGAATCCTCTCGTGCATTACGCAACTGCGGGATATTCGATGGGTTGTAATCCTCATCCTTTTTTCGATTCGAAGTACTATTTTTCCAAGTTGCCGCATCCTAGGCCAGACGGTTTGCTGGCTAATCCTCTAGTTCATTTTGTTTTGAGTGGAGTACATGATGGTGTTTCCCCACATCCTAAAATTGCCTCAGAGAAAATTAGAGGACCACATTGTATAGAGCCGCTGCTGTATGGACTTTCAACCATCGATCGGACTGACTTTGGCAATGCATTCGAGAATTCGGAAAGGCAGTATGTCATCCCGGAATTTTTACTGGAGCCGGCTGAAGATAATGTGGTCGAACTGCAGTTCTCTACTCCCACCCTCAAGAGCGTTGTTTCGCAGCTGTGCACGGCCAGTCAATTTGAAAGTGACGAGTACCTGACCTGGTGCAAAAGGCTGAATAAAGAGCCGCAGAAATACAGAAAGTTATGGGAATTTGTTTTCATTTTGTCTGCGCTGGAGCAATCTGGGGTTCTCAAAAGTGGAAGCTCTGGTATCGGATTTGGTACCGGGCAAGAACCTTTGCCATCGTTTTTCGCCAGCCTTGAAATTGATGTTTTGGCCACTGATGCGCCGCCCGAAATTGCTGAGATCTGGACTGCTTCCATGCAATGCGCAGTTTCTGCAGAAATGCTTTTCGATGGAAATATAGTTGATCGTGAAAGATTTGACCGGCATGTGAAACATGCGCTTGTTGATATGAATTCAATTCCATCCGATTTGAGCGGTTACGATTTTTGTTGGTCCTCATGCGCTTTAGAACACCTGGGTTCGATTGAGAAGGGGCTGAATTTCATTGAAAACAGCTTAGATTGCGTAAAGCCAGGTGGTGTGATTGTTCATACAACAGAATTCAACCTCGACAGCAATGTGGATACTGTCGATAATCACGGGACTTGTCTTTTCCGAAGAAGAGACATAGAGAGCCTTTTGAGAAAATTGGCTTTGGCTGGCCATGAGGTTTTTCCACTAAACCTCTGCACGGGCGATGAGAAAGTCGATCAGTACATTGATGTTCCACCTTTCTCGCTCCCGCACTTGAAGCTCCTAATTTCAGGCTTCACGACAACATCGCTTGGACTGATAGTGCGTAAGTCGAAGTAGAGTTGTAAAATGCAACGACGCTGACCCTAAGACCAGATCAGAGTTTTACAAAAATGAAGCTCGCTAGCGTTTTCTCATCGAACAGCTGGAACAACCCAGACATAACGCTCTACCATGGAACCACCGCTCAGAGCGCAGATTCGATATTGGATCGAATCTGCGCTCTGAGCTGAAGGACTCATCGGATTTTGGACGAGGATTCTACACGACCACTAATTTGGTGCAAGCACAGTCATTTGCATCTCGACGTGCCAGACACAGACAAAAAAATGCCGCAGTTGTAAAGTTTGTGGTAAGCAGAGACGAGCTTTCCAGGCTTGAGTCACTCTGGTTTGTGAGAGCGGCGAGTGATACCGAAGATTTCTGGAATTTGGTAAGAGCATGCGTTGAAGGAGGAGAAAGCAATCGTGGCGCAACTGGCTGGTATGACTTAGTGGTAGGACCCGTATCTGGAGGCTACAGAAATCGGAGAGTCTGGGAAAACTACGATCAGATCAGTTTTCATACGCCGAAAGCATTTCTAGTTCTGGATAATAGTAAGAAAGTGAGGTTGTGAAATTTGCTTAGTAAGAAGGAAAGAGAATCGAGAGCCCGATACTGGATGCAGGTGCGGTTGTGCCTGCTTGAGTTCCATTCCGTGACTGAAACTGAAGCGGATAAAACGCTCATGAAGTTTATGCGGGACTTTCCATTCGATTCAGAGGAGCCGGAGGTTGAAATCCTCTACCACACAACTCCTTTTAGCTTGGCATGCGAGATCACCGGCAAGAACTTGAGCCTTAAAGAGCGATCGCTTCGCTACAAGCAGATTTTGGATTCCACCGAAAGTAATGCTGCCATGACCGAAACTTTCTCTCGTACGGTAAAGAGTTCGCTTCTTGATGTTTTTAAGGAGAGCTTGGGCTTTAAACTCGTAGCTAAGCGACAAAGAACCGAATCTTCCTCAAAATCGAAGAGCAAAGGTGGAGCTGTATTGGAACCAGTCCCTAGCTATACCTCGAAGAAAGGTGGTACCAGGTCAAAGCCTGCAGGAGCTGCTGCCAAAGCTAAACCCAAAACTCGAACTCCTAAGAAAGCTCGTTAACTTTAGAGTTCATGAACCATGTTCACCTGCCAATTTTTTATTACTGTCAGATAGAAGCTTTTAATATTCGCCCGGAACGAACCTGAGGGTGTGCCGGTGCTGGCGAAATGCCGGAAATCTAGCAATGGTGAGGCTTTTGGGTGAAACGTCTCGGGGCTGAAAGCTGAGCCGGAAGAGCTCCCAGGCTGCCGTTTGACGAACCGGCCTCACCAGTTGGGCTTTTCCAGCATGGGAGACTTACGAAGCCGGGGGGATTTTCCCCAATTGGAAATGCCTGACCACCGCCGTAGAGTGATGGCACGAACAGCGAAGTTGCCGACACGATTTTTTGGAAAACAGGTGGGAATTATGTTTAAGAACTCATGCGACGAAGAAAAGCTCTGCCAAGTCCTCAAAGCCTACGTTGAAGAGTGGGGTCCGGAAAACGTAATCGTATCCGTTCCGCGCCACTGGTCTGAATACTCGACTAGCTCGCTTGGACGCGTCAGATTGGAATTCGCAACCCGCGACACAGTATCTATCCGCGTCGAGTACGACTTTGTCCGCTTGAACTACGACGTTCAACTGCAAGCCGCCTAATTCAAAAAACACCTTCTCCGCCGGTCAGGCAGACTATCGGACGAGAAACACCACACACGCATTGAAGACCGCCTCCCACCGGCGGTCTTTTTGTTTGCGGATCTAGCGTGGGGGCGCGTTGCACGCGCCCAAATTATGAGGTCGCATGCAATGCGACCCCACGAAAACCCGGGCGATGCATGGCATCGCCCCTACAATTTCACGGCTTTGATCAAAATTTTGTCGTCGGTGAACTCGACAATTTTTCCGTCTACAATTTTTGCTTGCAGATAATCTTTGGCTTCTTGTGTGCTATCAACGAAAGCCTGATGAATACGCTGTTTTTGTTCGTCTGATAAAGGAGAGCGTTCCAGCCATCTGGTGGCATCTCTGGTGTCTTTCTCGAGTTTGTAATCGACCAGGTTCAATCCGTTTTCTTCCAGAAGTTTTTTCCAGTCATCGACCGTAAACAAAGTTTTGAATGTGGAGTCGCGCAGGCGCCCAATCTTCATCAGAAAGTCACCGAGAGCGCGATTATCGGGCGATATAGCGTCGCCGATAATTACAGGGGCATTTTCCTTCAGAATGTTTGCAATCTGCCTGAGAGCCCGCGGAACGTCGTCAAAATGATGCATCGCCATACGGCATGTGGCACCGTCGAATTTGGTTTCTCCGAACGACAGATTCTCCGCGTCCATAACCAATGCAGTCACGCTGGAGATGTTTTTCTCCCGCAGGATCTCGTTGCATTTGTCTATCGATTTCTCGGAAGAATCTATTGCAGTGACAACGCAGCCAACTTCTGCAAGGGCAATTGCAGTGTCGCCGTGATGAGTCGCCAGATCAAGCACGTGTGCACCAGGCGCCGGATTTAGAAAGTCTATAACTAATTGTGGTTCAAACATTGAAAGAAACCGGATAAGGAAAACATTGTTTTACCTCATCCGGCTCATTTTATGTGTTTATTTTGTGGATTGGAAACTTGTGTTTGGAATTAGACCTAAACAAGATTTGCATAATACTGAAGATCTTGGATGGATACTCCGCTGTTTTCGTCACCTCTTTCGTTGTTGGCGCCTTCCTGGAACTTAGAGTAATAAGCTCTCAGGTAGTTGAGCATGGCGCGGTCTTGCGGCGGCATATCGCGAGTCATCAGGGCTTGTGTAATCTCATTGCGATCAACGAATCTGTCGCCGTTGCGATTGATTACGTCAAGGTTTCTAGTGAGCAGATGCTTGGCTGCGGCTTGCATTTGTTCCGCTTGTCTCAGGTCGTTTCTGGACATACCGCTGTTTTCGTCGCCGCGTTCGTCGTTGACAAGCTCTTGAATCTTGCCTTCACGAGCAGCCATTCGGCTCAATGATGCCTTTTCTTTATCAGACAATTGTCGCTCATATACGCGCATGTAGGCTTGAATTTCTTCGCGACTGACTCTGTCATCGCCGCTTCTGTCGATGTTTTCCCAATGCTTTCTGAGAACATCCGGATCAGACAGTTCGCGCTCTGGTGCTGGATTAGCTGCCACTACTTCCGGTTTTGGCTCTTCGGTTGGAACTCTTGGTTCTTCGCGAGGCAGTTCTGCACGTGGGTTGGTAGGTTCCGGGCGCGGTTCTGCGCGGCGTTGCGGAGGCTGTGTTTCTGCGCGTCGCTCTGCCGGAGCGCTCAAGTCTTTGGGAATTTTGATCTCTTGTCCCGGTTGAATCGTGTGGCGACTCAAATTGGGGTTGAAGTTTACGACGGCATCGACAGCGCCAACTATTTCTTGATTGGTTGGAGCGCGCCCGCCATTGCGCTGGCGCAGTTCATCAGCACAGATCTTCCAGAGCGTTTCACCCTTCGAAACGGTGTGTGTGCGAGCCAGCGTTTCTTCCGGTTTTTCGGCGGCTGCAGGCTTTGCAGTTTCGAGCTTATCGAATTCCTTTTGACCTTTAGCGTTGAAAGAGCCCATCGATGAGAGAGCAGCATTCAAATCGTGACCGGTGTAACCGCTGTCTTCGTCGCCCAATTCATCATTGTTTGCTTCTTCCAAATGGCCGACTTTGTTCTTCAAGTCTGCAAGAGCTCGTCTTTCTTGGGACGTTAAGTCTCCTCGAGCCTTTTCGTAGCCTGTGATTTCTTCAGTTGTGACATGTCCGTTGCCGTCGGCGTCCATGGCGGTGAAGTTTTCGACTGCAAAGGTTAGGTTGTTGATTTGTTCGTTTGCGTTCGACAGGTCCTTCTTGCTGATTCCTTGCGGAGCATTGGGTCCGTCATTGTGACCAGTTTCGACCGAAGCCGAATTGGATTGCAAGTTATTGAGCATCCGTTGCTCGTCGGCACTCAACTCGTTGTTCGCCATGAATTGACTGATTTCGTCGTTGTTGACGAAACCATCGCCATCACCGTCCATTTTTTCAAAATTCTTGTTGACATAATTCAGGGCTGGGCGCAGGTCGCCGCTGGTTTTGTCGCCCTCAACACCTTCACCGGTAGTGGAAGCTGTCGCGCCGGTCCTTGCTGCTGCCAAATCCTGCTTGGTGAACCCGTCATTCTCGTCAAGCCATTCATCATTGCTTGCTTCTTCGAGGTTAGACCTGTGGTCCTTAATAGAATATACGAGCTTTTTCTCCGCCTCACTCATCGTGCGTTCGTTGGCTTTGATATAGCCGTCGAGTTCGTAATCACTGACGTGTCCGTCGCCGTTTCCGTCCATGCGGTTGAAGTTCGCTTGCGCATAATTGACCGCTTCAATTGAAAGTGGAGGCAATTCAGCAGCCGTAGTGCTGGAGCTAGTGTTGCGTGCATCCATTACGACCCGGTTGCCGGCTTCATCAATTGTTGAACCAGAAGGAGCTTCAACTTGAGCGTTTGTGCGAGCCACTTCTGTTTCGCGCTGTGTTTCGAGGTTAGCCATCGGAGTGTCCTCTAATCAGGTAGTAACGTTGCGTTCCGGAGGAGACCGGGGGAGCCGGTCCCTTACATATACGTCCGGCGCGAGCGGAAGATGTTACCAAGGTGTTAACGCCTTGACCTTGTAGCTCTTTCGCCCACCGGCGCATGATTTGCGGACGCAATTAGAGGATTGAAGCTTATATCTAGTGCCAGAGCTTGCTCAGGCACAGCACGCCGAAGCCAATCACCACGACCCCTGAAATTCGGTTGATTGTGCGAATCGAATTTTTGCTTAGTGTTGCGCGTGCTTTTGAAACCAGTACGCAAAGGACGAGCCACCATAGAAGAGAGCCGAGGAAAACACCGAGCACAATAATGAGTGTGCTTTCTTTGGCGGCTTCCAATTCTTTTACTCCAACAGTGGCAAAAACCGCTATGAAAGACATGATGGTCATCGGGTTGAGAAACGTGAGGAAGAGGGTGCTGAGAAATGCGGAGAACAATCCCTTCTTTTCGTTTTCGGCCGCAGTTTGGGAACTGTCTCGTGGCGCTGAACGTACTGTGTCTATGCCGATCTTGAACAAGACCAGGGCGGCGCAAGTGTTCATCAACGTGGCGTGCGGACTGATGAGGGAAAGGGCCGAGGTCATGGAAACAGCGGCAATTAAGCCGTAACAGCCATCAGCGATTGCCGCTCCTAGCCCGGAGGCAAAACCTCGTGCAAAGCCATAATCCAATGTTCTCTTTATGCATATAATCCCGATCGGTCCAACAGGTGCGGCAATCGCCAGCCCAGCGAGAACCGCCATCAGAAAGTGTGCGACAAGCATTTGCGGCACAAAGGCATCGGCAGGATGCATGACAAAATCCTCCAAATAAATTTGAATATGTGGTTAGTGCTTGTTCATCCCTGTTTACGTGCGTGCCGGCAACCCGCTCTGAAAGCGCTTTCGAGTAAAGTGCACGAAAGCGAAAGCGAATGTTGCTGCGCAACACCAGGTGAAAAAGCTAAAAAGAGAAATGGAAACTAGATGCGGGGCGGGCCCGCATTATTTTGCGAATTATTCTGAAAACCGGCAAGACCGGCGGTCAAAGTAATACCCAATGGCAGCGCCAACAGCCACGCGACGCAGCTGAATGCGGCGCTGAAGAATTCACTGCTGATGATACTGGGTGTCATTTCGTTTGACTATTTGTGCACGAAAGGTAATCAGACTGTGGTCACAATACTTACTGATTATGCATGAGAACGAACGGAGGTCAAAACAAATCTGCTCATTTGCAGAGTTTGTAAACAGTTATCCAGCCATCGCCGGTGACAGACCTAAGACGCGCAAGCGTTGTGCGCTTTCGGCTTGAACGCTCGATAGTGCATCTTGCAAGTCAGAGCCGGTGCGGCGGCAGTACAAGATTGCCATCGTCGCTAATTCCCATTTGACCTTGCCGCTCTCGATCAGCGAAACGCAGCGAGCGGTATCTCGCATTAGTTGGGGCGTCAGAGTTTGAGATTGCACGAGAGCGGTCAAAACATCTGTCGCTTCACCACTGTAGAAGCCTGCTGCTGTGCTGACTTCGTCTTGAGTGACCGCACCAGATTGCATTAGCAGTGAAAGCATTTTCGCTTTCAGTTGCCCGAGTTCTTTCATCAAGTCTTCCAGTGGCAATTGCAGATTATGCACTTGTCTGAGCAATTCGAAAGCTTGCTGGACACTGACCAGAGCGCTCTCAATCATTTGCTGAAGTTTGAGTGCGGCGCGCAGTACGAGCGCGGTAACCAATCCGCATTCGTGAAATACCTGCCCGATCGGTTTGCAAGTTTCCAAACCGACTTCTGCAGCATTGATGGCATCGAAATCGGCTATCAGTCCAGCACCCGTAAGCAGAGCGCCTAACTTCGGTCTTGTTTCTTCAGGCTGGTTTTCCATGCCAACGGACTTCAATGCCTCTTCCAAGGTCGACTTTTCAAAGGCAACAAGTCTCAGTGCGTCGGCTGCTGAATTCAGGAACAGCTGCTGATCTCTTACCATACGCAGCAATTCGACTGCAGCTTCCAAGATTGGAACAGTGATGATTTGAGTGAGCAGCAAAACTCTGCCCAAAGTAAGACCGCAATCGCGCGCTTGATCCATCGCAACGGCCAGTTGAAACTCACTTACCAAATGCGCGGCTAAGAACAGCTCGCCAAGCAGGTTTGGGTTGACCACGGAAATTGCTTGCATGATTGTGCTTTCCAGCGCGGCCGGAAAAGGCAGGCAATTGTCGTAAGCAAATTTCAGCGCGTAAGCAGCCTGGTCGGGTGTCAGATTTCCTGATTCGACTTCTTTCACTGCTTCCATTGCTGCACGTAGATCCGCATCAGCAAGGAATCCACCATGCAAGAGCATGCGTCCCATCTCTTCTGCATCGCGGTCACTCGACGAGTAGGTCTCGGAGACTACTTCCACGTCGACGATACCAGCGGTGGTGAGTACCTGCCCTAGCAGTGACGCTTGTTTTATTCTTTTATGATCGCTGTACATGATAAATCACCAAATCCGCGCTCAGGGTGGCACGCGACAGAATTCCGGAATGTCTCTCGACGATTCCTTTCAGTTCTATATTTGGAGTCTTAGCTGACCGATTTGAGCTGAATGCTTTTCTTTTTTTCTAAGCTGCAAAAGTGGCCATTGCGACGACTCTGGTCGGGGGTGACGCCATAAATGGTTGTCGCCAGTGGTAGTAATAGTTTGTAAAAACAGGATCGCGCGCCAAAACACCAAGGCTGCGGATTCCTAATATGCGCGCGGCTGAGACCGATGTCAAGCGTTTGGGCTTCGTAGAAATACTTAGAAGGACGTAATCTTCCTTGGGAGGCAAGCGTTTTCAGCTTCTCCGCCGGCCGGTGTGCTTAACACTTTTTGGCAAATGCTGAAGGACTGATAAGTACTTTTAGAGCGGCAATGGCTGTTTGTAGCAAACACGGCGTGAGCGGTGATCGAGCCAGACGAGAGTGTATTTCAGCTGTGGAAAATCAACTCTAAAGCTAAGTTTGTGCTGGCTGATTGAATTCGGCTCTACATGGAAGATGAATTCGGAATCTTCTTCCAACCCTGCCGTTAGTGGATGCTTATTGCCTTCACTGTCGAGCAAATAGCAATCAATGGCGTTGAGTGTCAAATCCGTGTTGTTGTCGATGGACACATCAATGACCTTGAAGTAGCAGCCACCGCCCAAGTTATCCTTTTTGGTCTTCACCTTTTTGATGTCTATATCCAGACCTTCCAACGTGTAGGTTTTTGGTCTGACCTTAGGTTCGACGGCAGCCGGCATGAGCAAATCGCTGTCGATTGCCATATTCAAGTCGTCGCCCGGTTCGAGCACTGCCCGCGGTCCTTTCTCATAAGCCGCATAACCTCCGGCAATGAGCGCGCCGGCAGCGGCACCGACAGCTAGGTTCATACCTTTGGATTCAGCAGTCCCTTTCATTCCGCCGGTCAACTGGTATGCCACCAGTGTTCCGACAATGGCTCCACCAGCCGCGTGCGAGAGAATACGACCGGTGCCCGCCAGTTTGGTTTTTGCAGTCGATTTCTTGAAGTTGTCTGCGTCGACTTTGAAAGCAAATCTTCTTCCGTCCGGAGTTTTCAATGAGTCAAAAGATACTTCCAGCCAGCCTTTCCGGTAGAAGCGTCTGGGGTCGTGAATGCGGCTGACTTTTCCGTGGAAGATAGTGCCTTCCGGAATTACTTTGTGATCGTCAATGTAAATGTCTTCGGAAACCTTTGCGCAGATTTCGTCATTAAGTTGCGCCGGCAGGAGCTTTCCGTCCAGGTCTCTGTCGAGCAAACGCAGTCCGTTGGTAGGAACCTGAGTCAGCTTTAGTTTGAACGGCGTGCCCTTTGGCACTGTATAAGTCGCACTTCCTTTGAGCATTGTGCCGGGAGCGATATCGCTGCCACCACGGGCGGTGCTGCTGCCTCTTTCTTCTTGGGCCAAAACAGCAGGCGTGGAAATCAAAACAGAAAGAGCAGAAGCGCAAATCGAACCGGCGCAAAACGCTGCCAGTATTTTTTGCTTGCTTGTTGGTCTCGATTGTTTGTTGGTTTGCAAATTCACTTGTAACTCCAAGTTGTTGCGATGGCACATTCTTAGGTTTTTGACCTGGTCAGTATAGCCGGACGAGGCCTGAGCCAGATAGGTTGAGAAGTTTATCTTGGAAAGATAGGGCAAAACGCCGCTTATTTTGTCGCAGACGCTGATTCGGGCTTCTTGACAAATGGGGCGTACAGCCTAGACATTGTCGCCTTATCCCGTTTTGTCAAAACCGGCCAGACTGTGGATGTATCGACAGTGAAAAACATCACATCGTGATTGTTGTTTGAATGCCCTTGCAACCCGAGAACATGCCCAACTTCATGCAAGCAGGCTTTCTTCATATCGTCGTCGCTCAAATACCCGTCTTCCAAAAATGGCTTGGTGAGTATTTTTAGCGTGGCTCGCAGAATATTGTTGCCTTTGGCAATGATGCGCGCAGAGCCCCTTTCCCCCTGTGTGCCGGAGACGGTGACCTCTTGCGGGTTGCTTGTCCAACTGCAAAAAATGTCAGCCTGGGCTTGATTGGTCACTCGGGTCACGGAAACATTGCCTCCGGTAGCCTTACACCATTCATGAAAAGCTTCCATAAGAACGTCGTCGAAGCGTGCGAAATAGCCCATTACATCGGCGCCTGGTTCTATGTAAATGCGCAACGGCATGCGCTCTGAAGCCCAGCGGTAGATGCCTTCTTTGGAAATACTCGAATAGTAATCCGGTCCGTGCGGATCGGATTCTACTCTGCCCAGCGATTTCTTAAGCGCCTCAACTATGTCTGAAACTTGCTGTGCCTGCGCAGATTTTGGGTTTTCCTCAAGGTATTTTCCGTACCAGTTGATGGCATTTTCGTTATCGCCGACGCTCTGGTAGCAGCCGGCTAAATTGAGCGTGGCCTCGGGCATGGAAGAGCTAAGTTTTAGCGCGGTTTCGAATTCGCCGATTGCTTTGTTGATATTGCCTGAATTTTGGTATGCCAGACCCAAATTGCAGTGGATTCCGGCAGAGCGAGGCGCCAGGTAGGCGGCTTTCTCCAGGCATTCTCGGGCTTCGTATGCCCGATTTTTCCTCAGCAATTCCACTCCATCGGCGAACAACTGGCGCACGGTTTGCTCAGAATCCTTAACCGGCGCGTTTTTCATCAGCTCTGCGTCCGATTCGAGTTTCTCTTTGGCTATGGGAACCGGTACAGGAGTTGGTGACACCTCAGGCGGCTCTGGCGGTGTTTTTGCCGCCCCCTCTCGGTTGGGATTTTTGCCGGTCGAGACAGTCGGATGGCTGGCCACTCTGTGTTTGGAACGGGCGCTGGTGATTGTTTCCGCCCGCGCAACATCCGCCCAAAAGGCATGGGCACCGAGCGTGAGCGAGAGCGCCGCTAAACTGGACGGTAAAAGCAGTTCTAAATAAGATTTTCCGGCTTTCAAAAGCACAAATTCCGACCTGAACACAAACAGTTTAGCGTCAGGCTTAACCTCATTGCACTTTCGCTATGTTATCTGCCGGATTTTATTTCAATAAAAGTGGTAAGAAACTCTTGAAGGGGTGTTTCTAGTTGCGCCCCGCTTTGGCGGTGATTACAAACCCGAGGATTTGCTTGTGCTAGAGGTGACTGAAGCAGTTACAACCCAACTCGCCCCTGCTGAACTGCAGGAGAACACCATGGTTCTCAAGTTTGGACCGGACCTTCTGGCGGAGTTGCAGGGTTTGCTGGATGGTAAGCATTTATTCGACGCCATCTTGATCGACGTTACCCAAACAGGTTTTCTCTTTACTGCAGAAGTGATCATCGAGGCGGCGCAGATTGCAAAAAACCTCCTGCAGATGCAGGGAGCCATGGTGTTTCTTAAACTCGACCAGGCTGTTGCCATCGTTCGAGACTCTTTGACTGGCATCTTGAGTCTGCACATTTTTGAAAGTCACGCCGAACTTTTCGATCATTCTCCCTCTCTGGCGCGTCATATTAAGCATGCATTGGGGCGCTCCAGCGAGCTTGTCGAAGAGAGCACCGATCTCTCGCAGCAAGTTTTGATGACAGCTGTTCCTGTTTTGACCACGCTTGGAATTAAGTTAAAAGCGGGTCTGGACGGAAGCAAGCGCAGAAATCTCGTTCTTTGTTCTGTCGATAGTTACTCGCAATTGAATGCTTTGTGTCACCGCCTGGTGGACCAAGATCGGCTGACCATGGAAGAGCTGATGGAAGAATTGCGGTCACTCGAACAAGCCAAAGCAATCTATCCGCTCTTTGCCAAAATTCCTTTCTTGGTCAACTGCTTCAAAAACAAAACGCCGTTTGGCTTGAAAGACTACCTGATTGCATCCAAGTTGATGAGCCAGGAGCAAGTCGATGACTTGCTTGCAGAACAGCAAGCGCTTCCAGCCAGAGAAAGAATCAATTTGGGATCTCTGGCCGTCAAGAAAGGCTACATCAGTGGCAGGCAGCTTGCAATTGCAATACAGGACCAGTCTTTCTACGGGCAGAAAGCTGATTCGGAAGATGTGAAGAAAGTATTGAAACGCTCGTCAGATGACACTTCCGTGCAAGCGCTCGTCGGGCACTTGGGCAATACCGAAGCTTC
>DTSE01000116.1 GCA_012965515.1 Candidatus Melainabacteria bacterium | reverse complement strand
AACAGTCATTCCTCTGGGAAGTGAAATCTGTCTGAGCCTCTGGCCATTTATCAGAGAGTTGCCCCGCAATATCGCACTTGTTAGAGACTCGTTGCCGGAAAACATGGATGCCGGCAAGAAGCTGTTCAGCCAATTGGCCGATGAAGAGCTGACCTATCAGCAAATGTACGTCAAGCAATGCCATCTCGCCGGCATCACAGACGAGCAATTGAAGACCGATATTCTGAACGAAGCGAGTCATCATCTCTGCCAGGTGATGCGCAGATGGTGCGAAAGTCCGAATCACAAAGACGGAGTTCTCGCCGTCGTAACGGCAGAACTAGCAGCGACGGCTTATGCTCGTCAAACACTGGAAATTTTCGAAAAGTATTTCAGCGATCACGCCGCCGACTACACAAAAGAAGAAGTAGAAGACGGCTTGGAATGGCTCAGACATCATTCGCGCCCGCATACTCGTCATGCCCTCTGGATGAGACGCATGCTCGATGATATCGAAGTGGCGCCGGGCGACATCCTGCCTCAACCCGCGGAAACCGTTCTCAATGCACTCTACAGACTTTGGAAATGTCCTCTCGAGTCTGATGAAAAACGGGTTGAAGGTGCTCGCTAATTTCCTTTCTGTTGCGTAAGTTTCAGATCAAAGAGGCAAATATGCAATTGAACAAATCAATCACTGCAGCTTTGGCTTTAATTGCAGTCGTAACTACATGCTCGAATACTGCGGTAATTGCGAACGATACCAACCACGGCAAAGGTCAACTGATCAGTTCACTTTCCGATGCAAAAGCGACTCCGGTTGCCACATTCACTGATGGACATTCGTTTGTCCACAAAATGATCGCAGCTGCAGACACGCTTGATGCCTACTCTTTCAGTTACAAAATGAGCGCTCTCAAAGGCGACCGGAATGTAATCGAGAAAGGTGATTTCTATTTCACTGAAGGAAAGAGAAAAGGTTCGGTCGCTGTTCTTCAATCAGATGGTCGAGTGCATGGAAAAGCACCCGGGCTCGGCATTTTCGCATCCATGATCACTCTGGCACCGGATTCGAAATTTCTCAGATCAGTAAACGGATATCCAATGGTGGATTCCGATTTTGGTTCGCTTGCACACGCATTGCAGAAATTTCTCGATAACGGTGCGACTGCGAAAATTACGACTCACACAGTGTCTGAACGACTCGGGCACCAACCTTCGCATTTGATCGAGGTATATACAGACAAGACACAGTCTCAATTGTTCAAACGCGTTTTCGTTGACGCAAATAGCTACCTGCCTGTAGAGTGGTACGACTATGAAGATGGCAAGCTGTCTTCAGAAAGTTCCTGGCAAAATTTCAAAAGTGATCCCGGTTTACCGGCGACTCTGTTCTCTTTAAAGGGAGATAACTAAGTGAGTTTCAACGTCCCAACCTTGGTGACCGTCGCACTGGTGTCTGTAGGCGCAGTTATCGCAGCACCGGTATTGACCAAAGCATTTATCCGCCGCGGAACTGGTGTCAAATACGAAAAGAACTTCATCATTCAACGAGCACCGCAGTATGCCTCGGTACTCACTATCTTCGGTTTGATTCCTGCTTTCTTGATGTACTCCGATGTGATCAAGGCGGACTGGGCTCATCCACTGGTAACACTGGGCCAGGGTGAACCAACCGGCATTACCTTGATCATTTCCTGGTTAGGTGTACTGGTTCTGATTAGCGGTCTGATCTTCATGATCGGCGGCTGGATCTCTTTGGGTGAAGCTTTCACCACCGACGCGGAAATTCTCGAAGATCACAAAGTGAAGAGTGACGGACTTTTGAAATTCGTCATGCACCCGGCTTATTCGGGAATCATTCAGTCTCTTCTCGGCGCTTCTCTGGCATCGACATCCATCCCTCTGGTGCTGTTTACAATCTGTGTGGTGGCACCCTTGTGGCTCAATCGCGCCAAGTATGAAGAGAAAATCTTGCTTGAAAGTTTGGGTGATGGCTATAGAGAATACGCCGAAAAGATGAAGTGGCGCAGACTGGTGCCGAAATTCATTCCGATCGGAGTGTAGCTTAGCGCTGGCTCAGCGTTGTATTTGATCATCAATTGGTATCAACCCGTGCGCTAAAGTGCACGGAGAGACAGGCCGACGAAGCTCATGACAAGTGGATGACTTTCTTTTAGTCTTCATCCCCTTTTAATCCCCTACTTGTCATGATAACCTGTACCGATGGTTCTAAAAGCGCCACCATTGACGGTCTTGCGCATTTTACTGATTCATAGAAAGAGAGAAGCGCGTGAATAATATCGATGTGAGAGCAACGCTCAAACGGCAAACTGTTCTAACTGCTTTTGCCATGTCTGTAATTCTTTGCACCACTCTTGGTTCCACCGCACAAGCCAAAGGTTTGTTCGGCAGCGAAGACAAAGACGCAAACTCGCCACAAACGCTGCAAGCACAGCTCTATCAGATTCAGCAGCAATTGACGCAACTGCAGGCGCAAATGACGCAATTGCAATTGCAAATGAACAAGCGCACAACAGTCATCGAACAGAAGCAGAATTCGCTGCATGAGACTCTCACAGCGCAAGCTGCAATGCTGAAGACCTTGGCTAAAGAAGAACAACAAATCGAGCATCAAGTCGCCCAGGTGCAAAGACATACTGAACCGGTGGCAAAAGCACCGGCGCCAACGCGCGCGCAGCAGCCGACGCTTGAAGAAAGCGCAGACTATGAAGTTGCACACGTAAACACAAAGGCTTCTCCCTCCTACAAGTCACACATCCAAGATCTGGAGCCTGCAGAACAAGCAGCGCCAGTGAAAAAACCTGTCGCAATCGCAACCAAACCGATGACACCAAATACGGTGACAGAAGCCAAGGCTGAAGCGAAGACGGAGACCAAGAAGGAAAAGAAAGAAAGGAAAGAAAAGGAAGCAAGCAAAGCCGAATCCAAGTCAGCCGAAGAGAAGAGCGAAGCAAAGACAAGTCGCCTTCTGCCCGGTATCTTTGGCGACAAGATTTCCAAGACGAAGAAGGAATCTGCCGCACAACCGGAAACACCTGTTCATCAAGCCGCTCAATCAACTCAGGCTGAAGCGCCGAAACCTAGCTTGAACAGCGGTAAGGCAAGAGTGAAAGCGTCTATCGTCATCAAGGCACCGCCGGAAGTTGTTTTCAATGCCGTGCACGAGCAAAGAAAAGTAGACCCGGAACTTGCATACAGCAAAGTAATGAAGCAAGGCGTCAACGAAGCCCAGCTCGAGCAGAAATTCACCGCCATCCCGATGATCGGCTCTGCGACCTGCCTGATAAACACGCAGGAAGTTCCCAATCGCCGCATCGACTATCAAATGATCAAATCGGACAAATTCAAATCGATGGAAGGCAGCTGGGTTCTCACGCCTTCAGCCGATGGCAAGTCCACAACATTGGAACTTTCATCACACATCGACACCGGTCTACCGGTTCCGCGGATGATGATGAACGGCATCACCAAACAAAAAATGGAAAGAAGGCTGTCGCACGTGCGTGAACTGGCAGAGAAGAGCCGCCTAGCACAACGCTCAGGCTCCGGAGCCCAGTAGTTCCCGGCTGCACTAGCGGCTGCACTAGCGGCTGAAACTAGCGCTGATTCTGCTTGGCTCGAAGCGAAGCCAATTCGCTTTGCAGTGCCTCGATCAATTTCGGCTTATCCGCGAAATATTTTTTGCACAAAGGAAGGGCGCGCTTCATAGTCGCTTCGGCCATCTTCAAATCTCCGGACTTGAGGTAAGCGGCAGCGAGCGGAGAGAGCGTCGCAGCAGCAACCTGAGAATCAGGCTGAGTCTTGTCGACTATGTCCAATGCGCATTCGAAACTTGATACTGCCCGCGTGAAATCTCCTGATTTCATTGAGTCAGTGCCCGCTTGCATGTGCTTCATCCACTCGGCCCCGGATTCATCAACTGATGGCGCCACGCATGCACTCGACGCTCCTTCAGACAGTTTTTTCAGCAGTTCCAGACGAGGATCGTTCGCCCCAAATTTACTTGTAATGAACTCAATTGCTTCATCACTTGCTTTTTTTGTTTCCGCAACGCGAGCTTGTTTCGTATAAACAATCGCCAGTCCGCACATGCTTTCTGCCTTGCTCTTGTTGTCGTTCTCACTGGGCGCCAGTTCAATTGCCTTCTTCCAATTGCTCTCGGCCTCTGGATAATTCTTCTGCAAGAAATCCTTTTGTCCCTGGCGAAACAGTTCAAATGACTTGGTGCGGGTTGCCTGTCCGCTTGCATTTTCAACTGTGGCTGGAGGCGTGCTCTGCGCGATTGCCGGGCAACTTGCAGCAAAGATGGCTGTCGCTAGAATTAGTTCTTTCATTGGGGAATTCATAAGTATGACTAACTGATTCTCCGACTTCCTGTTTTCTACTTGTTCGACTTGACTGCGTATCCGGCTTCGGCCTGAACCTGCAAGCTGAGCCTGACTTGGAATTGATTTTCGAAAAACTCT
>DTSE01000115.1 GCA_012965515.1 Candidatus Melainabacteria bacterium | reverse complement strand
AAAATTGCTGCTCGACTCCGATGCGCAAAAGCAAAACATTACAACTGCGTTGGGTCCAAGCTTCCTCGGCAACGCCGCCGGCAAAGATGATCTCGTTGTTGTCTACATTGCCACCAGCAGTTTCCCAACAACCGATGGCAACACATACTTGTGCTCCTACGACTGTGCGCTCGACAATATCTACGGAACTTGCATATCTATGCAATCGTTGATGAGCTCGCTGAAGCAGAACGTTCACTCCGATCGCATCCTGCTCGTGCTTCAAGCTGGCTATAGCGGCGCAGCGAATCTGACGGAAGGCGCGAAATCGCTGGAACCGGTTAAGAAGCAGTTCAACGTAGACATGGAAAAGGTTGTGTTGGGCAACGGCTTCATCATCTTATCCTCAAGTCAAGCAAATGAAATTACACACAGCAGCGCATTCTCACGCAATCTTATCGCGGCGCTGAGACAAGAAGATGGACTGATTGGGTTGAACAAAGCGTTCGCCATTGCAAGAGATAAGACTGCCAAAGAAACTGGTGCCGCAGACGCGAGAAAGAAACAAGTTCCACTAATGAAATCCGCATGGACAGGCAGCGAACTAGTTGTAGGCGCACCACCCGCGGAGCGCGTGGCAAACTTACCGGCTTCGGTAAGTTCATTCCTTTCGGCAGAAGGAGCATATCTGAAAGCCAGCAAGGCAATGGCAGAAGGAAAAGTAGATGAGGCACTGCAGCAATACAAGTTGGCAATCGTAGCCGATCCAAAATATGCAGATGCACTGGCAGACTACGGCACAGCACTTGCGCTTAAAGGCGACTGGAAAGGTGCTGCCGACTTGCAAAAACGCGCTATCGCAGCCAATCCGCACGATGCGCTCTATCACCTAAACTATGCACGCATCTTGGATAAGTTGGGTGATTCTGAAAACAGCTTGCGCGAGTTGAACCAGGCTTACACCATCAATCCGAAAGACACGACCGTGTTGATGGCGCTTTCGAGAAAGGCGATGTCTTCCGGACAAATGAAAGAATCGGTTCGTTTCTTGGAAGAGGCAGTCGACTTGTACCCAGCGCGCGCCGATCTGCGCGAGCGCCTAGCATACGGGCTAATGAAGAGCGGAGAAGTAGACCAATCGGCTGCACAAGCGAAAGAAGCGGTGCGATTGGACCCGAAGTCACCTTCCGCACGAACAACCTTGGGTTCCGCGCTGATGGTGCAGGGCTACGTGGTGCCCGCAGTAAATTCATACAAAGAAGCGGTGAAACTAGCACCGAACGATCCCAGCACACACTTCTTACTCAGCAACTCTTTAGAAAAGAGCGGCGAACGTGAAGAAGCGATTGTGGAGCTGGAGACATTCCTCAAGTTATGTGACGCCTCCGACCCACGCGCCGCACAAGCAAAAGAGCGCTTAAGCAAGCTAAAGTCGCAATAAGCCCCCGCGTAGGGGCGCATTGCATGCGCCCTACGGGCTCTCAACACCTTAGCAGCAAAGCGTAGGGGCGCATTGCATGCGCCCTCCGGGCTATCGACATCGCAGCAGCGAAGCGTGGGGGCGCATTGCATGCGCCCTCCGGGCTCTCAACATCGCAGCAGCGAAGCGTGGGGGCGATGCCATGCATCGCCCGGTACCAGCGACCTGCCAGCGTTCGCAGGGAGTTAATGAAACAATCTCTCCCGACCAGCGTCACAAGAAACATCGAGAAAAACAGCTCAAGCACAGCGATTATGAAGAAATTGTTGACTCGGGCGACATCGACGAAAAACTGTTAGGATTCAGATAGAGGCCGTGTTAGGAAGCGGCGTGCTCCGCCCAAATGGGCGCTGTAATTTCGCGTCTGGAAAGCGTTACCAGAACAACAATGACAAGAAAACAAATGCGAATTGGAGCGATTGGCGTAGACAAAAAGAGCGGCATGCCTTTGGTTATCTTGCATGATCCCACTGGCAAGCTGATTATGCCGATCTGGATAGGTTACGCAGAGGCGAACGCGCTGAGCATGGCTGCCAGCAAGACCCAGTCACCACGTCCAACCACATACGAACTCATGTTGTCCTCGCTGAAGGCGTTAGACGTTCGTGTAAAAGACGTCTCCATTGAAGCGAACAATGAAGGAAAGTTCGAAGCATGGATCAATCTTGACGGTGGTCCAAACGAATCTGGCGGTCAACCGCTAAGCATCGAAGCTCGTCCTTCAGATGCCATTGTATTGTCTAGCCTTGCGGACGCACCGTTGTTCGTATCGTCCGACATTTTCGATGCAGTCGAATCAGAACTTCAAGCGAAAGTTGAGAAGGAGGAGAACCAGAAGTTCAAAGAGTTTCTGCAAGACCTAAAACCTGGCGACTTTGCGAAATTTGCCTTGGAAAAAGAAAACGAGGTTTCGGAATCACAGGTAAATACGGAAACGAAAATAGAGCCGGAGCCGGAATCGGCGTCAGAATCGGAATCGGAAACTGAATCGGAATCGGAAACTGAAACTGAATCAAAATCAGAATCGGAATCCGAGTAAAACCAAATCCAAACCTATTCGAAGTGACTTCCGGCGAAAGTCGGTGGGCGCGTGCAACGCGCCCCCACGCGTTGCTGTCGACATAGCCCCACGCGTTGCTGTCGACATAGCCCCACGCGGATGTCGAATTAGACTACAATGGTCTCGGCAATGGGTTCTGCTTTACGGGGCTATTCCGTGACCACCGAGGCTGCCGCAGCTGCGACCGAGCAAAAGAAAGTTCCAGCAGTTCTCGTAGAAGGACTGGTCAAATCCTATAGTTTCGGACGAATCAAAGCGCTCGATGGAGTCAACCTGCAAGTAGACGAAGGCGACATCTTCGCACTCATCGGTCCAAACGGTGCAGGTAAAACAACTTTGATGGGCTGTATGCTCGCGCTTCTGCGAGTCAATAAAGGGCGCGTCAAGATCTTTGGTAAACCGGCGGATCATATTGATGTCCGAAGGGTCACAGGTTTTCTGCCGGAAAGACCGAGCTTTGAATCATGGATGAATGCGAAAGAGTTTTTGCAGTTTCATCAAATGCTAGCAGGCAGGTCTGCTGATGAGACTGCAGCAGAAGACATAAAACAAGCTCTAGAAGCGGTGGAACTGGAGACAGTCTCAAAAAGACAGATCTCAAAGTATTCGCGTGGAATGCTTCAGAGACTCGGGCTTGCGCAAGTGATGGTGGGCAAGCCCAAAATCTGCTTTCTCGATGAACCGACATCCGGGATGGACCCACCCGGCATGGAGATGGTGCGTACTTTGCTTACGCAGTTTCGAAAGCAGGGCGTTACCGTGATAGTCAACTCCCACCATCTCGATGAAATTGAGCGCGCTTGCACGAGATTTGCTTTCATTCGAAAAGGCAAAATCATGACGCAAGAAAGCATTAGCAATGTTGCCAGCAAAATGATGATTGCTTGCTGGGCGGGTGGTGTCGCACCCGAAGCAGCGATTCTCAATGCCGCACTCAACGAATGTGGCGGGACGCTTGCAGACTTGAATGACGAGCACGCAAAAATAATGCTGAACGATCGGCAGGACGCTTCGAAAGTAATTGAGACATTGGTGAAAAACCAAATCAGCATTGAAGAAATCTTTTTCGATCGTCGCGGACTTTCTGAGCTTTTCAAAGTTGAAGTCAGCGACGAAAGACGTTCAGACGATTCCAAAAATAGTCCGACTGGGTCGACTCCAGGGTCGACTCAAGATTTGCCACCAGGTCAGACACCCGACTCAAACTCAGGTGCAAATTAGGATGAATAAAGCCATTTTTCTATTCACAATGAAACGTTATTTTCACTGGGTGAATCTGGCTGTGGGCACGATATTGCTTCTGTTCTGCTCAATAACTTGCGGGATGCTGCAAACCGTCGATACGCCTCTGACTAAAGAGGCTGCCCGCTCTTTCCTATTCGGTCCACTAATTCCCATAATGGTGTCGTATTTGGTGATAAGCCCGCAGGTAGCAAACTCACAGCGCCGCAAAGACGGCGAGTACCTTTCCCTTATTTTCTCTCGACCGATTGAACGTTGGTCATATGTAGTCACAAAGTGGTTAACGGGTAGCACCTTTGTCCTCTTGGTCATGACGCTCCAGGTAGCTCTTTCCTACGGAATTTCTTGTATTGTAGGCGCATTCTTTAGCGTGCAACCTGGAAACGTTTTGGATGGGTATGCAATCATCGACGGGATACTCAATACGCTCGGATTCACAGCACTCGTTGTGTTCATCAGCTCGATGCCGCAGAGGTATGCAGCGATCGTGGTGCTGCTTTACGCGTACATCATATTTCTTTTGAGTTTCACAGTTGGCACTGCTTCTTATCTTGATTCGCTTTCGATTGAGCAAGTTTCGAAAAACATGACTGCGATTGCCCAGTTGCTCTTCAGTATTTTCTGTGTAGGCTTTGATTCTTACCATGTGGTCAACTCATCAAACTTGCCTGTAGCGAATGTGCTTATTTATATGTCCAACGTTGTTCTTTATCTGACTCTAGCGACGCTGGTAATGTCTTATCGGGAGTTTTTCTACGCCAATGATTGAACCCGGGCGAACGAACCTTATCCCAAAGACCTTGCTTGGGCTGTGTATCGCGTTGTTCATAATGCGAGCTTCTGCCGTTTTTTATGGCACATATTTTCAAAAGGCACCAGCCAAAGCAATCACGTGGCAGCAACCAAAGCCGATCGACCGCTCGCGCCGAGACCTGCTATCTAAGCCGACTTTGTATTTCTTCTATGAAGACTACAGTCCGCTGCAAAAAGTTACGGCAGAAGTATTTGAGAGCATGCTGTTTCAGAACCGCGAAGTTGCGCGTTTAGTAAAAGACGAATTCATTCCAGTGAAGGTAGCGATCAACACAAGCAATTCCGAACCTGCAAAATCACTGGCCAACACGCTGGGTGTTTACCAATATCCATCGATTTACATCACTCTGCCAAACGGCAAGTCCATTCATCAAGTATCCTGGCAATCAGATAGGATGTTTCACGCGTTTCTTAATGATGCTTTGATCGCAAGGGCTCCAAAAGCCGCTGGCGCTGCGTTGGAAAACTTAGATTGGGCTCTTGCCTGTGAGGCATATGAGCTTGCATTTAAGGAGCACGCTTACTCTCCTTACTCGGGCATCTGTGATGAAATCTACTGGTCGATCGCGCTCAGACATCAGAATAACGAAGCGAAGGCAAAGCAAGTGCTGGAAAGAGAATGGAAAGAGCGCCGAATACCAGAGTTTATACGGGGTAAGGAAGACTGGCCCAAACCATGCATTGATTATTTGCTCGGAAAGATAACAGCCGAGGAGCTGGAGAAGAAGGCAACGCTCGATCCTCATTCGTACAAAAAGGCCTTATCGCAATACGTTATTGGCGAAAATTTGCTTTTGCAAGGAAAACGCGATGAGGCGATTAAAGCTCTAAAACTTTCTGCGGAGGCGAGTAAGGCCTATTATATGCATGACTCAAAGTATGCGCGAGCACAGTTACGGCAGCTCGGCGAAAAGGTAGAGGACGAAAAGGAGGAATCCGATCTCCGCAGCATTTATTAGTTTCCGCGCTCAAGAGTTAACTCACCTAAGGTACAGTCAGCGCGTACTAAATAAGTGTCAATCACTCACTTGATGTTATCACGTGGAACTTTAGAAAAACACAATGATATATCGCCTAGATCTCCCAGCTACGACCTTACGCTTATCAGCTTACAAAGAGCGTCTATAGACTTACTATTTCTGTGATTCCAGAGCTTATCTCTCGATAATTGGAATTTTCGGCCGCAAAAGGACGACACGAAATTCAGAAATGTTCCCAGATGAAATTCAATTCGTCTCGCGTTTACGTTCGCAAAGTTGACCGTCGAAAAATGGCGCGGCACAATGCGCACATTCCAACGAACGGAGACAAACCGCTATGAAAACTATTCTTTCTTTGGCAGTAGTAACTGCATTCATTGGCTCTGCAGCTATGGCTCAGAGCAGCGATGCGCCTAAGGCACCGGTAGCACCACCGACCATCGGCGAATTGCACCCAGCACCGGTTCCGCAACCTGCTGAGTCAAAGAAGATTGAGGTTGTCCCTCAAGAGAAAGAAAAAACAGCACCGGCCCAAGGCGCTGACAAATAAGGAAACAATCAAAGCTGTAACGGCGACCGAGAGGAGACTGGTATTCCAGTCTCCTCTTCGTTCGTGGCGAAACTTTTAAACGCTCAGCTAAACGCTCAGCGCCAAATCCAATGCATTCGATTCGGCACGAAATGCCCACCCTTAGCGAGTTGTTCGTCGAGATTCAAATCATTCGTAGCACACTGTCTGAGAATTTCAGCGCACTGCTTGTTGGCTATGAAACCTTCGCTGTTAAGCGAGTAACAGCGTAATGCCGTCACGCAAGATTTGTCAGTCAGATATCCAGCAGACAATGCTTTCTTCGCAAGCTGCTTTGCGGTGAGTTCCAAACCGCCCGTCAAACTTTCCATCATTTCCGGATGAACAATTCCTGAGGTAATAAGCAACTGTGCAAATGTCAACGTGGGTGTTGGCGGCACCGCAGGTGGATCAAGCTCACCCAGCGCCTGATAGATCGAAATTTCCTTGGTGTTTGCACTCTTAAGGGCTTCGGCAGCCTGATAAGCCTTAATTGCACCACTGGTGATCATGCCTTGCAAAATGATGGCGTTCTCAACAGTATCGTGTGTCACAAAGCCTTGTTCGATGAAAATGTGCCCGAGCTGCCGTCCGCGCAAGACATGAATTTCGAGACACTCCAGCATGTCAGTGTCTGAAACAAAACCAGCCATCGCAAACAACTCGTACAGTTTCGGACCCTGATCCGGCTCTTCGTGGTGGAGATTGAGTCTGAAGAATGTTTCTTCGACAGTCTTGTTCGTCCTTCTTACGGACTGAACAGCCTCAACAGCCGTTGCATAACCGAGCTTTTCGTCCTGCAGCAACATGCAGCAGGTCAGTGCAGCTTTCATAACATTCGCTGTCACATCACGGTTGAACACCAGAATGCGTCCCATTTGCATGCCGGTTTCCAGTGAAGTATTGAGAGCGCGACCAATCTGCTCGTTGTTGATAATCCCCGCTTCAACCAGCAAGTCGGTAATTTCGTTGGATGCACTGGGCATGTTATTGGTTTTCTTGTGCTCTTCACCCAAAGACGCCAGGGCATCTTCAAAGGACAACTGCTGGGTCGAGGCTATCCGCAGTGCTTTTACGGCAATATCCGTCGAAATCTGGTTGTCACGAACCATGGATTCCGCCAGCAGCGCCTTATCCATCGTGTACTGGCTCACATGTCGGAGCATGACCAGCACTTTGTGGAGGGGCGTGCTGAGCCGGGCAGAAGAGGCGTAACCCTCATTAAGCGTGCTGAGGTCGATAATCCGCGCCCCCGTCAAAAGCAACGACAGGACATCGTTATCGCGATTTTTTGTAAGCATGTGAAACTCCCGTCCAACGCCATGCCATTGGACTGTCCGAGAATTAGGTTATTTCTCCTAAGATGCCCAGTGTACGGGTCTTTCCAACCAGAAACAGTGGGGGTAGCCTATATTGATTTACGCATAACCTTATAAGGTTTATGAAATATGGCTTAGATCGGTTTCACAAAGCTTACGATGTCATTAACTTGCCACAAAGCGGCCTTACAATAGGGCGTTCTTAACCGGAAACCTACCTTATATAAGTCCCGTGGCACCTAAAATAGCTCCGCCCACCCAAGGCTGGCGTCGAGCACTCTACCAGACAGTTTTTGAATCAAACACACGCATGGGTCGCGCGTTCGACCTGATGCTAATAGCTGTCATCCTGACCTCAGTCGCAACAGTGATGCTGAACAGCGTACATTCGCTGCGCGAGCGGTATGGCGACCTCTTCTTTGCTCTTGAACTCGGCATTACAGCGATTTTCACAGTTGAATACGCGTTGCGCCTGATTTGCGCACCTAACAGATGGTCCTACGCGAAGAGCTTCTTTGGTATCGTCGACTTGCTGTCAGTGTTGCCTACATACATTGCTCTGTTTTCTGCCGATGCGCACTATCTGATGATTGTGCGCATTCTGCGTCTAATGCGCATCTTCCGCATCTTGAAACTGGCGCGCTTCTTACATGAAGCCGAAGCGCTCAAGCGTGCGCTTCAGTTGAGTCTCCCCAAAATAACAGTGTTCGCCGCAGCGATTTGCGCCATCGTCGTAATCGTGGGCGCATTGATGTACGTTGTTGAAGGCGAAGAACATGGCTTCTCGAACATTCCAATCAGTATTTACTGGGCAATTGTGACTCTCACAACAGTTGGCTACGGCGACATGTCTCCCAAGACGCCGCTTGGTCAATTCTTGTCTTGCATCGTAATGATGCTCGGTTATGCAATCATCGCAGTGCCAACCGGCATTGTTTCTGTGCAGTTGAATCAAGTGAACAACACCGCAACTGCCTGCAAGAAATGCGGCGAGAAATCACATGAACGTGACTCTTCATTTTGCCGCATCTGCGGGAACAATCTCCTGGCACCAACGCCGGCTCCTGGCTCCACCCCTGAAAGTGCAGATGCATCACTGGTGGTGCCGGATAAAATCGGAACGCTCGAAACTGAGTTGAGCTTGTACACCAATCAGCTCGAAAGGCGCAATCGGTTGGAACGGCGGAATCAAGTAGAAAGACGCAAGTAAGTAGACGTAGTTAGCAGAAAGACGTAGTAAATGCACACTCCAACGACTGAAGTGAACCTCAAGCGCGAATACCACAAATGGCACAGCGACAGTCTCAATCGCGAGATGGAACTGCTCAGCTTTGGTCATGCAGGCGCGAGAGTAATCGTTTTCCCGACCTCTTGCGGACGCTTCTTCGATTGGGAAAACCGCGACATGATCAACACCTTGGGTCATCATATTGAACAAGGTTGGATCCAAGTATTTTGCGTTGATAGCGTCGACTTCGAGAGCTGGTGGAATTTTGACGCGCATCCCAAAGACAAGGCACTGCGCCACCTTGCATATCACAAGTACATCATTGACGAAGTTCTTCCTTTTACGAAGAAGAGAAATGACAATGACTACGTCATTGCATTAGGTGCGAGCATGGGTGGCTACCATGCAATGGATATTGCGATGCGATTTCCTCAGAGCTTCAACAGAACAATCGGCATGAGCGGTCCTTACGACATGCATCAAATGAGCGAGCCGTATGACGTTTTCTCATGGATTCACGGTTACTACGACGATAATATCCGCGAGTGCGATCCTACTGAACTAGTGAAAGCTGCCTCTGATGAGCACATTGAGAAACTGAAGAAACTCGACATCATTTTCGCGATTGGGCAAACAGACCCGCTCTTTCGTGGCAATGCGATGTTCGATGACGTTCTAAACGCGAGAAATATTCCGCACTCCTTCCGCATCTGGGATGGTTTCGCACATGATTGGCCGTATTGGCATGAAATGGTGCTGCACTACATCGGCGGCGACGGGACAAGATAAACTACTGTAACCCTGAAGGCTCGGCCAACGGGCTGGTGGTGCGCTTCAGGTCAAAAATACCTGTGTCTTGCTTTTGGAGCGTAAAGTCTTTCACCGGTCCAAGGTTTCCGAAGCGATGCATGTTCGAAACAAGCCAGAATGGCAATTCGTGGTTTGTTTTTGCGTCGGTGATATCGATCATCTCGATGCCAGGCACCTTCGCAAGTGGCGTTGCCAGCGAACCTGGCGAACCGAGGCGCTTAAAACCTCCATGAGCAAATGCTGAAGCGCGCAAACGATCATCCGAACGAGAAAAATAAATGCGAGTCTTCTCAGCGTTCGCGGCGAACTCGTCTGCGTGATTCAAAAACGTCTTTCCGTCAGTATCCGCATTCGACATAATCAATTCATTGAACTTCTGCGGTTCCTGCGCGTTACCATGCGGTTTGCGACGCAACAGAGCTTGGTCCAAAATGATTGCACCCATACTATGCCCGACCAAGGTCATGTTATGCGCGCCAAGAATTTTCTGAACAGACCCGAGCGAAGACAAGAAACCATCGACAGTTTGCTCAGCCAAAGTTTCATTCTGCAAGTAGCGCGAAAACCCTTTTGGCGACACCCAGTCATATAGAAGGACTGGAACCTGCATGTGCGAAGCTAACTTGGCAGCACGCAACATCGACGTGTCGAAAGTAGCGCAGCAGCCATGGACGAAAACAACAGTTTCCTTGCTTCCGGACCGCTTGCGATAAGCATCAAATGCACCAACCATCTCGTCTCTTGTGAAGGTTGCGTTTCTGATGAAACACAGATCAGGCGGAGGAGCGAGAGGATGCAATTTCTTCGCATCATGATCCACCTTGAGGCGCTGCCATTGCATGCGCTCCTCTGTTTTCACATCCAAAGGTGAACGCACCGGATATGGCACCACAACATTCTTGACACCGAACAATAGACCGCTAAGATTCTCGTCTTCCGAATAATCAACGCTGCCGTTTTTGCCAGCGTAGGAACGATTGGTCGCAAAGAATACAGGTACAACGAGCCAATCTTGCACTCCCTTCGTATCGTCAGGCGGCGGTGGCATTAAGACTGAGCAGGAAGATAACAGCTGTGTCCAGAAGATGGAAAGCAAGATCATTAGTAAGCTTGAAACGCATCGTGTCCGCAAGCCAAAAACTATGGGTCGGGTATATTTCAGAT
This sequence comes from Candidatus Melainabacteria bacterium, assembly GCA_012965515.1. Taxonomy (GTDB): domain Bacteria; phylum Cyanobacteriota; class Vampirovibrionia; order Obscuribacterales; family Obscuribacteraceae; genus QKMZ01. The sequence goes on along the minus strand of DTSE01000115.1, from coordinate 27,992 downwards.
TCGGGAAAGAATTCAAACTTTGCTATTTCCTTTGGCGGGTGCTCTACTTTTACTTTTCCGAAAGCGCAGCGCTCTAAAAGGATATCAGGCCGACCATAGCGCTTCTATACAAAATTATGGTCGCCTGGCGCTCACCCTGCGTCCCCATACGATTGTAGGGGCGGCATTCTTGCCGCCCGTGCCTCTCTTCACGACCAATTCACACGTGTCAAGGTAATGTCATACCCCCATGTTATGTTAGAGCAGACTCTATCCTTGCCAGTTTCTAGAGGTTTTCCATGTCAGACAAGACTTGCGGGCCGGCACAATTCGATGCAATTGCAACACAGTTGAACGAAGGCAACCGAAACGCCGCCAATACTCTCATCAACAAATGCACTCTCGGCTTGCCCGGCGCCACGGCATACTTCAATGACTTCCGCCAAAATGCTGAGGCAATAGTGAATGGAGACCCTGCGGCAATGAGGCGCTCCGAAGGAATCTTCAACGAACTCGCTAATCAAGAACGGCAATTATGGAGTTCCATTCGCGACGCTGCCAATAATAGAAATTCAAATGGATTGTGCAAACTGGAAATTGTGGAAGATCCACAATCCGGTCCGCACGCGAGATTGACAGGCGATAAATGTAACTAGTTTGGTTTTCGGGAATTTCAAGATTTTTTGAAAATTGCCGCGCTAAGGTGCGAAGAACTATCGCCAAAGTGTGCAACTCCCCGAGCCTATCAAACTACCTAAATGGAAATGTTTTTGCCTAACTTTGCGACCGCACATGGTCGCGCGTACGCTGCCTCCAACGAAGAGTACTTGCAGGAATCTCTTGAGCCACCTTACCGGCTAACCAATAGAGAGCTCCAGCAAATTCGTGAAATTCGAGAAGAAATAGAGTCGCGCCCGAAGTTGACTCGTTTCGAAGCACGGTATGTTCGAGTGCTGAAAACTGCAGAAAAAAAACTCTTCAGCTCCCGAACAGATTGCAATGTATTCATAGCAAAGGTTCGCGAGTTCCTAAATCAAGCAGCGCGAACCAGTTCAATCGACGACCGATCAGTTACGATTGCACTTCTAGTCGCCGCAATACAGAAGCAAGCGATGACGAAAGGTCTTAGTTAGCAAGTCATTCATCTTGCTCCGACTTTCTTTTTAGTGGCCGCTTTTGCAGCATCTCTTCTCGTCTCAAGGATGGCGGAACCAGCAGGACTAATTGTGTACTTGCGCTGCTTAGTCGGCTCACCAGCAGTACAAAGATCAATTAGTCCATAGATAGTATCTAACCAAAGAAGTCTAAAAGAAAACTCGTTGTCAAATGCAGTCTGCGCTTGCTCAGGCTGTATTTTGAGCTTGGAATAAACAGCCTTTCTAATCTCTTCCGGCGTTGCACCTTCAGAAACTTCTGCAAGGTATTCCAAGACATCCCATGACTCTTTACTTAGAATCTTGGCAGCGGCAGTGGCACAATCTTTTGCTTCTCCGTCTTTCAGCATTAGACCGTCACACGCTAACTCCTCCCGCAGTGCTTCGAAAGCATTTCTCGCAATACGAAACTGCTCTTGCGGTGTTAACTCCTTATCGTCTTTAGGTTCTAGTTTATTGTCGATAGATTCGATTATCCTCTTAATGGCCTTGGCAGACAGCGGACCCAACTCTTTCGAAAGCCATCCAACTACGATGACAAAAATTGGTCTAAGTTGATCTGGATCCATTGGAACCTCCTTGTTAGTTAGCATTTTGAGTCTGACACTTAAATACATTCACAAAAAAAGCTTTCCGGATTTTTCTTCATTTCATAATGGAGCGAAGTTAGTTCAACTGCGGTATCTCCACATGATATGCAGGATCATTTGGCGGTAACAGAAGACGACTGATCTTCTTCTCATTGCTCACCGCTTTGATAAACGCCTGGCTACGAGGTGCAATTGCGGCAGGATCGATATCCAAAACATTCAACTTCTTCGGATCCGCACAATGCTTAGAAACCTTTTCGGGTCCAATGCTGAGGATCAGCTTTTCCATCTCTGCCTTAACTTCGGTAGGGGTCTTTTTGCCGGTGAGCTTTGCATAGAGATCCACTACCTTGTCCCCGTTTGAACCATAGAGTGCGCGCTGACTCGCCGTACCATGTTTCACAAGGTTCTCGTACATCACACGCGCTTGATCTTTGGCAGTTCGTTGAGTGCTAGTTATGATCACCGAGGTAATACCAGCAGTTTTCAGAACACTTTTGAGCACATCAAGTGAGTATGTACTAACTGATGCAGCATCTTGTGGCTTTGCAAACTTAACCTGCGGTGTTGCTCCTGCGGCAGCTGCTGTCGCCGCTTTGGGAGCAGCTTCCGGCTTTACTGGGGCGGCAGCTTTGGCGCTCACTCCTGCTACAGCAGCTTTAGCTGGAGGCTTCTTTCCAGATTTTGTCTTGTAAAAGTTCACCAATTTTGCTTCTGCAGTCTTGTCGGCACAGGCATTTCCAATCGAGTGCATTACATCCCAACAATTCTTATCCGTAACAAACTTGAGTTCTCCGGTAAGAAACATAAGTGTTTCTGTCAGGCGACGATAGAACAACCCAGCAGTAAAGTGCCCGTCACTATTACAGAACAAATGCATCTGCAGCGCAGCCGCTTCGTACTTGCTAGCTTTCAATTCTTTAAGCAGAGTGGTCTGTCCACCACTATTTCCCGTAGTCAAAATGAACTTGCCGAGATTGTAAACAAAGCTAGACAATGCATCGAATTGATCTTGGGTTAGCAGTACACCAGCATCGGCTGTAATCTTGCTCGAATGAGAAGCAACATCCTTCTCAAAGAGCTCCTCTGCAGCCGCAAGAGTTATCCCATTTTTCATTGAGATTTTCTCTTGGGCTGACATCTTGTGTCCCCATCCAATAGTCATGACTCCCGGTGGATCTGCAGCACCTTGGTACGGAATGGCCAAACCATTTTTTGTCACGATACCTTCGTAGTGACGAATCAAATTGAGTCCCTTAGCAGATGTTTGCATTTAACCTCTCCCACAATAATTTAATGCGTGCGCCGCGATGCTTCCCCGCACCTAACAGCACAGAGAAAGTTCTAATTTTGATGGCTACCTCTGCGACAAAGTAGCGATTAGTTTTCTACCGTTTCTTCTTAGATGATTTCGGTTTAGGTGACCTTGCTCTTGCAGTTTGTTTCTTTTTGAGTGTATGCCTAGCGCCGGCTGTTTTCTTTTTGCCAGTTGCTCGGCCAACTTTGGACTTTCGATGTGTAGTTGATGTGGTTTTTGACTTCGATTTCGAGGTAGCCTTCTTTGATTTCGAAGCTTTTGCCTTTGATTTACTAGGCTTCGATTTATTCTTAGCTCCTGGCATTTTACTTGCCATTTCTACGGCAGCAGCCGCGTTCACACGTCCGTAGCCATACCAATCACTGTGTCCATCGGCATTGTATCTACCACCTGCCCGGTCAATCTGATCGCAAGTCTGCTTGAGGATGTCTTTGACCTGAATTGGTGTCAAAGTAGGGTTGACTGCAAGCATTAGAGCAACAACACCCGCCGTTCCGGGTGTAGCACTCGAGGTGCCGCCGAACGAGTTGGTGTACTTGCCTTCCGCGTCTCCGAGTTTAGTCGAACCAGGGTTGTAACCGCCCTTACCTGTGCGGTCGATAGTCCAAATGCCTGTCGTCAGTGTATTGTCCAGCAAATCGTTGCTAGGGAATGTGCACCACACTGACTTACCATAATCACTGTAAACGCTCCGCGTGCCGGTATCATTGCAGGCGGCGACAGCAATCAGCCGGTCGTAAGACGCATAGCCATCGTATTCCACTGATTCGTTTCCGTTCCCGGCAGCAAAAAGCACTACACAGCCTTTTTTCTTTCTTCCATTCAAAAGAGCGTAATCAATTGCAAGCTTTGTCGAATCAGGAAGCGGTACAAACTGTGTATGTGCTGGATCATTGGGATTCCAATACTCTCCATCCATCGGTCCCCAACTGCACGAGATAACATCCGCGCCATGATCAGCAGCCCACATAAAAGCATCGGCTTCATCCTGCGAGCCCAGATCAGAAGCAAGCCTGATGGGCATTAGTTTTGATTTGGGCGCAGTTCCTGATGCTTTAAACTTCCCATTTGCGCATGCAACGCCTGCAACAGCAGTTCCATGATTAGAATCAACGCCTACAGGTCGAGGATCTTTGTCACCTGATGTCGCATCATAAGGTGCGATGATTTTTCCCTGTGTTGCAAACTCTTCATGGTAGATGTCCACGCCATCATCGATAATGGCGATGATGATGCCATCCCCCTCAGTAAATTTCCATGCCTTTTCAACATTGGCATGCTGATCAATAACTGTCTGATTGATAGTAGTGCGCTTAAGATGCCATTGTTTAGAGTAGATGGCTTTCTTTCCTTTCTCCCTAATCAGTTCGGGGTGACAATACTCAACCAAGTTCTTATCGAGAAGTTCATCCGCTATTTCGAATATTGCTTGTCCTGTACCGTCTGCCGCGGCGACGAAAAAGCTATTTTTCGCATACTTGAGAGGACGCTTTATTGTTAGTTTCATTTGGTCTAGAAGCTTTTTACAGCTTGCGACCGACTCCTTGTCGTGAAATTTGACGAAAAGGTTCTCTGTGTAGATGACTGGTCGCTTGGACTGAGGATCAATCAGTGCTCTGCCAGCAAACTTGATCTCTTGCTCATCCTTGAGTACCTTCCGCGCATTGTCCCGAAGTGCAACAGTATGCCCCTCTCTTGGTTTCATTACTTCGACGCCGGGGCATTTTGAATCAAAGACAGTTTCAAACTTTGTAAGGAGCTTTCGACTCTCAAGGGAGAGTGGTGTAATAGGCAAAGCAGTGCCACGTTGCGTTCTAACGACTAACTCGTTACTCTCGACTAATTTAAAACGTTTACCACCCTTACCACCGTATTGAAATTCCACCATGGTCTAATACCTCGCATTCAATTCCTTCGTAGAGATACCGTGAAAAAGTTTCCAGAAAAAGTTCCACACAGCTTGCATAACGACATCATGTGCTATCGGACTGATGATCTCTTTGCGCTGGAAGGAAGCTCACACAAAGACGCACTATACAAATTGACCACTCGAAATAGGGTGTTCAGCGTCTTTGACGCGAGAGCATCGAGTGACAAGCCGGCCTCAGCTATTCCGTTGTATAGGGTGGGAGAGTGTGGTGCTCCGGCCTTACCAACCGGTTTAGTCTTTGTGCGCTTTTCCAGCAAAATACTTGTTGAATCCATAGAATCCTCTCTCAAATCAATCGGCTACCGAATAGCGAACGAAAGGACAGGACACCATAATGCTGCGTGGCTAGAGTCAATTGACGGATCAATAGAAACTTCATTAGCAAACGTCAGCCAGCTGGGTTCACTTCATGGAATAGAAGAAGTGCAACCCCAGTTTTTGAGTAGACGTTCAATGCGCTGACGTCACTCAGGTCCTACATGATTTCACAGGTCACGGATAATTTTACTCACGCGGGACATTAAATCTCGCCCGGCATTAGTCACTAAACTTACCGCCCGGGATCACTCGAAAGTGCCAAATGACAACCCTCGAGAGAAGCAAACATTTGATGTAGCATTTCCGTCTCTCCCATGCGCGCCAAACGTTTGATTGGTTTCATACCAGACAAAAATTAGGACGGCAGAAGCGGCAAAAAAGAGGAATATTTGCTCCGAAATTACAAAAAGATTTCTCGGAGTCGACACTTTCAATTTCTGCGAAATGTGGTTTCATTTCGTGGGGTCACTTTTTTACTGTGCCGGCAACATTTTCTGTTCTGGTACTAAATACAACATCAGTTGAACGCGGGGGGTCTCCGAATGCGTGGAAAGTTCGTATTGGCTTGTTTTTCAACCCTTTTGATCAGTAATCAGTGCGCATACGCAGCAGTCATGCACAGCTATCCAGTAAATGACGATGTTCAAAACGTTAAACGTGGGTTTTACTACTCTCTCCCTAAGACAATCATCAAAGGGACAGCCAAATACAACATCTATAAAGTCATTCGATTCGCAGATGAGGAAAAAACAGAGCCGATTGGAGGCGCCCTTTACGTGTCGCTCATTGAAGAGCCTATTCTTCTGAGTTACGCAATAACACGAGATAGGAACGCACGGTTTAGAGTGGATACAAAACGGCTTCGCTCATTCACAGTCGCTACAGATGCCGAATTCACACTTGACGAAAACAGCATTTTGATTGGTGTCAATGCAAATCTAGATGACAAAACGGGTGAAATACTTGAGTCTCTTGCAACGACAGGAGGAAATGTAGCTGGCATGATTGCGATGGCCGCATCTCAAGATCCGGCTCCGAAGGTGAAAGCTATCGAGTACAAGCTAATTGGAACTCATACTCAGAATTTTGACTTTGACATTGAAGATGACGTCTTGCAAGGTACAGCAACAGATATTACAGGCACTATTCCAGGAAGCACGGTAAGCACTATTTCAAAGTTCATAACTGATGATTCTGTTGCTCAAGGACTCATTCAGATGGCTGTGAAAGACGGGGGGCTCGAGCTAAATATGAAGCGCATGCTCCTGCCGCAGATTTCCATCGATGTTGAAATACCCAAAAGGCTAGCCCAATGCCCTTTAAACTCTTCGACAATCGAAAAGAGATACAACGATCACTGGACAGCGAAGATTCCATTTTTCGGAGATAACGGCAGAATACCCGGCGCAATTTTGCGTTCTCCCAAAAATCTGAAAGTGACTTACCTGATGACATTCGCAAGTGTGCCTATGTCTGGTCCAAATTTGGAGCATTTGGGAACTCCACCGAATCCAGCGCCACCGGCTCCCGCAGGCATTGGTCAAACTCAATACGCGGTTGTACTCCGCGGAAATATTTCGCAGTACAACTTGAGCTGGTTCGATAATTTAGATAGAAACAATAGACGCGTAATGCTTGTTGAAAACAAACCATTTTTGCAATACGGCGACGTATCAGTCATCCCAGTCACGTCCGGATTATTTACAAATCGCACTTACGGCGTCACGTTATCTCAAAATGGTGCTGTTACGAAGGTTGCGATTAAGTCAGATAGCAGAGGACAAAAAATTGCAAAGACATTAGAAAATGTAAGCAAGAATTTGTCTCCGCTGGGACAGGCAATCAAATCGCTTTCAGCTAAAAAAGGAGCCGAGTGAATATGTTCAGCAAAGGAGCAGCTTGTTTAGCAGCTGCAATATCCTTGGCCTTATGCGCACCTCGAGTCCGTGCGGCCGATGAGTGGACTATGATTCCGCTCGCCTACAAATCAAAGTCCCCCATCTCTGCACATACTGTAATTAAGCTTCGATGTTCTGGAGATCTACCAAAACTAGTCGTTCGCATTGCCACGGATGAACGGGGAACTGCATTGAAAGATTCATCAGGAAACGACATTGAGTTTACGCTAGTCGGTAAGGGACAAATCGAAACGATCGTTGTTCCAACACTTACAAAACAACTGTATCTAGTTGTTGGTAAAACGATCACTCGCCTAGATTCCCAACCAAGATTTGACATGGCTTTTTCTATGGGCTCCATTAAACATATGGATTTTCAAACTGTAAGTTTCAAATACTTGAATAATGAGTTTACTCTGGACTTAACGACAATCACCCCGGGGTTTCCAAAGTCATGAACGAAGATGATTTCGAGCTGTATAAACAAGAATTGTTAATGCAAGTCATTGGTTCGAGACGTGCCCGCAGCAAGACCAGCTTTATGAAGACACCCATCAAAGGTGTAGCTTATGGATTCAAGCTGACGAAAGGCGAATGCACGAAAGAAGTATCCATACAGGTTTTTGTCGCCAGAAAGCTTCCGAAAGATCACGCAAAGGACTTTTTGGTGCCTAAGTCGATAAATGGATTACAGACGGATGTCATTCCAGTAGGAGGATTTCAGGCTAGTGCTGTTGACCCTAAAACACTAGTGCGACCGTTAAAATTTGGAGTATCCGGCGGTCACTTTCTTACGCGCGGTGGAACTTTAGGCTGCCAGGTCGAAGATCCACAAGGCACAAAATATGTTCTCTCAAACAACCATGTGCTTGCAGACCTCAACAGGGCAACTATTGGCGATCCAATTATCCAGCAGAGTTCACTACATGGTGGAAGGGCGGAAGATAGCAGCTACGTTGTAGCAAAGCTGTCTAAGTTTATTCATCTGGGCTTTGGCGGAGAGGCTGCTTACATCGACGCAGCGATTGCGAAACTTGAAAGCGGCACAACGCCGCCGAACATTCTCGGTATCGGCTCGCTTGCTGCGGCATCCGTCGCTCCATACCATGGAATGACAGTAAAAAAATCTGGATGTATCACCGGCCTCACGACCGGCAAAATATCCAGTAGCTTCGGCAACATGACAGTGGCATATGATGATTACCAGTCATTGCTTCGCGGGCAAATCACAATAGATAACTCTTCTAATTTTGCCGCTCCTGGTGACTCGGGATCACTTATTGTTGACAGTAACAACAATCCTGTAGCACTGCTCGTCGCCATTGCTAGTGCTGGAAACGTTGTGGTGGCAACCCCCATCGATCGAGTCTTAAACGCACTTGGTGTCACAATTGTCGGGTACTAAATAAAAGTCATCTGAGAGCAAAAGTATGATCTGGAAAACTTCAGAAAAAACTCGTGGTAGTCAGCTCAATTTTTTGAACGACGAGCAGCAAGAAGTAATTAGAAAATACACCGCTGACTGTGAATCAGAGAAACACTGGACAAATGTCTTGATTGGGTTAGCGGAAATAGCGCAATACACCATCATAGTACTCATGTCGCTAATGTTGCTTGTGACTACCTATCTTGGTTTTGCACACCACCGGGGTGATATCTATCCGGGTGAGGTCATGAGACTGCAGGGTGAGGTAAACACTCTACGAAGTCGACTCGATGCGGTCCAAAATGCGGAAAGAGATTTCAGAAGCAAAGCACCAATGGATCCACCAAGCAAAGCACTACGAGAAGTGGCAAAGTCAATCACCAAGGAGTTGGACACTTGTAACCGCAAGTTAGACCAGCTTCAACATGGCAGATACAGTGACATTCTATTGCCCGTAATCTTGTCTCAAACTTCGGCAGAGTTGGAAGATGAGATCACAAAGGATCTTGCAGAGTCAGTCGCGCTAGCACCAGCTCCGAAGCCTACGCCAGAAGCGCAACCAGAGAAGCGAAAGCCGTCCGAAACGAAGAAAGATAAGCACATACAAGTCGAATGGCTCGGATTCACTATGCGTTTAACTCCAGAGATGCCCGCAGGGTATTGTGCAGGACTCAACCTGATGATGTCCCTATTGATGTTCGTATGGGGATTTTTGGAAACAATCCAGCGTCGCTTTCATTGGCGTGAACGCCGGCTGCTCAGTGGGAGATCTTATGAAACCATTGAACAGCTAAAAGACACTTTTCGGTTACTTAAACTCTCAGACGAGGAAGTGCAATCAACAGTAAGAACCATTGTCAAAGTGAGAAAGCTGTATCTAAGGAATCGACAGTCTCTTGAATCAGAGCCTCCATCCTTGAGTGATTTCAACAACCTCAGCTCAGTGGGAGGGCATGGCTCTTCAAATGGTGCACAACGAGGCAACAACGAAAGGCCTAAGGACCCCGAACCAGATAACGACCATCACGACGTTGGAACTCCTGTCGCTGACACAGAAACTGCACCGGAAGCAGTAGCCGCCGCAGTACAAGGCGGTAACGGACAGAAACCCGCAGATGGTGGCTAACGAATTGTTTCTCAAAAGGCAGTGATGAGCTACATATTACCGCCAAATCCACTGCATCCTATTCGGAACAAAGTGTGCCCAGGCAGCTAGCTGTTCATCCAGGTTGGCGTCGTAAGACACGCAGTGTCGCAGGATCTCGATAGCATCTTTATTCGAGATGAATCCTTCGTTGTTCAACGACAAGCATCGCAATGCAGTGACGCATGTTTTGTCGTTGAGCGTTCCGGCAGCCAAAAGTTTCTTCGCCATCTCACGCGTGCATAGCTCAAGTCCTTCGAAATAGCTGTTGTACGTTTCGCGCTTGACCAAGTTAGCAGCGAGAAGCAATTCGCCGAAAGTTAGATTCTGTGTTGGCGGGCACGCTGGAGGATTGAGTTCGCCTAGAGCCTGGTAGATCGAAATCTCCTTGTTGTAAGCATTCTTCAAAACTTCTGCGGCGTGATACGCCTTAATCGCACCACTCGCGACCATGCCTTGCAAAACGATGGCGTTCTCGAGCACGTCGTTGTTGATCAATCCTTGCTCAATAAAGATTTGACCAATCTGCCGTCCGCGCAGAACGTGCAGTTCGAGACACTCCATCATGTCGCTATCCGACACAAATCCCGCCATCGCGAAAAGCTCATGAATCCTCGGACCTTGACCAGACTCTTCGTGATAAATGTTGTGTTGGAACATCACCTGCTCCACACTCATGTTTGTTTTGCGCACGTGCTTAACTGCTTCAACAGCAGACGCCAAGCCGATCTTCTCTTCCTGCATCAGCATGCAGCAAGTAAGCGCCGCCTTCATCACTTGGCTCGTTACGTCGCGATGGAAGACGAGAACGCGACCCATTTGCATTCCGTTCTCCAAAGACGTCTTCAGTGCGCGTCCGATTTGTTCGTTGTTGATGCATCCTGCTTCCACCAAGAGATCCGTGATCTCGTTGGACGCCGTCGGCATCAATTGAGTTTTCTTGTGCTCATCGCCCAGCGCATCGAGGGCTTCTTCAAAAGTCAGCTGTTGAGTGGTCGCAATTCGCAGCGCCTTGACTGCAATCTCGGGAGACAGTTCATTGACGCGAATCATGGTTTCGGCGTGCAAGACGCGATCCATCTTGAACTGACTAACATAGCCCAGCATGACGAGCACTTTGTGAAGCGGTGTGCTCAGGCGGGCGGAGGAGGAGTAGCTCTGTTCGAGGGTCGGCATATCGATCAAACGTGCGCCTGTCAGCAGCAGCGACAGGACTTCATTTCGATTCTTTGTAAGCATGAGAAACTCCCGTCCAATGCACGTAATTGGACTGACCGCGATTGTTGACACTAAAATGGCTTGTTCTACTAACTTGCCCGCTGCCCAGTACCCCCTACCGCGGGTTTATGGGCGCTTACCCATATAAGAGTACGCCCATTCCTATGTTGTTGGGACCCAAGAAGGTGAACTGGTGGGCGCTTCACCCGTTAGGGGGAGGTCTCTCCTTTATATACTGAGTTTTGGGCTCCGATTTGGGCTCCGGGACGGCGAAACAGTTTAGCATTGGCAACAAACGCAAAAGCGCCAGCCAATGGACTTCTCCGACTCCCAAACAACCACAGACCGGCGTTGACACTGGCCCCATCAGGGAATGCCGCCTAGTCCGTAAAACCTACCGCGTGTTAAGACTACAGGACTCACCATTCCATCCGTTCCCCGAACTTTAAACGCGCCACAGGCTAGTGCATACTTAATACCATGCCAAACAGACCAAAACGAACCAACTCCTCCAACGCAATCAAGATCCTCGCATGCGGATTGATTGCCCTGGGAAGCCTTTCGTTTCGGAGCGCCTCGTTTGCCCAACAATCTGGAGGCGTCCCTCCAACCCCAGTGGAGCAGCCAGTTACTTTTCGCGGCGACGGCAAGTTTTGCGACATAGTGAATAAGGCGAAGGAAAACAATTGGCGGGCTCTGCCAATCGGTGAGTTGATGGGCAAGATTGCAGACATGCTGGAAGGAACACCTTATGTCGCAAGCACTCTTGAACTATCACCCGACGTCGAACTTTGCTCAGCCAATCTTGATGAATTGGATTGCGTGACTTTCTTTGAAACGACACTTGGTCTGGCGCGAATGATCAAGAAAGGTGGAGAAACACATAAAGATCTTTTGGCGGAGATTCAACTGACACGTTATCGTGGTGGCTCAGTTGGTGACTATGCTTCTCGCCTTCACTATACCAGCGATTGGCTTGCAGACAACGAAAACAAGCAGACAGTTAAAGTTCTGTCGAAACTGCCGGGTGCAGAAAAGTTTCCGAAGAAAGTTAATTTCATGTCGAGTCACCCGGCGTCTTACAAACAGCTCGCAGCTCACCCGGAACTCGTCGAGAAGATCAAGCAGCGCGAGAATGAAATCAATGCGCGAACGCTTATCTATGTGCCACTAGATAAAGTCGCCGATGCAGAGCCGCTTTTACAAACTGGTGACATCGTAGGAATCTGCACTAATGTTCCGGGTTTAGACATATCACATACCGGATTAGTGATTCGAGACAAAGATGGTGTTCCGCACTTTATGGACGCATCCTCGCAAAAAAAGAACATGAAAGTCACCCTCGAGCCGGGACCTATCAGTCAATACATGACACAATCAAATGAGCGGTCACAGAAGATCATTGGTGTAGTTTTCGCGAGACCGTTGGAACCGAAAGCACATCCATCTACAGATATTGCAAATTAGGCGCATGCGATGCGCTGGCTACAATGACAAACGTGCGCAATTCGCCGGCTACAATGACGGGCGCATGCTATGAGCCAGCTACAATGACGGCGCAAACAATGAGCCGTCGCGCCTTATTCGTAGAGCGATTCGCGAATGAGAAACTCTGCAAACTGGCGATCGCTTGGAGCTAAAGGTAGCTCGAGTAGTTCTTGCATAGTGAACCAATCGACTCTGGTGTGTTCCAGTGGTTTCGGAAGACCAAGAGCGACGACATCTACGAAATTGATGACGAAGTTGGATCCTGGGTCTTGTGACTTGAAACGAATCTCGCCGATGTCTGTAACTTTCAATGTCAGCTCTTCGCAGAGTTCACGCTGAGCGGCAGTTAACATGGTTTCACCAGGTTCCAATTTCCCACCTGGAAATTCCCACAGATTGCCGTGCCGCTTACTGGGTGGACGCTGACAAACTAAAAACTTCCCATCGCGACGCACCACCGCGGCAATTACATCTATTGTTGTCGCAGGCGCATCAGACATATACTATCGAAATCCTTCTATATCAGACATAGATCAACGACATCCTTCTACAACAGCCACCGTTGGTGGTGCGCTGATCAGGCGACGATAAAGTTCTTCATAGCGATGGATAATAGCATTTGTGGAAAAACGTCTTTTCGCCTCAGAGCGCGCCTTTTCTCCCAATCGTTGACGCTTGTCCTTGTCAATAATCAGCTCTTCAACAGCTTTCGCTATCGCATCTGCGCTTCCACACTCAACCAGCAATCCAGTTTGTCCGTCATCAATGACTTCAGGAATTCCACCAACATTCGTAGCAACACTTGGACAACTAAAGAACATCGCTTCGAGGATGCTCAGGCAAAAACTCTCGCTCTCCGATGTGTACAGCGCCATGTCCGCAGCTTGCAAATACTCCTCGATTTCCAAGACGTTTTCGCGAACAACAATGCGGTTTTCCAGTCCAAGGCGCTTCACATCCCCGCTGAACTGTTTGAAATCACCGCCGGCTAGAACCAGCAACTTGTAAGAATTTTGGTCTCGAATATTTGCGACTGATTCCAATAATAGATCAACTCGTTTTAGCGGTCTGAGATTTGAGGAGTGAACAATCAAAACTTCATCGCCGACACCTAGTTCACGTCGCACAGCATCACGAGAGCGACTAGGAGTGCCAGGTTCATAAAAGTTGTGAATGACTTCCATCGGTCCGTCAAAACCGATCACACGAGTTGTCTCAGACTTCAGCCACGCCGAAACCGTAGTAACAGCATCTGATTGAATCAACGCATGGTGAATTGCTGGTCCATAACCTGGATCAGCACCGAGCAAAGTGGTGTCCGTTCCGTGCAGGGTCGTGACAATGCGCGGCTGTTTCTCCGGTGGCAACATGCAGCGCGAGAGCAAGGCAGCCGTGGCATGCGGAACCGCGTAGTGCACATGCAGCACATCGAGGTTGTACTTACAGCTCACACTTGCCATTTCCACAGACAATGGCAAAGTGTAATCGGGATATTTGAATAAGCCGTAATCGTTGACGCACACTTGGTGAAAGTGAATTCTCGACGAATTCTCAGGTAGGCGAAATGGTCTTTCATAGCTGATGAAATGCACCTCGTGCCCGCGTTGCGCGAGTTCAATTCCGAGAGTGGTCGCAACTACGCCGCTGCCACCAACCGTGGGGTAACAGGTAATACCAATTCTCAGCGAATCCGACGGCTTAGACTCACCCATTCTCGCCTCTTTTGAGTCTCCATTAGACATTTAAAAGTTTCGCGCTCCTTTACCCGCATGCGCGAGCGACTCAAACATCAATGGATCATTGGGATACAGCGCCATTGCATAGTCGACACCTGCCCTCGCACCCCAAACACGAGCGCGATTCAACTGCAGGTCAATGTAGTTACGTGTCGCTCCTTGTGAAACATGCGCGCCCATTGCAGCTATCCACGAGTTAACCACGTCAGCGGAAGAAACATCCAGCAGAATTGGCAGCACATCACTGGGTTCGCCTTCTGGTGTCACGGCATAGTAAAACAACTGCCCAATCGCGTGAGGCTCACCTTGAATCTCCTTCAGTCCCCCATACCGAGCAATCCGAGCGGCATCGCGCACAATCTTGCCGAGGCGCCAATGATCAGGATGCTGATTCTCAAAACAAGTAGTCGCCAGCACAGTAGAAGGTCTAACGCGACGAATTATCTCCGCCAACTTGTGAGAGTGCTCCGCACGAACTTCCAACTTTGCGTCACCATCAAGAGTAACAAACTCGACTGTCGCGCCAAGCATCTCAGTCGCTGCAACAGACTCCGCACGCCTGCCCTCCGGAGTACCATTCGATGCAGCCTCGCCCAACGAACAAATCACACAATGAACATTGCGTCCATTGCGAGCTTCCACAGCAAGAACGCCACCACAACCAAACTCAATATCATCGGGATGTGCGCCGAAAGCCAAGACTGGAGAGGAACCGATTTCGCTCAACTGTCCCCTCCTTTGATTCGGGTGTAAGTAGCGCTGATTGCAAAGTGGCAGCTGCAGAACAAATGACAGACCGCATGACCGAAGTTTTGGTAAACAAGCCTGCGACTCGAGAAGATGGTATCACCTATGTTCAATAGTTTCCTCCTCCTTTTTTGCAGCGGACGGCAGCTCCACATAAGCCTCGTCGGAAAGGTCAATGTCTTCCCTTGTCACGAACTCAATCTCAGGCGCTTCCTCCTTGCGCAGATACGCTTGTTCACCGGCACCAGCAATATAATGCGTGCAGTGAATAACTGATTGCATCCAGCGCAGACGAGTGTCTCGAGTCGGATTGATTTGCTCTTTGGAAAATTCCACCATAGGCAGTTCCAAAAACGCGTTGCCTCCTTCATGGAGTCTCAAAACATCACCCGCGACACGAGCGCGGACTATTTCACTTTCATACGGAATATCTACATAGAAGTCGGAGATATCGCACGCACCTTTGCGGAATTCCGGATCGCCGGACCGAACCACTTCAATTCCATCAAGAAGTCCCATACCGCGATACATCTGCAAACAAAAATCGGCAACAGTTTTTTCGTGAGTTGCCTTGAAAATATTGATCAATGAATGATCGATGTAATTCGGCAGTTGCAGAATCGTTTTCTCCTGCCAGCCTTCAGGAATTTTCTTTGCGTAAAGAGGTGAGAACTTTCGCTGCGTTTTATTTTCAAAGGCGAAGTTCAACTGAGCCGGATCATTGGTGGTGCGGTGACGCAATATCGTACGTGTTTCACGCGGATCGTGATCGCTATCGTGATAGAAGAAAACGATCTTTCCGCCAATCTCTTGCTGCAGCTTACGAGCAGTGCGAATTTTAGCAACCAGAAACCGCTTCGGATAAAATCCGCAAGGCTGTTGACCAAAACAGATGATCGGGGAACTCATGCTGCCTCCACCACTTCGCTCTCTAACGAGGCTCCGACAGGATTCTTATCATTGCGACCGAAAAACACCTGAAGAATTAGACTAAACAAGACACAAGCAGTGCAGCCGATTAGTGGATACCAGAGGTAAGAAATCGACAGGCTGAAGTATAAAACAAACACCAGCGTCTGCGATATAAGAGCGGACCAAAATAGCGCCGTGCCACCAACTCGCTTGAGGAAAAAACCAACGACAAACAAGGCAAGCAAGACTCCGTAGAAGATAGAACCGAGTATGTTGACCGCTTGAATGAGATTCTCCGACAAGTGCGCATACAAGGCGATAAAAACAGCGATAACGCCCCAGAAGGCGGTGAAGCACTTCGAGGCGAACAAACACTCCGCGTCAGTAGCATCATGTTTAATCAGCAAACGGTAAAAGTCAATGGTTGTGCAAGTTCCCAATGCATTCAGTTCTGCCGCCTTAGATGAAAGCGCAGCAGCAAAAAATGCTGCCACCAATAAACCGATAGCACCATGAGGCAGCTCACGCAAGATGAACGTAATGAAAACATAATCCGCACTATTGGCGGTGACAGCCTTGCCGGGTTTTACAGACTCTTGAGGCGTGGCCTCATGCGTCCATTCTTCAGCCGCTTTCAGCCGAATTTTCTCGCCTTCCTGCTGTGCAACTGCCGCACTAACGAACTCCGCATTAGCAGCATTCTCATCACCACGACGTTTCGCAGCAAGCCAGCTTTCTAAGTGTTGCTTTCCCAGCTCATGCGATTTATTGAACTCCTTCTCATACGCGAGGAGTTGCTTTCCTTCAGAACCATCAGCTCGTTGAGATTCAAGATATCTATTCGCAGCAGAATCAAAAAACAGCGGCGGGCGCTCAAACTGATAAAACACAAACATCAGGACGCCGAGCATCAAAATCGATAACTGCATCGGAATCTTGCACACCGCATTAAACATAAGTCCTAAGCGGCTTTCTCTGAGGGAATCCCCGGACAGGTAGCGCTGCACCTGAGACTGATCGGCGCCAAAGTAAGACAGCATAAGAAATGTGCCACCAAGCAAGCCAGACCAAAAGGTATAACGCTCGTGCAAGCTGGTTGAGAAATTCACCGCGTTCAACTTTTGAAAACCGCCCGCTACATTCATTGCATCCATGAACGTCAAGCCAGCGGGTAACTTGGAAAGCAAGATTCCTGCGGCGGTAGTCATGCCAAGAAAGATCACTGCCATTTGATACTTCTGTGTGACTGTAACAGCATCCGTCCCACCAAATACGGTGTACGCAGTTGCAATTAGTCCGCAAGTCACAATGGTCAACGGCAAGGACCAACCAAACACCGTCGACAAAACAATAGCCGGCGCATAGATTGTGAAACCAGCGCCTATACCGCGCTGCAAGAGGAACAGCCCGGCGCCGAACAATCGCGTCTTGCGATCGAACCGTTTTTCCAAATACTCGTAAGCAGTAAATATGTGAAGCTTATGAAATATCGGCAAAAAGAAAAGTGCGATGATAACCATCGCTACAGGAACACCAAAATAGACCTGCAAAAAACTCAATCCGCCGAGATAACCTTGTCCAGGCGTAGAAAGAAACGTAATCGCACTGGCTTGGGTCGCCATCACCGATATCCCGATTACCCACCAGGGAGTGTGATCGCTGCCTTTTAGATAACTGTTAAGGTCACGACGATTTCGTGTGTGCCAAACCCCGTACATTGCGATTGCGACAATGGACACAATTAGCACGAATATGTCCAGAGTGTTCATGTCACTTTCCTAGTGAAACCATGTTCGCGAACAGGCGATAAGCACCGGGGACACCAGCAGGAAGTTGACGGAAAAATCCCAAACCGGTATAGATGTAGTGCCCCTTGCCATATTGCGCGGAAAGTAGAGCACCGGCATGCGGAAGCTCTCCCTTATCGCTGAAAGCCAAGATCGGCGTAAAGTGTTCATCCCATTGATTCGGAAAGTACAAACCGCGTTCCTGAACCCAGCCGTCAAAATCTGCACTTGTAATCTTATTGGGAGTGTTCAAAATAGGGTTGTCCGGCGCGAGAAAGGTTACCGGCGCTTTCTCATCAGTGACGCGATCATTTGATATGTGTAGGTCATAAGGAGCTACCTTATCGACCTTCAATTTGTCATGTCGATTGTATTGGACGACAACCGTGCCACCATTTTCAACATACGCAAAGAGAGCAGGCATTGCCTTGGCGATATTATTGCGCACGTTAAACGCGCGCACTCCTAGCACCACTGCATCAATACCTTCGAGGTCCTTCGCGGAGAGATTTGCATCATCCAGGATCTTTACCGCATAACCCATTTGCTGCAGGTTTTCCACCAGAGTGTCACCTGCGCCAGGTAAATATCCAATCGTATGACCACGAGTTGCCAACTCGAAGCTGACAGCACTCATCACCGCAGGCGGTTGCAGCAATTGTCTAGGCAAATGTGCATAGCTCACTTCTTGCCTTTGATTGTGGTACCGCTCGCCATCTATTTCTGCGCTGGCGGTAATTCTGGCCGCGGCAGTCTGTGTCGGCGCTGTTACTGAAAAAGTAAATTTCGCCGTCTCTCCAACTGCGGAGAGGTTGAACGCATGCCGAGTAGGCTCGACTTTCCAATCCGAAGGAACCTCGAGTTCCAGCTTGCCCTTCGAATTGGCACGCGAAGCTCTAATTTCAACTTCCAGCGAGCGTGTCATTCCAGGCGTCATCACAATCACATCAGAGAGAAAACGCAACGAAACGGGTGGTATCACATCAAGACGTCGCCGAATGTGATTACCGAGAGAATCAGCAGAAACTTGCAGAGGCTCGTCGTGCACCACAAATGTTTGATCTGCAATTTCGAATGTCTCATACACGGGAAATGCCGGTGAATTTTCTGCGGTTCCAATCAATGAAGGATCTTCGACATGAAACATTCCTGGCGTGCCGTCAGAGGTGAGCCAGTAAGGTTGAGTCAGAGGAGTATTCGCTGGGAGCACCCTCGTGGTGTCCACACTTCTTGGTTGGTCGAGAATTTGATTGACTTTATACGTGCTATCAGCCCCACTTAGTTTAGGAAAACGAATATCAACCCACCGTACTTGAAGGTTATTAGGCAATTTTGAACTAATAGATGCAGCTATATGCATCTTCATCGTCTCACCAGGTACCAGCTCCGAATTCGCGATTGTCGTCTCAACTGTCAGCCCAAGGCATGAACGCAAAATTCGATCGAGTAAATCGGACTTTTCCGCAAGAACGACATCCTCACTCTTCGCAGTCAGTTTCCTCAGCTGCTTGCGCAATTCCAAAACAGCCTCGACGCTCTTAGACGGATCGTTGATGTCAAACTTCGCAATGATATCGCTCGCGGCTCTTTCAATCGCATCTCCACCGGCAACGCGGTGCCAACTCGTGTCGACACCATCCATAATGTCCTTCTCGATTGGCACCCCATCCAATAGTTGGAACGACTCCAACCGCTTTTCACCGTTGCCACCAGGCATTTTGAATGTGTCAAAACCCTGCGTCTTATGCATCGCTCTGCTTGCACCGGCAATTGAGTGGAAGCTTTCACCGGACACGCAATCGTTGCCTGTCGCGTCGATCTTATATAGAGGCTGATCGGTAATTTTGTCCTTCTGCCAAATCGACGCATTCCACAGAATGCGCTTGGGCTGCCAGGGCTCTAACTTCTGCTCGGGAAATGCTTTCGCATCTCCAGCCAGTTTAAATGCCTCCATTGCCAGCACTGTTGAAGTCGTGTGATGTCCGTGTGTTCCACCTGGGCTCGGTGAAAACCTCGTGATCAACACGTCAGGCCGGAAGGTGCGAATTACTCGAACAATGTCTGACAAAACCTCTTGCTTGTCCCAGACGTCCATCGTTTCCAAATAGTTCTTCGAAAAGCCATAGTCTTTAGCGCGCGAGAAAAACTGCTGCGCACCATCGATCTGCCTTGCTGCTAATAACTCCTGCGTCCGAGCAACTCCAAGTTTCGCACCAAGATCCGCACTCAAAACATTCTGACCGCCGTCACCGCGAGTGAGGGACAAATATGCGGTTCTGTAATTGCGTCCACGCGCAAGATATGCAAGTAATTCGGTGTTTTCATCGTCAGGATGGGCGGCGATGTACAACACGCTTCCCATCTGCCGAAAACTCTCCAGTTCGTGAAGAATCGCTTGGGGAGAATCACTCTTCATATGGACTCCTAAAGCAGCGCTGGAAATTGTCGAACTCTGTGTCATCGCCGAGCAAATTGAACCAGAAAAGAGTGACGTCGCGCACATCAATGAAATGAATGCGCAACGCCACTCTCTTGATTTCAGTGACCAACGAATGGACACCCTCATCGCACCTTATTGCAAGCTGTTGATGAGCGTCTCGTTGAGTTTGACATAAGCGGTGTCATTCGCTTTTTGTGCGAGTTCGGTCGAGTGCTTAGCAGCTGCCAACGCACCAGCCTTATCACCCAACTTTGCGAGAATCTTCGCTTGCAAGTGAACGATGTAGAAGGCGTCCTTCTCTGCTACTGCAGCGTCGACCCACTTCTTCGCTTGCGACAAATCCTTGTCGTGGTTGAACCAGAAATTCGCAGCTTGAAAATAAGGTTTGTCTTTCTTATCCGACGCCATTTCCGCTTCGATCTGTTTCGTCAACTTATCAACGAAATTGACCTCCAATTTGATCGGCACCTTTGTCTTGTCCCAGACCAAGCGCATTTCAGCAGATTCGTCTTTGATGTCTTCGATGTCGATTGTTAGAGTTTCGACGGGCGAGCCGATGCTGATTGGCTTGACTGCGAAGCGCACGACATCGTTCTTCTCATCATATTTGTAGGTTCCCCATTGATCGGAGCCTTTGTTGATGATTACAGTCCACTCGTCCTTGCCGGGAATAGTCACTAGCGCATATGTACCGGCAGGAACTTCGTGACCGTTGAGCTTGACGTCGGTACTGAAGGTCAGCTTTGTGGCAGCGTTTGCGCCAGTGCGCCAGACCTTGCCGTAAGGAATCATGGCGCCGAAAATTTCGCGCCCTTTCACGCCTGGTCTCGAGTAAGAGATTTCCACATCTGTCAATCCAACACGCTGCTTCAATGTGCAGAGCGGGCTGGCTGCTGGAAATTCAAGTTTTGCAGTATCTGCCAAGGCAGCAGTTGAAACCATAAGTGCACCTCCAAGTGCGAGGGCTATCGGGAGTTGTTTGAGTTTCATCGTCTTTCCGTTCTTCGTTGAGGGAGGCTAGTCTTGCCCAACGGCAATTCAGCGATTTTAGTACTAATTTGTACTAACTGCTTTGCAAATGGGCGCTTTGTTGCAGATGTTGCCGATTAAATTCGCCGAAAATGGCAATTAATCAGGCTTGAGGCAGTACATACCTGAAAAGTAATTCGGTACCCAAGAAGTAACAATCCAGAATTTTTCAGCAATTAATGTGGGAGTGTGATCGGTTTGACATCTACCGCGTGGCACATTATGGATGACATATACCTATATATGCTGTTTCACCCCCCACTGTAAGGTAGAGGAAGCGATGGCTGACAAACACACCTCAGGAAACCCCGGCTCCGGTGCCAATTCTGCTGAGAACGCTGAAAAAATGCGGCTCCTGGACGCACGCGAAAACGGCACACCCTGGAAAAAATGGGGGCCTTATCTGAGCGAACGCCAGTGGGGCACAGTCCGCGAAGACTATAGCGAGGATGGCAATGCCTGGGGTTATTTCCCACACGACCACGCACGCTCGCGGGCCTACCGATGGGGTGAAGACGGGATTGGCGGTATAAGCGACGACAAGCAGCTGTTCTGCTTCGCGCTTGGCATGTGGAACGGCAAGGATTCAATCATCAAAGAACGCATCTTCGGCTTGACCAACGCAGAAGCCAATCACGGCGAAGACGTCAAAGAATATTATTTCTACCTCGACAGTACGCCCACACACTCCTACATGAAGTACTTGTACAAGTACACTCAACACGGCTTTCCGTACGATCAGCTCATTGCAAACAATGCCAAACGCGGCAAACTCGAGCTGGAGTATGAACTCATCGACACCGGCGTGTTTGACGACAATCGCTATTTCGACGTCTTCATCGAGTATGCAAAAGGTTCTCCGGAAGACATGCTAATCCAGATTACGGTACACAACCGTGGTCCAGAAGAGCACACTCTCGAATTGCTGCCGACATTCTGGTTCCGCAATACTTGGTCGTGGTCTGAAGAGGCTGGAAGAAAACCACTGATCCGCGGCATGAAGAAAGATGGGCGCGAAATGGCAATTGCTCAGCATCAAGATCCCAATCTCGCCGAACACGTCTGCGAGTATTACATATATTTTGATGGTGACGCAGAACTGCTCTTCACTGAAAACGAGACGAATAGCGACCTTCTCTTCAATACTCCGAACGAAAGTGAATTTGTGAAAGACGGCATAAACATGTATGTCGTACACAATGAAAAACATCTGGTAAATCCGGCAAAAACCGGCACAAAAA
This sequence comes from Candidatus Melainabacteria bacterium, assembly GCA_012965515.1. Lineage (GTDB taxonomy): Bacteria > Cyanobacteriota > Vampirovibrionia > Obscuribacterales > Obscuribacteraceae > QKMZ01. The sequence continues at coordinate 5,637 of DTSE01000115.1, read as the reverse complement.
TGTCCGCGCACTACAAGCTGAAAGTAGGTGCTGGCAAATCAAAAACTGTCAAACTGCGCTTCAGCAAAAACGAACTGAGCAAACCGATGGAAGAATTCGACACCATCATGTCTCTGCGTTCGAGTGAAGCAGACGAGTTCTTCAAATCAATTGCACCACCAAAACTGGCAAACGACAAAGATCGATTCCCAATCTTCAGATCTGCGCTCGCAGGCATGATGTGGAACAAGCAATTCTTCTACTATGACGTCAACCAGTGGCTGCGAGAGCACAATTATTTTCCGATGTCGGGACCGGGCGGAAAGCAGATGCGCAATTCTGCGTGGTTCCACATGTATAACGAAGACATCATCTCCATGCCGGACAAATGGGAGTATCCATGGTACGCGGCGTGGGATCTTGCCTTCCACGTTCTATCAATAAATCTATTCGATCCTGATTTCGCGAAAACACAGCTGGAGATGATGCTGAAGAGCTCGTACCTCCATCCCAACGGACAAATCCCCGCATACGAATGGAACTTTAGCGATGTCAATCCACCTGTCCATGCATTCGCCACATACTGGGCGTATCTGTTCGATAAGTTTCAACACGAGGGAATTGGTGACCGAGACTTCCTCAAATACGCATTCTCAAAACTTCTCGTCAATTTCACCTGGTGGATCAACCGCAAAGATCCACGTGGACACAATGTCTTCGAAGGCGGCTTCCTGGGACTGGACAATATCGGGGTATTCGATAGAAGCCACGCGCTGCCGACCGGCGGCAGTCTCGAACAAGCTGATGGTACCGCGTGGATGGTTTTCTTCAGCCAGCAGATGTTGAACATTGCGCTCGAGCTTGCACAAGACAATCCTTTATACGAACGCTTTGCGCTCAAATTCTTCGAACATACAGTTTGGATCGCCAGCGCTATGGACAGACCGGGCGTTCACCGAGACGAGCTGTGGGATGAAGATGATGGTTTCTTCTACGACGTCCTGCGCCTGCCGAATGGACAAGCGATGAGATTGAAAGTGCGCTCGATGGTTGGACTCTTGCCGCTGGCATCAGTAGTGGTGGCAGAGGAAGAAATCTGGAGAAACGTCCCAGGCTTCATTGATAAAGCACATTCGTTCTTGAAACGCCAGAAAGAAGTTTGCGCAAACTTGCATTTGCCAATTGAAACCGGGGTGGCAAACCGTCGCATGTTGGCAGTTTGCAACGAAAAGAAACTGCGCAAAATCCTCAAGCGCATGTTCGACGAAAACGAGTTTCTCAGCCCATATGGCATTCGTAGTTTGTCAAAATATCACCAGGAGAATCCATTCGTCATCAATCACGATGGCGTCGAATTCAGAGTAGATTATGTACCGGGCGAATCCGACACTGGTATGTTTGGTGGCAACTCGAATTGGAGAGGTCCAATTTGGTTACCGGTCAATTTCCTTTTGGTTCGCGCATTGCTGACTTATTACTGCTACTTCGGCAAAGAGTTCAAGATTGAATACCCGACGGGCTCCGGCAAAATGTGCACGTTGTACGAATGCGCAGATGACATAATCAATCGCATCAGCAGCATCTTTTTGGAAAACAAGGAAGGTCAACGCCCTGTGTATGGTGGCACCGAAAAGTTCCAGGAAGACCCGTATTGGAAGGACCTCACTCTTTTCTATGAATACTTCCAAGGCGATAATGGAGCCGGGCTTGGAGCCTCGCACCAAACCGGATGGACAGGTCTGGTCGCCAACCTCATGGGAATGCAGGCGCTGATGGACGAGGACGTCTGGCTGGATCCGCATCCGATGCGACGTCTTGCTCACAATGTGCAGACAGTGAAGAAATAACAATTGACTGCCGCAGGGAGGTGTATCTGAACCTCCCTCACTGTTTCAACCATTCACGAGCAGGATTCGCAAATGAACACGAAGCAAAAAACACAACCAACTCAGAAAACACTCGATGCTTTAAGGGTTCTGCAAAAGAATCCCACGCTGTATCAAGTCAACACACGCGTTTGGTTAACCGAGCTTTCTAAAGGTCTCGGTCGTCATGCGACTCTCGATGACATCCCGGACACCATATTTGATGGCTTTGCTGAGATGGGCTTCACTTGGATATACTTCCTGAGTGTATGGCAAACAGGCGAAGCGGGACGAAGAATTTCCATTAATCATCCAGGATGGAAAGAAGGTTTCAAGGCAGACATTCCTGATCTGACTGATGAAGATATTTGCGGCTCTGGTTTCGCCATAACAGACTATAAGCTTCACAAAAATTTTGGAGAACCTGATGCACTGGTTCGCTTGAAACAACGCCTGAATGAACGTGGTTTGAAACTGATGCTCGACCTCGTGCCTAACCACACGGCAATCGATCATCACTGGGTGAAGACACACCCCGAGTACTTCGTCCAGGGCGATGAAGAAAGCATCTCTCGCACACCGCAAAATTTTCTGAAAGTAGGAGAAACAGTATTCGCTCATGGGCGTGATCCTTACTTTGATGGATGGCCTGATACCCTGCAGCTCAACTATGGAAATCCGGCGTTTAGAGAAGCAATGTTTGCAGAAATAGACAAGATCGCAGAAGTTTGCGACGGGCTGCGTTGTGACATGGCAATGCTTGTTTTGCCTGATGTATTCTGCAGAACATGGGGTATCGATATTCAGCCATTCTGGCCGGAAACAATCTCAGATGTGAAAAAGAAATATCCCGGTTTTGTCTTCATGGCGGAAGTCTATTGGGATAGAGAATGGGATTTGCAACAGCAAGGTTTTGACTTCACCTACGACAAACGCCTGTACGATCGGCTACGTCAAAACGAGGCTCGTCCTGTTCGCGAACACTTCTGGGCGGCGCCGGATTACCAGCAACGCTCTGCGAGATTCCTGGAAAACCACGACGAACCGCGAGCAGCAGGAATTTTTCCAAAAGATCAGCATCAGGCCGCGGCAGTTCTCACCTTCTTTTCTCAAGGACTACGATTCCTGCATCAAGGACAATTCGAAGGATATAGGAAGCGCGTCTCCGTTCATGTTCAGCGAAAGCCTAAAGAGGAGATTGATGAGGAGATCCAACAGTTCTACAGAGACTTGATTGACTGTTTGAAACTGCCGGTCGTTCATGCGGGCGAATGGAAATTGCTGGAATGCACTCGCGCCTGGGAAGACAATTGGACATCTGAATGCTTCATTGCATTTGCTTGGAACAAGAATGGCGACGAAAAATCAACCATGGGTGCAAACTCTGGTGCACCTGAAGAAAAGCCGGTCTACGTGGTTGTGAATTATTCTCCATACCAATCTCAGTGCTATGTCAATGTTTCACAGCCAGGCACGGATTCCGCAATTGGTTTGAAAGACTTTGACATTCGCATTTCCAGTGGCGATAACCTCAAGTTCCTCGAACTTACGGAAAACGGCTTCTTCGTCGATTTTCCTGCGTGGGGATATGCCGTTCTGACTTAGCACCAAGTTCAGACCGGCTAAACCATCCCGGTCTTTCTTATTTGGTCTAACATCGCAATGATGGATCTCCCCTGGCGAGCGTCATTTACCTGTCGGAAGCCGCCGCCATAGACGGGGTCCTCATTACGAGCGATCCCATTTCGGAAAAACTCACTCTCTGGTGTATCAATCTCAGAAAGATAACCAAATGAAAACAATTCGCAAATGCCTTCTTGGAGTTCCAGAGGCATCTGGGGCATGCGATGGAGAAAGCACCAAACATGCCCGAATTCATGAGCCATTATGGCGGCAGTATGCGCCCTGGGAAGCCCGAAAAGAATCACGACCTCTTTGACCTTGCGCGCCTTCTCTTGACCATTTACAGATTGCGTTTCCAGCAATGAAATGCCAGCTTCAGTTTGAGGAGTTCCTCCAGCAAGTCGATCGATTTCTTCTAGGCTGGCAAGTCGCAACGGTAAATCAACGCTTGCATCTACGCTCAAACCCAGTTTCGCAAGCACCTTCCTCACCTGTCCGAAAAGTGTTTGAGCATCCTTGATATCGTCAATTGCAGTCTTCCTGCAAAGACTGCAGATCTTTCGTCCATCTTTGTATTCTACGCCACCACTAGTAATGCCTTTGGAAATCAAACGGGAACAACTGAAGCACTTAGGTAACTCGTCTACATGGTTCTTGCAAAACTTGTTTTGCCAATAGTCGGTAAGAAACTCACCAATCAGTGCCTTCTGACAAATTCCACACTTGGTCGCGAACTGGTCATAGTAGTCTTGCTCACAATAAGGCTTCTCATCACGCTGTAAAAATCCGGAGCTACCGAACGGTTTCCGGCAGATTGTGCAGACAAAGTGTTCTTTATGCCATTTGTGATTGAGCGCTTCGACATAATTGCCTTTGATTACTTGCCCGCAGCCAAAGCACTTTTCTCCAAACTCTTCGTAGTAGTCCTGCTCACAATATGGCTTTCCATCACGATGGAGAAAGCCGGAGTCCCCAAATGGTTTGCCACAAACGGTGCAAACAAAGTGCTGCGAGTGCCACTTATGTCCGAGCGCCTCGACGTACTGTCCGACTATTTCCTTGTTGCATCCTTGGCAGTAAATCATACACACCGGGAACGTTTCAGACTGCGCTACTCGGTCATGATCTGCTTGAGCTCATCACCTAGCGTCAATAATTTTTCGCGCCACATTTTCAAGTGATTTGTGCGCAGCATCACTTCGCGTGCGTGCTCTTTATCCAAAACCGCAATTGCTTTCATTGCAATTGCGCTCAGGTTATTCACTTCATGGTCGATACCAGCGACAAAAATTTCATATCCGGCGAGCGTGCCGCGACGGTTCTGCGCAAGCATATCCGTGAGATTGAGCGCTTCTTTGGAATTCTCATCCATAGAAAATCGCTCTGCCGGCAGGGCTGTTCCGTTCGCAACACGAATCAGTATTCCGAAGAGTTTCTTCGAAAGATACGACAGCATTGAATCCAAAATTAGCTGTCCATCGACTTTCCAAACAGTTTCGCCATCTTCGACGGTTGCATCGATATCGATGTAGCTGGAGAAGAAAGATTCGCGTCCTGCAAACGTGCTTAGGTTCTCGATCGGTACAATGTATGCGTGTATTTTGTGCGCTTGCGCTTGCAATACCAATGCCCAAGGATCGGTGACAAGCGTACCCTGAAAAATCACCAGCGACTCGCTTGGTTGACTAGCCGCCGCAGGTGCAGCAGGGCGGTTAATGGTGACATCCCTCTTGTCGGCGGTGTCCGCGTTCGCCAACTCAAATGCATAGCGTTGGAAATCATCGAACAACTTGTCCAAAAACGCGATGCTGGTCAGATGCACCGGCTCGCTATGAGTCTTTGTGACCGCAGCTGTCGGCTCTTTATTGACGTCGGCGAGCCAGTGCGCAGTCTCCTCACCCGTAAACTTGCCCTGCAAACCGCCAAGTATCTTCTTCGACAAATCATCGGAGGTTTTGCCTCGATTGGAACCACCCAAGTTCGAATTTTCCACTGACAAATCCCCCGTCATCACGTTTTCATATTATACGGCGCATCCATCCTCCAATTCCGGCTTTACAAGGTCGTCTTAAGAACGAATGCTGCACACATACTGTGCCGGCTGGCTGCAGAAGCCACCTTTCAATACTCCTTCCTACCGCGGGAGCCGGAGGACACCCTTAAACTCGCT
>DTSE01000114.1 GCA_012965515.1 Candidatus Melainabacteria bacterium | reverse complement strand
GGCGATGTTATTGTGGCAAGACCAAAATTTCAAAGAAGCGCTGGCAGTTTTAACCAAGGCACTCTCTCTCGAAAAAGAAAGTGGTGCAGGTAAAGACAGAATTATCGCTACGCTCAACCAGATCGCCACAGTTTGCCGCGACAGCAATAAGTATGAAGACATGCGCATCGCATTGCGGCAAATTCAAACGCTGAACGAGCACGATCCAGCTACCACGGCAGAAGTGCGAATTCGCGACAAACAAAATATGGCGTCATGCAATTTTCTTTTAGCCGTACAGGAAGCAGACCCCACAAAAAGACGCCAGCAACTAGAGCTGACGCAAATCACAATGAGAGATCTGAAAGCTGAATTGCTGAAGGAACGGTCTGTCGACGGTTTGAGTCCGAGTGAAAAGTCATTGCTTGCCACCATTGACGAAAACCTCTCGTCTGTGTTTGACGAGCTTGGTGATGCCGCGGCGGCAAAGCCTCTTAAAGACGAAGCGCAGACCTTGAGGTCTGCGAGTCGTTGATCGTCTTCCTAAAATTTCGTGCTTACAGTTTCACTCTGGCTTGTTTAGCGAATTGATTACATTTGAAGACCTTTGGGATTTTCGAAAACTTCGCGAGCATGTGTTTGGATAGTAAGCGGTCTGGTCAAGCCAGGGATGTCGCCGAGCAATCCGCCATTGTAGGTAAGAAGCGGTTCGGCGGTAGCCTGCAATTCGACCTCGAGGTAATAGACGTTGCCGTACATATTGCCGCCGGAGAGCGGAGCGTATACAGGACCGGTTTTGACGCCAGTGGTGTTGTTAACGGTGACGATACCGGAGCGAACCGACTGAACTTTAACTCCGGTGAAAGCATTCATGTAGCGTTGAACGGTTTGTTCGGCAACGGTAATTGCAGGTGTATTGTTGGCGAGCTGAACAGGAGCTGCCTGTTCGTAGGTCAAGGATTTGCTGGCTCTGTGAGCGGCTTCCTTGCAAGAGTTGATGATGAAGTAAGAGCGAATGCCGATTGCGCCAAGATTGATGAGCGGGAATGCCAGGAAGATAAACAAAACCATCAAAATCATCGGAGATTCAGCGATAGTTGTGCCCTTGTTGCTTCTTACTTTGGCTTGGCGCTTTGTCATTGCTTATCACCTTGGGGAGTGGGTGGTGCAGGGGGTCGATGAATGCATCCTACGGACGGATCGTGACAAAGTCCGGATCATTTCGTGACACATTCGTGGCACGGAAGCCTTTTTGCCTGCGAGCTACAGTTCGGCGTCCCCCTCGAGGGGGATGCAAGACAGCCGCACAGTTAATAAACAAAAGGAACTATGGAGAGCCGAACATATCTCCGGTCGTGGAATCGTCGCCCCAGAGCAGCGCAACTTCATCCTTCACCCGGCGGTAACCTTTCGGAACCCTCAACTCCAGCGCCTTCTTAACTTTTTCGACTTTGTAAGTATCGAGCATTGTCACCAGCTTCCGGCTCTTATCAGCTTTGAGCCTGAGAAGTACACCGCCCGTATTGGGCGTTTCTTCCAACTGTGCAAATACTCTCAGAATTTCCATCGCAAATTGTTTGGCGACACCTTTGCCTGTCTCCAGCTCTTGAGTAACCCAGAGCTGTTTTTTCATGTCTTGTGGCTCGATACTGCCGTCCGCCTTGATGGCATTTACTTCGTAGAAAGAGCAATTTAGTCCACAAACCTTGGCTGGCTTGGCTTTTGAGATTTTGAAGCCTTTATAGGTGGCGTGTCTTTTGTTCTTGCTCTTGTACTTAGAGGCCCGCTTCTGCCACTCAGAGCGCGGCTCCTGCAGGAAAGTCTTGTCTCTGTGATTGCAGATCAAAATCTGAGTCATCTTCTCATCGCCAAAAGCTTCTAATCCGAGCTTTTCCATAAAGATAGAAGTAGTGGAGTCACTGAGATTGAAAGTGACATTGCCAAGGAAATTGCTGCTCATATGCAAGACCCAGGCCTCGCCAGGCTTCAATTTGCCGCCAGCCCTCGATGGCGCGGCGCAGCCGACGAGCACAACCGTGATGATAAGCGGATAGAGCACCAATTTCGAGAGATACGTTTTGAGCATTGTTTTCCTGAGAATCGAAGCAAGCGAATGGCGGGAACCATGATGCCTTAGGTCATCTGAATGGCAATTATGCCAGAGTATAAAGTCTAAGAGCATAAAGCTTAAGTACCCAATGGGCATAACTATGAGGGTCGCCTAGACGCTTTGACACATAATTTGGCTCTTGGAGTCCAACTTGCCGAAAAAAGGCTCTACGCAGAAGCCGGACACCGATCCGGACCTGTCCGAAAATTCACAAACTGATGAGTCCTCGGGCGAAAACGCGTCCGATAAGCAGCCTGCTGACAATGAGCAAATCAAAGACGAACAGGATAGAACAGCTTTCAATTCGGCTGTTGAAAGTTCGATGCGAATAGCCTCTGAAAGCGACAGAGATGCCGTAATTGGCAAAACGCTTCACGGCAAGTATCAGATATTGGAACTGCTGGGTGCAGGCGGAATGAGCCGCGTATACAAAGCGCAGCAGACCCTGACAAGAAAAGTCGTGGCGCTCAAGCTATTGCACAAACATTTGAGCAGCAATCCCACAATGATGAGACGTTTCCAGGCGGAAGCGCAAGCATCTCACCACCTCGCGCATCCGCATATCATCACGGTCTATGACTTTGGTCTTACGGAAGAAAATCAGCCCTTCATCATCATGGATTATCTGGAAGGGCGTGCGCTCTCGGAAATCGTCAGGACATGGGGACAGCTAAGCATCGATCGATGTTTGAGCATTGCCAAGCAAATTTTAGATGCACTCGAACACGCGCATGAATCGGGCGTTTTACACAGAGATTTGAAACCAAGCAATATCGTGTTGATACCATCTGGAGACAACACAGACTATGTCAAACTAGTGGACTTCGGCATCGCCAAGATACTGCCGAAGGCAGGTCTGGAAGCGCAAGAGCTGACTCAAAGCGGCGATGTATTTGGAAGTCCACTCTATATGAGCCCCGAGCAGTGCCTGGGCAAAATGACCGATGTGCGTTCGGACATTTATGCCGTGGGCTGCTTGCTCTATGAGTGCCTTACTGGAAAGCCGCCTCTCATTGGCAACAACACTCTGGAGACAATGCACAAACAAGTAAGCGAAATGCCCTCTGGTTTGGCCAATGTGAAAGCAGATGTTCGGCTTGTGAAACAGCTGGAAGATATCGTTTTCAAAGCCATGGCTAAGGAGCCGGAGAACCGATTCCAGTCCGCGCAGGAGATGAGCAGAGCCATCGAGCAAACTCAATCCGAGTGGCAGGGAGGCTCAGCAGCGGCAGCTTACATGCGTCGCTACAGCAGCAAACTTGACAGACTGTTTCAAAACAAATTAGGCAAACGGTGGCGCTCAAAGGTGATTGTCACCGCGTTGCTGGCTGCGTTTATCCTGCATTATTCAATCACGCTGAGCATCCTCTACCTTCCAGGCAGCATGCCGGAACTTAGCCAACGCATCATTCCGTGGTCCGCAACGGAACAGACTTTGTACAAGATTGTCGCGCAAGAAAAAATGCAAAGGATACGGCCGATTACTGATGCCAGCGATACGGATGAACTGGCACTACTTTCCGAACAGATTTCGGAGATGGGAAGTTCTCAGTCAGGGAAGTTTCGCATCATGTTTTACAAAGGTATCTACCAGCTCGATAGTGGTGACTTCGACTCGGCATACAGCAATCTGCAACAGGCAATAGCCATGTCCGAAGCCGTTGGCATGAGCGATTCAATGGACATCGGATTTGTGCACCTGGCCATGGCCGCATGCTTGTACGAACTACACAGGCTGCGAAACGCTAAAGATGATTCCTTGCTGAGGGATGCGCTGAATGAAACAAGATTGGCAGCATTTGTCTTCACTAGTGCCAGCCAGATGAAACCTGTTGCTATGGCAAAGTGCTTAGAAGGAGAGGTTTCTCATCGCCTTGGAAAGCCAATTGAAGCACTGATTGCCTATCGCCTGGTCGCCACTGAGACGTGCTCCAGTATCAACGGAAAAATCAACAAACAGAGAGAGCGTGAGAAACTACCACGCAATGCGCCGATCGTTTTTCGCTGGGCAGACGTCAACCAAAATTTTATGAGTTATCAACTCTCGTCGATGGGAAACTTCTTTCTCGAGAACAACGAAAGTGTAGGCGCTTTGGAATTCGTAATGCCGGAGGATTCATTGCCTTACGAACAGGTCACAGTGCCCGGACTTCCATCGCGCAGCAAATTGCACGACATGGCATTCTCGCGCGGGAAGCTAGTACCCAGAAGCGTCCTGTACAAGAAACTCGTCTTGAGCTACCTCATTGATGCAGAGGAAACTTACCAGTTGCTAGTGAATATGTGCGAACAACTAGGTGCGGGCCGAGGCGCACTCACGACCGCAATTGCAAGAGCCAATCTCGGCATGGCGCGTTTGAAGAAAGGCTTGGCTTTGCGGGACCTTTCGATTGAAAAACTGCGCGAAAGAAAATTTGACCAATACGGACCTTTGAGCGAGGAGGCAAGAGCTCGATTCACGGATGCCGTCAGCGAGCTTGAACTCGCTCGCAGAGCGCTTGAATTGCACTTTGGCACAAATCACAAGTACCTCGCATATGCGCTGCTCAACTTGAGTGATGCACAAATGAATCTGGGCCAGTTCAACGAAGGTCTAGCCTCGAGATCTGAGGCACATGCCATACTTGGTCGTGCTGCACGCTGAGTCGCAGTGGCACCATATACGGTTCATAACAAAGGGCACGAACTAAAAGTAACAAATGGTCCCTCATCGGTTTATGTTGAAAGGGATTAAACGAAGCATGCACTGAAGTGCTGTATGCTATTGCCGACCTAAACCAGTGAGGTTTGCAACGTGGAAGGCGAGTTAAGCTATTGGCTGCCGATAGGGCTGGTCGCCGCCGCTGCGTCTGCACTTACCTTGTATTCTGCGTGGCATCGAAAAGGCAGAGGACGCTTTCTTTGCGACGATTGCCGTTTCAACAGCCCTACCGATTGCTTGAAAGTCGAGCGCCCGATGGCGGTTTCATGCACGAGCTACCGCCCGATATCGGAGCCCAAGGTCGAAACAAAAAAAATCGGCAGCTAGATCCGCGCCAGGATAACGCCGCTAACAACAAGCACCACCGCGCCTACCTTTTTCGCGGTGACCGGCTCACCGAGAAGTATAAATGCCGCTGCCATTGCAAGAAGAGGCCAGGAAGCAGTGACTGGCACAACCTTGGTTACCTCGCCCAGCTTGAGAGCATTGAGGTTGGTCAGCTGTCCGACGAAGCTTCCGAGAAAGCCCGCCGCCATAAGGCAAAGATAGGCACGAGGCGGGGCGGTTGCTATTGCTTTGAATGCGGAAGGAGAAAAGATCGGTATTAAAACGGCCCCCATGATGGCACCGGACGCACGCATCAGCGCAGCCGCAAACAGATTGTCCATCGCCTGAATGCCGGTCTTCTCGAGCACAGGAATACAGCCCCAGAGAAGGGAAGTCAAAAGCGCGTAGGTAAACCAGTCTGCCATTTTATAAACCCCAGCTGCAGGTATCCAGATTCAGACAATTAAAACACATGCGCAAGCGGCAAACCAGTCTGACACCGTATTCGATACCAGAAACAAAATGTATCTTTTCGAGAGCAGATGCCATAAACAAGTCTTTCTGTAGGGGCGACGTCATACCTCGCCCGGTCCGCGTAGTGGCGCATTGCATGCGCCTTCGCGAGGGCGGCAATCTTGCCGCCCCGCCTTCAAGCTTCGACGTTTGCTGAGGTTCATCGCGTCGCTTGCTCCGACATGTTAGCTTTGTCCGTTGCACAATTCCCGTTTCCAACTGTTTTCTCAAAACGACGTCCGAGCAGTGGTATAAAATAGTGATTCAGCACCGGTACGCAGCTAATGAACGAAGCGGAAATTCGATCTCTGGAAATACGCCGCAAAGCGCTCGAAGTCTTTGACGGAAAATGCGAAGTGCTGGAGCTGCAAAAGCTTTTGCATATTATTGAACGCAATCAACCAGACTTTCTCGAAACAGTTGTACAGCAGCTCCTCGCAGACAATGGCAGATGGTCAGACAGCTCAGGTTTTCCAAACGTAAAAATCCAGCGCGACGCAAAAGGACGCGTGCAGACAATAACCTTCGAAGCACTGGGAAAGAAGAACGCGGACGGAAGCCAGGAAATTCTCTCTCTCATCTGGCGTTCAGATCATAGTGAGATTCAGTGGGTAGAAACATTCACAAAAGAGCTTCTGAAGAAAGATCAGAAGAGCGAATGAGTGAGTCAGTGAGTGAGCAAATAAACGTGCGATTGAGAGAGCTGATGAGCGCCTGAAAAACAGGCATCGAAAAGAAATCGAAAATGCTACAAACCCCTCTGCCGGTTCACCCACCGGGCTCAGAGGGGTTTGCTCCTAATGTGCTCGTGACACGAGGTTTTCCTGTATCGCCTTAACTCCGCAGCCTTCTTTGCATGAAAGTTTTACCGGGTCATGTTTTAGTGGCCCGCGTCAAGATAAGCTGTCGGTCTCCAGTCGATCTGAGAACATTATAGGCCAGTATTCAAGAGGGGGTCAAGATCCCAAGCAAAAGATTAAGGCAATTGAATAGAACGCCCTGGAAATGAGGGTTTTCGCCAGTCTCGCGACAGCTTTCTCATCATTGATTGAACATATCCGAACAGCATAAATAGGTAGGAATAAAAGGAAATAGCTGACGCTGCCGTCACAAAAACAGCAATTGTCCGTCGAGGTAACGCGGGACGCTTACCCTTCCTTCTGCAACACTGTAAGCATGAATCTAACCAGCCGCGGGTCAAACTTCTTGCCAGCATCATCCTGAATTTGCTTAATGGCTTCTTGCTTCGAAAGGCTCTTACGGTACGGTCTGTCGCTGGTCATCGCCACATAAGCATCGACCAGTGCAATAATCCGCGACTCCAGCGGAATTTCTTCGCTCTTCAGCCCCTTCGGATATCCGGTGCCGTCCCAATGTTCGTGCAATGCTTCAATCACAGAACTGAGTTTGTACAACATCTTGGCCGGCTCGAGGAATTTAGCGCCGAGGCTCGGAGCCTTGCGAATAAGCGCCATTTCGTCGTCAGTTAGAGGACCATTCTTTCGCAACAGGTCCTCCGGCATAGAAAGCTTGCCAATATTGCTGAAAGCAGCAGATAGCGAGACAAGCTCAGCATGCTCTTTAGACAGACGCAAAGCCTGGGCGATGCTGTTGGCATAAGAATATGCACGCGGCGAACGTTCGTTGCCGTAAGCATCTTTCTCGTCGATACTCTTAACGATTTGAGTAATCAAACCGAGAATGCCCTTTTCATTGGCAAGCGCGAGATCCACGGTGCCTGCGGTTTCCACCGCAGAGGCCTTTTGGACAGCAGCCCCGGCAGCAGCATTAGCGGCTTCCACCGCACCGGCCGGCACCGCCACTGGTGCGGCAGGGGCTTCGGGCGGCGCGCCCTGACTGGGAATCAAATCTTCAATAACAGAGCAGACTTGGTTTCGGCCTCGGTGTTTTGCCAAGTACAGAGCTTGGTCGGCGAGTTCTTGCAATTTGTCTTTGTCCTGTGCGTCTTGCGGGAATGTAGCAAGACCCAAGGATGCGGTAATGACGCCGATGCCTTCCACTGGCTTGGCTCGAATGGCGGCGCAAATACGGTTGGCTACCATGCGTGCATTTTCATGGGCAGTTTCCGGCAATAGTACAACGAACTCTTCACCACCGAATCTGCCGACAGTATCTACGTCGCGCACACTGCGCTTCATCACGTTGGCAATATGTTTGATCGCCGCATCGCCAAAGTGGTGACCGAGAGAGTCGTTGATCTTCTTGAGGTAGTCGAGGTCGACGATGATATACGAGAAGGGGTGGCCGAATCGTTGGTAACGATCGATTTCCTTCGTGAGTTGTTCGGTGAAATAGCGACGATTGAACAAGCCGGTCATTGGGTCGGTGACAGCCTGGCGTTCCACTTGTGCAAACAGTTCGGCGTGCGAAACCACAACCGCGACTCTGTCGGCAAGGTCGGTGACCATGTGCATGTCCTTTTCGGGGAACGGCGACTCGCGATCTGCAGAAACCAGACACAATCCGGCTTTGAAGTTCCCAGCGTGGACCAGAGGAAAAAGTGTTGCAGACTTCAGATCTTCCGGAATCTCAATAGATTTACCGGCGAGTTTCTCTTTGATTTGCTCAGCCGTCATAAAGATGCGCTGTTCGAGCTTCAATTCTTCCAGCATGGCTAAAAGCAATTGTTCGCCGAAGTTGGGAATGGCAGCTTCTTCCTCTTCGATTGCCGGTTCGGCGATCTCGTCGGGTGACTGAATAACCTTGGCAGGAGGTGGCTCGAGACCGGCAGTTTTTGACTTGGTAAAATCTTGCTGCTGAGAATCGAAAAGCGAGACGACGCAAAGCGACAATCCGAAATACTCATGAACGCACTCGACAAGAGTCTCCATGATTTGGTCAACTTCTTTTAGCGACTGACGGATTTCGCTCGATACTTTGTTGATGAGAGCCGCCCGCGCTTGTTCCGCGCGAATCATCGTAATAGCTTGCTCTGCCCGGATAACGTTCGACAAGTGGCCGGCGATTGTCAAACCGAGTTCTCTATCTTGCGGTCTGAATTGGGGTTTGTTAGGCAGTCGTTGCCACAAGCCGATTACGCCAAGACGCTCACCTTCTGAAATCAGTGGAAGAACAAGGGCCATGTCGTGAGCGAAGAACTTATCGCCCTTGCGAGTAAATTCTGCGTTGACGATCTTGCCTCTGCCCGACTCGAAGACAGCCACAAACGGATTGTCTTTGTTGTTCATATCGACCAGCGAGTGACCGCCACCCTTGATCTGCGCTTTGAGCACGTTTTCTTCCGCATCGTACAAATAGATCTGGGAATGCGTAAAGCCCATGTGCTCAGCAACGAGCATAACTGATTTGACGAGGGACTCTTCGGTAGACTGACCTCGAGAGTCGCGAAACAGGCTCGCGATCTCGTTGATGAGCTTCATTTCGCGCGCGTCCATCTCGATTTTGCTTTGGTCAAAAGACTGTTGAACTACGACCGAAAGCATTTCGGCAACGCTTTGCAAAATGACTGCATCATGCCGGCTCCACTCACGCGGTCCGCCGCATTGCTGCAGTTCCAAGAATCCGGAGAAAATGCCGCGCGAACGCAGCTGTACCATTAGTCTGCCACGCACTTCACCCAACTCGATAAGGGAAGAGAGTGTAGGCGACATCTTGTGCAAATTCGTGTCATGCGATGTATCAGGAATACTGATAACGCCAGCGCCCGACTCGTCAGGGAATCGGGAGAGAAACTCGAGAACGATGGCTGTTGATTCTTGCGAACCGAGCTGGTTGCCGACAAAGCAAGTATGTCCGCTCGTGGCAAATTCATTGGTAACAGCGAGCTGGTCGCCGACGACCTGCCAGATCAAACCTCTTTCTGCTTGCACAACTTGAGTGAGAGTTTCGATGGCGTATTGAAGAATGGAAGTCAAATCGCTCGAATGGCGAAGCTGACCGATGATGTCACTGATAATCGCTTGCGCCGGAACAGGGATGATGACGTCCTCTTGCGGCGCCTGATTCTCGTCAGCGAGCGTTTGCCGCAGTCCGCGCAAAGCAGACGGACGGGGCGGAATCGTCTGCCCATCGGGGCCGATCACACCAGCAAGCTTCTCAGTCAGATCGCCGGTAGTTTCGAACTCGGATTCGGCAGTGTTCAAATAATCTTGATCTTTCAACTGTTTCGGCTTTGGCAGCTCGAATGCTGAAGGTTTTGGCAGTGGTTGAGTTCTTACTTGCTGAGCCTTAATAGGATCATTGCCGCCGCTATCGCCTGGCCCCAGTCCTGGCACCGCTGACGGTGCCGTCGGCGCGATCGGGGACGCACCTGGCTGTTGGGCAGGCAATGGTCTCGGAGGGGCAACAACGGCTCCACCAGGAAAACTGCTAGCTTCCAGTGCTATCGGGCTGACTTTACCGTGATCGACAATAATGGGTGGTTGCTGAGGAATTTCCTGAGGCTTCAAAATCAAATTCTGCTGAATCGGCGACTTCACAACCGGCCAGAGATTGCGGATTTTGTCGACAAAATGATTGGCGCTGCCGCAAGGGCCAAGATTGACCCGCGCGTCTTCAAGGCGGTTGCTCTCGCCCAGCTCGATTGCTTGCCATGCCGGCAGCAGGCGGTTGAAGGCCGAGCGCACAATTTGAGCATTCATGGAACCCGAGCACTGATACTTCTCGCCCTGGGGGGATTCCAGCGCTTGCTGCGCGTACAAAATCAGGCAAAGACCGCGGCTTTCTATGAGGAAACACCACTCGTCCGGGGTATCCTGGCGGTCTTCAGAAAAGATTGAAACGCAAAAGGCGTCACGCATAAGCTCCTTAAACCTGGGACCGGTGGGCAGGAGCCAGGCAGCGGAACGGCGCGACCAATAGACCAATACGGGGGCGAGCTTTTCGGCGACCGCCAACTGCTCGACATCACGAATAAAGGGCAAAAATTCGGCAGGCGATAGGATGCTAAGCGGCAAAGCGCCCGGCCCAGCTTGCTGAACCAACATCATCTGCAGTTGTGAACCGCCAGGCTCCGCCATCGTCGCCCACCATTTGCCAATAGATGTCGTAGGAACAGATCCCAGACATCCGCCATATTACTAATACCCAAAACAGGATCAGATTAATCTTGCTGGAATTTAGCATTCGAGCCCGAAACGCTTTGCCTTTCCCGCTTACATGCTAGGATCTCGACGCCGGTTATCGGCATGTCGACGAAAACCCCGCTTTTATCGGCATGTGGGCAGGCTCGAAAAGAGCGCCATAACCAGCTTGACTTCGCACATAAAAGAAACGCGCAACCAGTATGAATGTAGACAAAGCCACGATTGAACAGGCCCCGAAAAAGGCGAGCGAACTGCGCTCGTCGCAGGTCTACAAGGAAAACTTGGATTTCTGGCATCAGGCTTGGAATATGTGCACGAAGCCGTACACCAAGATGCCCGAGTTGGATTACTTGCCGTGGATTCCTGAGCACCTGCACGCCAATTCCGTGAAAACCGTCCTGGACCTCGGCTGCGGCAGTGGCTGGTTGTCTGTTTTTCTATCAAGAGAAGGCTTCCAGGTCACAGGTATTGATGTGGCGGACCATGCGCTGGATCTGGGTAAGCAATGGGCCGATATGGAAAACTTGAAGATCCAATTCGATGTCGGCGACCTCGGCGATTTGCCGTATGCAGATAACAGTTTCGATGCAGTCGTGGCCAACTCAATTATTGAGCACCTGCCACTTTCACTGGCTGTGGTTGCCATGGCAAAACTGAAGTCGATCATTTGCAGCGGCGGAACATTCATCGGTTGCTTCGACAAAGTCGGCACCGGTCCCGGAGAATATTTCAAACTCGAAGACGGCACGCAGGTCTATACGGATAAATCAAGAAAGGGAATGATGCTTCGGTATTTCCCGGATGACGAGCTGAAAGAGCTATTGGCGGGCTGGAAAATTGATGAGTTTAAGACACTGGATTCCGGAAGCCGGTTTGTCGTTGCACACACATAAACGGTGCCCTCATATACGGTGGCATCGCGGCAGAACATCATGCAAGCACTAGATAAAAATCCCAACGAAGAAGAATGCAAAAAAGCGCTCCAAGACGCTGAAACGCGCCTGGGTGTGGACGATGCGCAATTGGTTCCACTGCTGGATCAATTGGCTTACGCATACCACAGCACGGGAAAGTATGTTGAAGCAGAAGATTGCTATTCGAGAGCAATTTCGATCACGGAGAAAAAGGAAGGCGCCAAGTCACCACTTTTGGTACCAAGGCTGCACAATCTTGCCGTCCTCTATCGCATTCAAGAAAAGTTCAAAGAGGCTGAACAGGTCTACATTCGAACTATCCTGCTCACAGAAAAATTTCCTCCTGAAGGCATTCTTGATCTTGCCACTCAGAAGAACTTCCTGGCCGGTCTTTATTTCGCGTGGGGAAGACTGCCTGACGCCGAAATTCTCGTCAAAGATTCGCTGGAGATTTACAAAAAATCACTGGGAGCAGACCACGAGTACGCTGCATTTTGTCTTATGGGTTTATCGCTGATATACAAACAGCAAGGCAAGGAAGATGAGGCCAATCGCTGCTTTACAGAGTGCGAAAGGCAAATGAAAGGTGCTGCACGACTCGAGTATTTGGAAAGCTTCCAGGATATCAGCCATAGCCTGTTCTTCCTCTCACGTCAGCACTATCGCCAGGGACGTTTGGATGATGCGCAAATTCTCTTCCGTTATGCACTTCTCAGCGAAACGTGGGAATTGTGGCCCTATCACCCATTTGTCTCGCAAAGTCTGCATTTGTTAGCGGACTTGTACGCCGCACAGGGAATGTTCGGTGAAGCAGAGCACATCTATAAAAAGGCTCTGGCACTACGTCAGAGCGTGCTTGGCGACCAGCATCCGACTGTGGCAACGACGGCACATTCTCTGGCGAAACTTTTGCATCGCGAAAGAAGATTGGATGAAGCTGAGAATCTTTACAAGCTTTCCCTGTCAATAAGGCGCCACTCCTCATATCCACCGCTGCTTGCGCAGACCCTGACTGCATATGCGGAGTTGCTTAAAGAAAAAAGAGAGAGCGAGCAAGCGAAGCAGCTGGAAGATGAAGCAAAGCGCATTCTCGATTCCTACAGTCCCGCAGCGCACGACAGGACTTGATTCCCGCCGTATATAACGACAATGTTATGAGGGTGCAAAATCTCTGAATATACGCACGTACATGCGTATATCTGAACATTGCACAGGGCACGATGTCCCCTGGCTGTGCTATAAAGGTCAACGTGACAAGTCACGTTCCATACGCGCAGGAACAGTTAAGGAGTATCCCATGAAGAAGAGTTTGGCAGTCGGTCTTATGATCGCCATTTGCAGTTTTACCGCTACCGCTGCACAAGCAGAAGATAGCAAAATCAAAGAAGCTGGCAAGAAAGTTGGCAGCGCAATCGTATGGCCCTTCAAAGCCGTCGGCAAAGGCCTCAAGGCCATGGGCAATGGCGCCAAGAAGATGGTAGGAAAAGGCTCGTAGTTAGCCAAACTGCTTAAAGACTTTGTGGGGGCGGTGCTCAAGCATCGCCCTTGCTTTTTGTTTTGAAGCAGGGCGATCATCGCCCCTACGCTTTTCTACGAACAACCGCAACAAACCACGTCTACTAACTGTTTCTAGCTGCACTTCAACTCGGTCCACATGCGATCGTAGGTGAATACGGCCTTACCGACATCTCCAATTTCTTCGCAGCGCGCCAATATGTTCTCATTTGGATAGAGCACCTTATCTTGCCGCAATTCCTCTTTCACGAGCGGCAAGGCGAGTAGATTTGGCGTTGCATAGCGCGTGTAATTAGCTATAGCCGCACCGACAGCTGGTTCCAAAATATAGTTGATCCAGTCATAAGCTCTTTGTGGATGAGGAGCCGACTTTGGAATGCACAAACTATCCATCCAAATCGAACAACCGCTGACTGGAATCGCGTACCCCACATCCGGATTTTCACGCCTGGCTTGATAGGCATCGCCACTATAGACCAGCGCCAGCCAACAGTCTCCACTAACGAGCTGGGTGATCACTTGATCAGAGGAATAACACATCGTCAAAGGTTTTTGCAGCTTCAAATCTTCCGTTGCCTTACGAATCAAAGCTTCATCAGTAGTGTTGTATGAATGTCCACGTCGTTTGAGCGCAGCTCCAATTGTCTCCCTGGAATCATCTAAAAGAGTGATTCTTCCTGCCATTCGCGCATCCCAGAAAACATCCCAATCCGCAGGAGTCTTGTCCATTGCCATTTGCTGCATTTGCAGACTTACGCTCCTGGTCTCCATGGCTCGCCGCACAGCAGTGGTGTTATATCCAATACCAGTTGTTCCCCAGGTGTATGGAACAGAGTACTTCAAACCTGGGTCATGTCCAGGGTTTTGAAAGCGCTCCATGATGTTCTTCAAATTAGGGATTCTAGTATGATCGATTGGCTGCAACAATCCCAGTTTCACAAGCTGCCGAAGCATATAACCGGTCGGCACGACAATATCGTAGTCGGAAGCCCCCGCTTGAAGCTTCGCCAGCAGCGCTTCATTGGATGCGAAAGTGTCATAGACGACCTGAACACCTGTGCGCTTTTCGAAGTCGGGTATCGTGTCGGGGTGGAGATAATCTGCCCAACTATAGATGTTTACAGTATTGCCGTCGCCTTTAGCCCTGCTTCCCAGTCCGCATCCCGCCAGTCCTGGAGCCATAAGTGCACCGGTCATTCCACGCAGGAAAGTGCGCCGCGAAAGACTCAAGACTAGTCTCCTTTCTTTTCGCTGCCGGCTTGCGCTATTTCCTTCTGCGTTGTTGCGGCAGAATTGCCTGCATTTTGCATGGTGTCAGGACACCCAGCCTCGCTGGAAATTCCGGTATCCTCGCGAAGAACGGTGCAGCCATTCCAATCTACTTCAACCGTCACAGCTTGACCAATATCAAATTCAAGTAAGCGATCTGTAGAGGACGCCGCGCGCAGATCTGAGCCGAAGCTTGTTCTAACGACGTACTCAGTCGAAGCACCGAGGTAACTTCTGTGCAAAACAGTTGACGGCAAGCCACTTTGCGAATCGGAAGCAATCAGTCGCAATGCCTGAGGTTTGACCGAAACCAAAACCTTAGCTCCGGGAGTGACACCATTTGCAGTGCCATTCTCAACGGTTATCTCCCGTTGGTCGCTCAACTTTACTCTGGCTGACTGGTTATCTGCTGAAACAAGTGTACCTGCAAGCAAATTGGTGTTGCCGATGAAACGGGCGACAAATGTCGTCGCGGGGCGCTCATACACCTCTTTGGGAGTGCCGACCTGTTCCAGATTGCCATTGTAAAAAACAGCAATGCGACTGGAAAGCGCCAAAGCTTCATCTTGATCGTGCGTGACCATTATGAAAGTCATATTCAATTCACGCTGCAGACGTGCCAATTCGCTCTGCATTTCTTCTCGAATTTGCGGATCTAGCGCGCTCAAAGGTTCATCCAAAAGCAGCACCATCGGGCGATTAACAACCGCTCGTGCCAATGCCACTCGTTGTTGCTGTCCACCGGATAGCTGCGAGGGAAAACGTTCAGACAGATGCGAAAGCCGCACCAGATTTAGTGCCTCTCCCACCCGCGTCGCCAATTCTTCGGATTTAAT
>DTSE01000113.1 GCA_012965515.1 Candidatus Melainabacteria bacterium | reverse complement strand
GGTCGCTGTGCCAGGTCTATCAACACAGACTACGGCGCCTGGAACGTCCTCCGTTACCACTATTTTGCCTGAGCCCAGTTCAACATCGGTTGCCAATCCTAAGAACGCAGAGCCGCTAAGACATCCCGAGCCGTTCAAAGGTGCCGAAGTTGTTGAACCAACTGAAAATCCGCAGATTCTCTCGTTTCCCACTGAAAAGCTGGAAGTGGATTTGCCCAAAGGATGGACGATTAGAAAACGCGAGGAGAGCGGAAAAATCGAGTATGCATTCAGTGGTCCTCGCAATGCGGATGACACTCAACCAGGCGTTATGTTTTTCCTGCTTCCGTTCAAACTTTCCGATGAGTTGCCTACTAATAAAGCCATTCTCGACATCATGATGAAGCCGGGCAAAACCAATTTGAAGAACTTTCAACAACAAGATAATGAGCCGCTAGTCATTGATGGACGTGCGTTCGAAAGCGCAACATTTACAGGGCTCATACCTGATGGAACATCGCTTGAAGGCTTCTTTTACGTCGGCAGATTGAAAACAGGTTTTCTCATCTTTACCGGGCGCAACGGCGGCAAATACTTCAAACAGTCAGAAGAAACGCTGCGCGGCATCGTCAAATCATGCAAGGTTCAAGGATAAGATTTCTGGATTGGAGCAAGAATGGCGAGAATTTCTCTAAGGCTTGATGCGATTTCGGTTTTACTAACCGTCGCACTGCTGACTGTTGCTTTGGCCCCCTCGCAGAATGCCTTCGCCAAGGTCTTTGCTATGTCGATCAAGTCAACGACTGCCGGACCGCAACTTCTCGAGCTTCGTGGAGGCACACAACTGGAAGCTGTTCTTCCAGCCGGTTACAGATTGGGAATGCTTCCTCTCGGTGATCGGATTACATACATGTTTCTGGGACCTGATGATAAAAACGGAGAGCACGCGGTAATGACGGTTGATGTGCTTCCAGTAACAGCAAAAATGTCGAGTTCTCAGGCCGCTTTCAAACAAGTTTTCAGCGCTTACTCAGTTGGATCGAACGACTTTAAATCCGCTTTGGGCAAGCCTTTACTTGTTAATGGCATGGTCTTCGATAAAGCCAGTTTTGAGGGGGCAATGGAGGGCAGCAGGTCAAAAGGATTTGCAGTTGTCGCTCGTATCAAGCAAGGTTTTTGCATAATGGTCGCCAGAGACAAGGAACAGAATTTCAAGAAATCGGAAGCGATCATGGTGGGCATCGTCAATTCTTGCAAGTTCAAAAAGCAGTAGCAGTAAAGGTATGTTGAAAAGTCGATGCATGCAAAAGAAAAACGGGCAGCTTTCGCCACCCGTCACTTCTCTTACGCAATGCGGCTCTTAGAACCAACGATTGCGTCGTCCGGCAATTTGTCCATCGTTCAACTCTGTAGTCACACGATTGTTGAGGTTGTCCAGCCTGCTGAGAAGACTTTGTCTTTCCCAGCCGGACAGCCCGCCTAGTCTCATGTTTGCTTCGTCGCGTCCAATCCTGTCCAATTGTGCGCGCAGATTGTTGGCTTCAAATTGATTGAGTCGGCCGTTGCGAACGCCCTGGTCGATGCGGCGTTGAATAAAGGCTTGTCTTTCGTTGATGTTGGCGAAGCCGTAATTGCCTGGTCTGGGATTGTAGCCAGGGAATTGCGAAACATTGCCGTAGCCATAATTGGTCAACCTGGTCGCTGCGGTATCGAGCATGCCGATCAGAGCTTGTGCTTCACCGAAAGTCATTCCGTTAGCTGCATAGTTGGCACTCATGTTGTTGATGCGGTCCAGCTCAGCATTCATATTGATGAATTCATTGTGTGAAATCTGGCCATTTTGTACTGCTACGTTCGCATCAGATCGCAATTGCCCGATGCGGTTTTGAATGTTGTTGATAGTCGATATCTGGTGACCGGATGACAGGTTGTTGAAATTGCTGTAGCCGTTGCCAACCCAGCTTTGCAACAAGTTCGTCAAGTCGTTGGCTTGTGCGCAATTGATGCTCAGAAGCGAGAGAATCGACCCCAGTATAAGTGTTTGTTTACTTCGTTTTAGAAACATTGGGTTTCCTCCTTCCTGGTTGGTTTCACCGGAAGACAGGCATTTTGCCTGCCTTCCAGTTCCGCCAAACTTTTTCGCCTACATTTCGTGGCCGACCGAAACTACTGTGATAGGTGCTGTTTCTTGCAGCACTACTGCCAGCGGTTGGTCAACAGTGATGACATCGCTGCCGCGGTGCATAACGATCGTTGTTTGATCGTTGCCGCCAACGGCGCCGATGGCTACCGATGCTGGGATTCTGCCGGCAATTTCCGGTACTCCGTTAGCCATTCCGGAAGGAATTGCATAGGTGGAGACCAGGTGCGGACCTTTGGTTACGGTCATGGTGCCGTAAGCAAGACCAGCGGAGATCGGCATTACTGTGCCAGAGGGGAGGCGCAGAGTGGTGAACGAAACGGCGTAGGAATCCGGTTCTAATTCCACTACTTTACCCGTCACTACACTGCCTGAAGGAATTGCATAGTTGCCCATGCGGCATTCTTCGCGGACGGTGCCTGTGATTACGTCACCAGCCTTAACGGTCGCAAACGAAAGTGGTTGGTCTAGTCTGACAGCCATCTTCAGTCCGGCAGGTGCATAGAGTCTGCGTTCTACCATCGCTACGTTTGCTTCTACTTGATTGGGATCTTTCAAAGTCAAAAGGTAGTTGTTGGCGCGTGCTGAATCGGAAAGGAAGTTCTTGATCGAGTCAGCCCATTTGTGAGCCAGTTCTTCCGGCGATAGACCTTCCAGTTGAGCGCTGTTTCCATCTGCTGTGGCTACTTTCTGTCCGTCCAGGCAGACCACGAAAGCGCCGTTCAACTTTTGCACTGTTACCGCCTCCGGGGCGATGGAGCTGGCGCGTACAAGAGCGTTATCGAGCGCATCTTGTGTTTGCCAGGCACGCTTTTCCGGTGAAAATCCTTCGGCGGAACCCAGAATTCTGAAAGCGTCCTCGCCACCGAGGGTCACCTTATTGCCGTTGTTGAAACCGGCAAATGAAGCAGGTACAGCGAAGGAGGCTAACAATGCCAAAGCAAATATTTTGCTCTTCATTGACGTAGACATGAGTTATCTCCTTATTACATTGTTTGAGTGGATACGGCGATGGTAGTCGTTCCGGAAAGTTGCATAAGCATTGGCTCGCCGGAAGGAATTACTACGCCAGGGAAACGTTTGAAGCAAGCGCGGCGGAAAGCTGATTGTGTAGCTTCGTCAACCGGTGTGCCTTTCCAGCCGCCGGTGATTACGCCTCTCTTGGCGTTTAAATCAACGGTAACGATACGGTTGTCTTGAACAGCAACCGAGACTGGTTGTACATGCTCTGCGGAGGTCGGTTTTGTATGGATCAATTTCCATGCATTCAGTCCACCCAAAATGTGAGCAGTGATGGGAATCTTTTTGCCGTCCGGCATGCGGATTTCGTAGAATTCAACTGTGAAGCCGTCTTTGCCGGCGTAGTGGTTGGGCAGGAATTGGTCTGCGTCGACAATTTCACCATAGACCAGCGAGCCGGCCGGAATATAGGTATCAAAAGTTGGTTTGAGAGGAACGTCATGCGTAATGACTGCTTCTACTCTATCGCCCAAGCTGGATGCTTCGGTGGAGATAGGTGTTGCCAGCTCGATAGGCATGAGCATTTCCGCTGGTGCTACAGCTACTTCGTCGTTGCCGAGAGCCTTAGCGGAAGCAACTGGAGTTGCGAATTTGCCTGTCAACATGGCGACATATTTTTCCAATTCTTCAGAGTGTGCCATGCAGGCTCTGATGCTATCAGCCCATTTCTGTGCTAATTGCATTTGAGTAAGACCGGCTCTGGCTGCGCTGTTTCCGTCAGCGGTGACGATAAGCTTGCCGTCCAATAGTACGGCGGGGTTGCGATTGATGACCTGTACGCTTACTGCTTCGGGAACGCGATGCAAACTCTTTATAAGGGCATCGTCGAGGCGTTTTTGTACAATTGAAACTCTCTCTGCAGCGGTCATTCCATCTGCGTTCGAGTCGAGGGCGAACAGCTCGCCACATGCAGTTACTACACGCGTAGTGCTAACAAGTTGAGTTTGTTCGGCTAACGAGACCGTAGCGGCAGACAACACTCCAACAGCGGCTAACAACAACGCGATTTTTCCATTCTTTCTCTGGTTCATCGCGATCACCTATCCTTATAGTTTTGGTTCTTCAACGCTTTTGCGCATCCGGGATGACCCAAGGGTGGTGTCAAAGTTCCCACGATGAATTGAAAAGATCGTGAGGAAGATTTTTTTGCGCACTTCGAAAGCCCTTATAACGACAGTGTTTTGGTGGTGTTTTGGAAATGGCACCGCGGTCGCACAATTACAATTTTTAAAATCTTCAATCGTTGGGGAACCGATCGCTGACTGGAAAGTCATGATTACATCAAGCGTTTTTTCCTTTATTGAAATCGCGTTTGCTCCGCACAAATAGCGCTTTTGAGTGATACCTCAATTGG
>DTSE01000112.1 GCA_012965515.1 Candidatus Melainabacteria bacterium | reverse complement strand
GAACACCACTGAACCTTTACAAGTGACTTAACACTGGCGGCGCCCCCTCATCGCTTTGCAACCCGCAACGACCGAAAGTTCCTTTTTTAGACCCGCCAAGAACTCACGCGTCCTTATTCAAAGTCAGATTCACTGATTTCGTCGTAGTTGCCGCCGAAAGCCGAACCACCGCTGATTATTCCGCCATCGTCGTACATGCCGAACTCATCTTCCATGCAGATATAGGATTCATTGTCGTCATCAGCTTCAAATTGCGCCAAAGCCGCCTGTCCAGTGATCAAAACAGACTCATTGTTGACATCGAGAACTTTATCTTTGCCTTTTGCCAGACCACCCATCAAGCGCGGAGTTGCGAGGCCCTTGAGGTGTTCGAGTTTTTCCTGCGTCGTGGCTCCGCTGACAAGCTCTTCAGCGGCGCGCGTTTCCATGTCAGCGCGCACATTGAGCTTGAACGCTCTATCTAGCTCTTTGCCAATCTTCTGATACTCCGGCTCATACCGTTCAACATAAGACCAGAATTTTTTGTTGTGGCTGGCCTCGAGCACATGCGACAGCTCGTGCAGCACCAGGTATCTTCTACCGCGCTCAGGCACATTTTCGATAGCATGGCGCGAGAAAGTAATGATGCGTGATTTCAAATTGATCTGAGCCAGTCGAGTGTATTTCGCCGATCCGATCCTGACTCCACCTATGGTGACATTGAGAGTAGCTTCGTTTATACGGCGCACATATCCGGCCATAAAATGCTGGTACATCTCGTTGAGCGCACGCTGCGAATTGACGCTGTCGCTTGCGAATGCGTTAGAGCGGCTGGTCCGACTTTTGTTGGCCACTATCTGGAGTTCTGTAACTTAAGGAACTGAGGAAATAGACAAGAAAACTTGAGGGCAGGCATACTAAATGCTCAACTCAAAGATAACAAAAGTCAGCGGTTTCAAAGCAAAGCTTGGACCGGGAGAAATTGAAAAATTGTCTAATACCGCAAAAATACACGGCTTGAGCAATCTGACCTTAATAACCGGCGGCGCGCGCTCGGGCAAATCATTGCTCGCCGAGCAGCTTGGCAGAGAATCGGAAACACCTGTTGTATATCTGGCGACCATGGAAGAGATGCATGACGACCCCGAAACGATCATGCGCATCGATCTTCACAGGTCAAGGCGCCCCGACGATTGGACCACTATAGAAGCGCCGTTCAACCTTAGTGACGCCATTCTGAAGCTTTCAGACCAGAAGCAAACTTGCATCATAGATTGTCTTTCTTTGCTGATTTCCAACATCCTGCTCAAAACGAACGGCGAAGGAACGCACTTTCCTGAAGCCAGAGAAGAGGTATTGACCGAGATTGGCAAGGTATTAAACGCAATGGGACAACGCCAAGACGTGAAGTTTGTGGCGGTAACAAATGAGGTAGGCTCGGGCATAGTCCCGGAAAACGCACTAGCTCGCTCCTATCGAGACCTGCTCGGCGAGACCAACCAAATTGTCGCTCAAGCCGCAAATGCAGTCTTTCTCATGTGCGTCGGGCTGAAGCTCCAACTAAAGTAAAGTATCAAAAAAGCTCAAGACTCCTCTTCAGACCGGTTTTTACGGCTCAAATCATGCGAGAATCAAGAGAGAAAGTAGTCAAGAATATTAACGACAATATGGTAATATTCTTTGGAGATGCCCATTAGGGCGCGGTTTCACGGCCCATGCCCGGTGGCGGGAGCGAGGAGGACACCTTTAGATGGCTAAGCTGCGGTTGAGGTATTACCCTGAGCAAGTGTTGTTGCAGAAGGCTAAGAAGGTCACTACCTTTGACTCTTCGGTTCGTAAGCTGGCTAACGACATGCTTGAGACCATGTACGACGAGAACGGCGTCGGTCTTGCAGCTCCGCAAATCGGCGTTTCGAAGCGGATTATGGTCATCGACGTGTCCGGAGAAGATGAGCCGAATCAACCAATCGTCTTTATCAATCCTCAAATTGTCGAAAAAGAAGGCTCGCTTGTCGGGTTGGAAGGCTGCCTGAGCTTTCCCAATGTATTTTTTGAAGTCAGACGCTTCCATCGCATCGTCGTCAAATATCAAAACCTGGCCGGCAAAGACGTCAAAATGACTGCCGAAGGCGACCTGCTTTGCCGTGCTATTCAGCACGAAATTGACCACCTCGATGGCGAACTCTTCATCAATAAGGCCGTTTCTCCAATTGCAGCCGACCTAGAATTGGTGAAAAACGGATTCATCGCAGGCGACGTTGAAGCGCTGGAAAACGAGTTGGCGAATTCCGGGCAGACCATCAAAATCAAAGACCATACACCGGTCGTCGGCTAGGTTGGTCTAGGAACGCCCCCTAGCGCGTACTTCGCTCATCCAGTCAGGTTCAGCATGTTTCTCAAGCCGTCACATCTCATTCAAGGACTGGTTGCGCGACCAGCCGATGTGGGCAGAAACTGCCAGCACATGATGCGGATGCTCGGATTAAAACTGGGCATGTCAAAACCCGACAAGTTCCTTTCCAACCTGCAAATCGGTGACGCCAAAGCAGTCTGGGCAACGGCAGAGGACGGTCATCAAATCACGTGCGCGTACTGCAAGCATGCAATCGCGCGCATCACGTCTAACAACGGATGGACCGCTGAGACGTGTTCTGCTTACGGCTTAGATAAACAGCTCAGCTCCGAGCACACAGCAAAATGGGTGGAAAAGCTCCACACAATGTATGAAACCGACGAAAAGCCCGAATTAAAGACAAATTCTGGCGATTTGCAAAGGACTCAGTAATCCCCCTATACTTCAGATGCATGAGAGAAGCGGTGAACCATGAGAGGGAAATCGCCGGAAACGGAAGTAGTGAAGAATAACGACACCAATGGCGCCGAAACCGACCGCGTGGAAGTGACGGTTATGTCATTTGGGTACAAACGCGGCGACGCTCCTAGCGCAAACGCCGTATTTGACGTTCGCTTTCTCAAAAATCCATACTGGGTGGAAGACCTTCGCCCGCTTAGTGGGTTGGATAAACCTGTGCAGGACTATGTTTTAGAACAAGTGCCCGCGCAAGACTTTCTCAGCTCAATTCTCCAACTTTGTCTCAAAATCATTCCGCAGTTCACGGAGTCGAAAGTAAAACACTTCACGATTGCATTCGGATGTACAGGAGGGCAGCATCGTTCTGCGACCATTGCCGAAACCGTAGCCAAGTCGCTTGCATGCGATTTTCCTGATGCCCATGTGCGTGTTGTCCATAGAGAATTAGACGAAGTTGCCGATGTCACCGCAAATGGTGGCAGACACAGCCATTCCAACGGCAGCAAGGAAGGCACGCGATGAAGGGAACTTTGAATTCCAGAATGGCGCGCATGATGTTGCCCGGCTTAAAGCGCTGGATTGTAATCATATTGGCCGGCATCGCTGTCATCGTGGTCGGCATCTTCCTCTACCTTGGCTATCACCCAGTACACGTCACATCGATGCTGATTCGAGAAACGCTGGAAACTGCAGCCGACCTGGTTCCACACAAACGAAGCGGATTCGTTGTCATCGTAGGTGGAGCACTTATAGTTTGCATCGCCATATATAAGATGACACTTTCGGTCGTTGGCGCATATGTTCCCAACGAGCGTGAATCCATCCCCGATGTCTTGTACAGAAAACGCCACCTCGCCAAAGGTCCGCGCGTGGTGGTAATCGGCGGCGGCACAGGTCTGTCGAATCTGCTGCGCGGCATAAAGTTGTTCACCAATAACATCACAGCCATTGTCACTGTAGGTGATGACGGCGGCTCCTCTGGACGATTGCGCCAAGAACTAGGTGTTCTTCCTCCCGGCGACTTGCGAAACTGCATCACCGCGCTGGCGGATGAAGAAGGACTCGTCACCGACCTCTTCCGTTACCGCTTCGAGTCAGGCGGTGGGTTGGAAGGCCACTCCTTCGGAAATTTATTTCTCACTGCCGTATGTGCCATCACTAATGGTGACATGCTGGAAGCAACAAGGGTCGCCAGCCGCGTACTAAACAGTTGCGGTCAAGTACTTCCTTCCACGCTGGTCAACTTCTCTCTGATTGCTGAAATGGCTGATGGTTCTGTCATCGAAGGCGAGTCGCACATAACTGAAGCCGGTGGACGAATCAAGACTCTTTCTCTCAAACCAGCAAAACCAAAAGCGACGCCGGAAGCAATCGAAGCAATCCACGAAGCGGATCTGATCATTCTTGGACCTGGCAGTCTCTATACTTCGATAATTCCAAACCTACTTGTAGATGGCATTCCGCAAGCGATTCGCGAGGCCAACGCAGACAAGATTTACGTCACAAATGTGCTTACGCAGTTGGGAGAAACGACCGGTTACTCCGTAGGCGATCACGTCGAAGCGATTCTCTCGCATTCAGGAACGCCTTCCAATCTCGGCTATAGGCTGATGGAGGCTGTACTCGTCAACGATCAAACACCAGACTTCGAAGGCAAGCTTCCGGAAAATATCAAACCGGTAGTTCTCGACAGTGATCGTGTGCGTGAATTGGGAGTCGTCGTCATCAAACGTTCCCTTCTCAGCCAGAAAGCCATTGGACATCACGATCCGGACAAACTCGCCAAAACAATCATGCTCTGGCACATGCGCCATGGCAGAAAGCAACCAATCAAGAAAGCAATCAGCAAGCCTAAGACAAAAACCGAAACGAAGCCCGTCATAGCAGCGCCAGTCAATGTAGATGATGACTCTGCCGATCCTTCGCTGGTTGCAGCAGGACTCAAAGACTCCACTGCAGCTGAGTCCAGCAACCAAACAAAAACCGGTTCTTAGTTAGCAATCGGCGATGCAATCTCTGGTCATATCAACATTATCGCTACTGTTCGTGCACATCATCACGGTGTCTGTGTGCTTTGCACAAGGACACGTCGAAGCCAATGTTCCGGAAAGCCAGAACTTCGACTCGTACCTCAAAAGAGACTTGAACGAGTATTTTGCGTCAGGAAATGGAGTCAAGGTTTCCGTTGAGTATGAACTACTTCGAAAACCTGCAACCCAGGTCGGAGTTGCGTATCCGAAATTCTATGCGTGGGTGAAAGTGTTCGAGAACGAAACTCTTAAGCGTCAAGGAGCGGTACGCGTTGCAGCAATTGATAAGGAGCAGTTTGAGATAACAAACTTCGTCACAGCGGAAACAATCCGCAGGGATCCAAAAGTCATCGAAACCGTCTTTCCGGCAGTGTTATGCCCCAAGATAATCGAGTTAGCAAAACAGTGAACGAACAACTTCCGAAGTATCAACGTGCAATTAGAAAAGCTTGGAGTTTCAATGAAGCACCTCTTTTCAAGATCGGATGTTAACCGAAGCTGAAACTACGCCGAGACTGGGAGGAAAGACTTATATAATGTTCGTTCATCAGTAAGAGGAGAGACGGCGGTGACTACGGAAACAGCACAAAAAGAAAGTCTGGGAAAAGCTCTTGGTCGCATTGCGTCAGGCGTTTTCCTCGTTAGTTTCACCAAGGACGGAAAGAAAGATGGAATGCTTTCGACCTTCGTAATGCAAGGTGGCTTTGATGCGCCGGTTGTGGTCGTCGCTGTCAACAACAAAAGACCGCTGCTCGATGTTTTGAAACCGGGCGATACCTTTGTTGTGAACGTCATGTCTAAGGCAAACATGGATGTGTACAAAAGCTTTGCCAAACCGTTCCAAGAAGGAATGGACCGTTATGAAGGCATAGCGTTGAAAGGTGGAACGGAACATCCGGTCCTGGCAAACGGCGTTTCCTACATGACCTGCAAAGTCTTGTCGTATGCACCGGCGACCGATCACCAACTTCTCATTGCGGAAGCCATTGATGGCGAGCAACTCACGGAAGAAGAACCCATGATCCATCTGCGCAAGAACGGATTTGGATACTAAATGAGAACCGGCGCTTCGGCCGCAGCACCTCAATCCAATTTAGTCATCGCGCAAGGCATGCAGCTCGTCATAGAAAGCATGGCAAGCGCCTTGCTTACGAATATACCCCTCAGCCGATTCCTTGCTCCATACCCGTTCAACGAATGACGCCACTACATGCGGTGCGGACTGTGGTACTTTTGCCATAACGCAGTCACTATGTCTAATTACGATTGCATGCTTAACGCCCTTGGATAGCGCGTTCCGACAGTGAACGGGAGGTCAAACATAATCGCTCCCTCTTTCGCTCTAAGCTATGCCTTTCACGGTGAGCAACTAAGAGAAGACGTTCGCACACTTGAATTTAAGTGCGTCAAGTTTGCGTCAGAACTCGGAGCTTGCAACAGGTCTTGTGGTCTTAGTTAAGAAGCAAGCGACGCTTCCGCTTCTTTCTCGCCAGGCTTGTAGTCAGACATCAGCTCCATCGCCTCTTCATAGCCTTGAGTGATGAGCTTGCGTGAGCGATGCGGATCGATTTCCAGAAGTGTCGTGTTGACTGCACGCTTCGGCTGGAAGACTCTGATGTCGACGTTCTTCCTGCCTTTGGATTCGATGTTGCCCTCGGCCACCAGGCGGTTGTACAGTTCTGCAGTTTGAATCTCTTTTCGCGCCGAAGCATCAAGGACAATATCGAGGCAGCGAACAATGACTTCAAACATATTGGTCGGGCAAACGTTTATCTTCTCAGGGTGCAGAAGCACCATGTAGACTTCGTCCGCGCCCATTTGAATCGCGGTTTCCATCGGCGTGTTGCGCACAAGTCCACCGTCTACCCACAGTCCGTGTCCATTGATGTGACGAGGAGGAAATGCCATCGGAATGGCGGATGTCGCCATCAACACATCAATAAGTTCGTTGGTCGACATAATGTCATCCATCATGAAAAGCTTGGTCTCTAGACTGCAAAGGTCGGTCGCGCACCATCCGATTTGCATGTTTGTAGCGCGCAGCCTCGGCAGGTTGACCTCACGGCGAAGCACCTCCTCCAGAGGCGAACTGTCCAGCAAACCCAGTTTGTGACCGAGTAGCATGCGTCCCATTTGGTGGGGAGAAGGCAGTCTGAAAATGTCATTGGCGCGAATTTGGCACCACAGTTCTTCCAGTCGTTCGATACCGCCCTGGGCAACAATTGCAGCATTGATGCCGCCGATGGATGTGCCGAACGCCATGTCGAACGTGAGACCTTTCTCGTACAGAGCCTTAACAACGCCTACTTGGTAGGCACCTCTTCCACCGCCGCCCGGAAGCACGAGCGCTCTTTTCGGTTTTGTCACCGGTGCAGTTTGGGTGCGGTCTGCGTCGTCCATTCAGGTCTCCAGTTAGCTTGTGATTTGGAAGTTTTGCTGACTCTCTTCTGACATTTTAGACCGAGAGTGCGAGGTTAAACGAACAGTCAAACACTTTCTTGATCAGATCACTATCTAATATGTGCCCTTTTCACTATGGATATAAAAGTGCGAGCCGTTTTTATCGGTCCAAAGGATGCAACTAGTAGAAAGTAAAGTTCTTTGGGAAGGGACGAAAAACGAGATTTTTTTATCAAATCAAGCAGTTGTGATCTGTGCAAACCCTGAGGGGCGCCAAAGCATTAGCCGACATCTGGCAATGTGATAGACTAAGTTTAGTCTAGTCTAACAAAAGCGAGCGAAAGATGGAACAAGTGAATATCCATCAAGCAAAAACGCATCTCTCCAAACTGGTTGAGAAAGTTCTCGACGGACAAGAAATCATCATCAGCAAAGCAGGAAAGCCTGTTGCAAAACTGGTGCCGTTCAACAAAACGGGCTTCACCCGCAAACTAGGTCTAATGAAGGGCAAAATCCGAATGTCCGCTGACTTCGATGCGCCACTACCTGAATCGATTATTGAAGAATTTGAGGGGCAGTAGCATGCAGCTATTACTCGACACAAATGTCCTACTTTGGGCTATGTCTAACGACAAACGACTGGCGAGAGATACTGCGAAACTGATTCTTGATCCGCAGAACAGGGTGATAGTTAGCGCAGTTTCGTTTTGGGAAGTAAGCGTCAAAAAATCACTAGGCAAAATTTCTATTTCACTCGAGGACCTGAAGAACAATGTCGAAGAATGCCAGTTCGACCTGCTTCCCATAACGGCCGAACACTGTATAAAGCTGAGCGACTTACCACAACTACACAGAGATCCATTCGACCGCATGCTCGTTACTCAAAGCAAATTGGAGCCCGCGATTCTTTTAACGGGTGACAGCTTCCTCGCCTCCTACGGTGATTTCGTGGTAGTTGTCTAGCCGACAACCGAACTCATTTTGAAATCTCCCCAACTAGCAAAAAGCGTTCCCCAAATGGAGAACGCTTTTGTCAGCAAGCAATGTTCTGCAGCGCTTGCCTATTTCAATTCACTACGCGCGGGCTACTTGCTTGCTCGCTTCAGCAACGAACTTCGCTACTTCCGAAGGGGTCTTCGCTACCTTGATGCCGGCTTTTTCAAAAGCTTCGATCTTGGATTGAGCGGTTCCTTTTCCACCCGAAATGATAGCGCCGGCGTGACCCATGCGCTTTCCGGGAGGAGCGGTTTGACCAGCGATGTAAGCGACAACCGGCTTCTTAACGTTGGCTTTAATGTAGGCTGCCGCTTCTTCTTCAGCGGTTCCGCCGATTTCACCGATGAGAACAATCACTTCGGTTTTGGCGTCGTCTTTGAAGAGAGAGAGAGCTTCTTCGTAGCCCATGCCTTTGATCGGGTCGCCGCCGACGCCTACGCAAGTCGATTGTCCCAGACCGCTTTCGGTCAGGGCAAGTGCGATTTCGTAGGTGAGTGTTCCGGAGCGGCTAACCATTCCGACCGGTCCCGATTTGAAGATCGAGCCGGGCAGGATGCCGATCAAGCACTCGCCGGGAGTGATGACGCCGGGGCAGTTGGGTCCGATCAATTTGGCGCCTTTCGCTTTCACTTGCGCGACGAGCTTGGCGGCATCTTGCGGAGGAATGCCTTCGGTGATGAGCACGATCAATTCGGCTCCGGCATCGAGCGCTTCCGAACCGGCATCGAGTGCCAGGAAGGGAGGAACGAAGATGACTGAAGTGGTGGCGCCGGTAGCTTGGAAAGCTTCTTTGACGGTGTCGAACACCGGGATGCCTTCGATTTTGGTGCCGCCTTTACCGGGCGTGACGCCGCCGACAACTTTGGTGCCGTAGGCGATCATGCGCTTGGTGTGAGCGGAACCCATCTTGCCGGTCGCGCCCTGGACGATGACTTTGGTGTCTTTGTTAATCAGAATCACTTTGGGTTTTTCTCCTGTAGGTTTGATGGAGCGCACTACGTGCGTTCCCTTTAGCGACCAGCGCCGGCTGGAACTTTGGACTGCTCAACGGCTTGCTTCACTGCGGCTTCGAGTTCCGGATAAAGCTTGAGGCCGGATTCGGCAAGCATTTTTTCAGCGACGTCCTGGTTGTTGCCGCGCAGGCGAACGACCAGTTTGCGCTCAGGATGCCGCTTCATGAAGGCAACGAGAGCTTGTGCAACTTCGTCGCAGGCGGTGATGCCGCCCAAGATGTTGACCAGAATTACGTCGCACTTCGGATTGTCGTGGACGATTTCGAGAGCTTCGAGAGTCTTCTCTGTGTCCGAACCGCCGCCGGCATCCAGGAAGTTGCCTGGTTGTCCGCCGAAGGCCTTGACGAGGTCCATGGTAGCCATGGTCAAGCCGGCACCGTTACAGAGGATGCCGATGTTGCCGTCCAGTTCAACGAGGTTGAGACCGGCGCGCTTCGAGCGCTTTTCTCTGTCGGACAGATCGAGCATGTGGGTTTCTTGCCAGCCGGCGAAGCACTTGTGGCGACCGAGAGCATCGTCGCAAATTGTGATCTTGCCGTCGAGAGCGAGAACTTCATCACCGTCGGTGACGATGAGTGGATTGATCTCGGCAAGTTCCAGATCTTTCGATTCGAAGAGTCTATAGAGTTTGTTGGCGAGATCAGCAAACTTGTTGAGCAAGGTGCCGGTCAAGCCGATTTGCTTAGCCAGGTCGCGACCGACATAGTCGTGATAGGGGTAGGGAATCGGCATCGTGACGACATTGGTCGACGATTCGATTTCAATACCACCTTCTGCCGACGCGATGAAGATTGCGCAACCGCGGCTTCTGTCCAAAGTGACAGACAGATAGATTTCGCGAGCGATTTTCAATCTTGGTTCGATCAAGAGGCTTTCAGTTTTGGAGCCGTTGATCACCATTTTGAGCAAGTCTTTGGCTTTGGTTTCGCCATCTTTCAAGTCTTGTGCAAACTGAATGCCGCCGGCTTTACCGCGACCACCCGACTGCACTTGCACCTTGAGTGTGAGTGGATAACCCAGGTGAACCTTTCTCAATTCTTCCGGCTTAGTGATGCGATGAGACGGCGGAACCGGAATGCCGTGCTCCTGGAAAATCTTCTTGGCTTCCCACTCATATAAATTCAAGACTTGTTCCTCCATTTGGGAGCGCAATCACTCTTTGTGCGGGTGTGCGTTCTTGTATCCGGGGCGCACTGTGCGCGTTATGTTTGAACACCGGGTCGGCGGTCAGAGGCGCTTCTCTTGTTTACAAGAGCGCGACCAGCCCCAATTACCGGCTCTGGCATCTTATAAATGTAGATCCTTCTGGCGAAGATCGCCTCGGAATTCGGAAAAGCTTAAAAATGCGCGCAATAAACCGCCTCAATTCTGCAGTTTCGCTGATATAAAAGCCCGACCGACCCCAACCTTAAACGGGTGTTTCACAGAGCTTAACCCGCCTTTTCCCTTGTCAGTGCCGATTTCTGTCATTTCCGCCCAGATTAAACACGCCCCTGAGTCGAACAAATGCGAGGGCCGCTGACAATGCCGTTATACTAATGTCGCTTGAAATCGGCTCTTTACTTCGAGCCACTTTCAGCATGTAACTTGTGTGGGCGTAATTATGCGGATTGGAATCCTTACAGGTGGAGGCGACTGCCCCGGCTTGAATGCCGTGGTCAGAGCCATCGTAAGGCGCTCGGTTATGGAGCACGGCTCAGAAGTAGTCGGATTTCTAGAAGGCTGGCGCGGGCCCATGGAAGGTATGGTGATGCCTCTGACTCTGCAGGGCACAGGCGGTCTGATTCACCGGGGCGGAACGATTCTAAGAACATCGCGTGCCAATCCTTTCAAAACAGAGCGCGGACCGGAGAAAATTGCCGAGCAGATGGAAAAACATCGCTTGGATGCATTGATTGCAATTGGTGGCGACGAAACGCTCAACATCGCAGAAGAGCTGAGTTCGAAGCATGGAATCAAAATTGTCTGTGTCCCGAAAACAATCGACAACGACTTAAACTCGACCGATTTCACTTTCGGATTCGACACTGCCGTAAACATCGTTATGGAGGCCATAGACAGGCTGCATACTACGGCGGAATCGCACAATCGCGTACTTGTATGCGAAGTAATGGGTGGCAATGCCGGATGGATTGCATGTTATGGCGGTATTGCCGGCGG
This sequence comes from Candidatus Melainabacteria bacterium, assembly GCA_012965515.1. GTDB lineage: Bacteria > Cyanobacteriota > Vampirovibrionia > Obscuribacterales > Obscuribacteraceae > QKMZ01. The sequence goes on along the minus strand of DTSE01000112.1, from coordinate 3,905 downwards.
TGCTGATTTCGTTCTGGTTCCAGAAAAGCCAATAAAACTAAAGGAGATTGCTGAGTCAATCAAAAAGCGCCACGCTAGGGGCCGCGACTATTCTATTCTGGTAGTCGCCGAAGGCGCAAGATTGGAAGGCGATGAAGAAGCGCCCCCCGTAACCATAAACGGCAACAAGCGCACAGGAATCGGAGAAAGACTCGCCAAGCTCATCGAGCAAGAGACAGGCTACGAAACACGAGCAACAGTTCTTGGTCACATCCAGCGCGGTGGATCACCAACCGCCTTCGACAGAGTTCTTGCCACCAGATTTGGTGTTAAGGCAACAGACCTTGTCCATGAAAAGAAGTTTGGACGCATGGTGGCGCTGCAAGGTAATCATGTTGTCGATGTTCCCATAAGCGAAGGCGTGGGCAAAATAAAGTCTCTCGATATGGAGCTCTATGGAGTCGCCGAAGTCTTCTTCTCATGAAGCGTTCATGCGCGAGTGCCTCGAACTGGCAGCGATTGCCCAGGGTCGAACATCGCCGAATCCAATGGTTGGAGCAATCGTTTTAGACAAGTCCGGCAAAGTAGTCGGCCGTGGATACCATCACAAGCATGGGGAACCGCATGCCGAAGTGAATGCCTTGGCAGAAGCTGGAGAGAAGGCAAAGGGTGGCACGCTGTATGTGAATCTGGAACCGTGCTGCCATCACGGAAAAACCCCTCCCTGCTCAGACAAAGTCATCACCAGTGGTGTCAAGAAGGTCATTTGCGGAATGGTCGATCCCAATCCGGTGGTAGCCGGGGGCGGAATCAAAGCATTGCAAGATGCAGGAATTGAGGTCGTTTCCAGCGTTTTAGAAAATGAATGCAAGTCGCTCAATCGCGGTTTTATAAAACGAATCAAGACCGGTTTGCCCTGGGTATGTCTGAAACTTGCCACCACACTCGATGCAAAAATCGCAGACCGTCATGGCGGCAGCCGGTGGATAACAGGGCCGGAAGCACGGCATTACGTGCACCAATTGCGCAACCAGTTCGATGCTGTTCTAGTAGGCACCAATACCGCCCTCATCGACAATCCGACACTGAACGTTCGTGAAATTGAGAACAGCAGAGACCCTGTAAAAGTGCTGGTCGACAAAGATCTCAAAGTTTCCTTCGATGCCAAAATCTATACGCATCAAACAGATGCAAGAACGTTCGTAATCACAAGAGAAGATCGCGCGGACAGGAAGTTGGCCGATTTACCGCTTGTAGAGCTAATTGGCGTACCCTATGAAATTGCAAAGCCAACTGTAAAAGTTTCCCAACTCGCTGCCGGCGTACCCTTGCGCAGGGAAGACGACAAGCAACAAAACCGAGAGTCGATAGTTTTAGACCTTGAAGAAGGGCTAAGACAGCTTGTGAAAAGGGGCATAAATACGGTTTTGTGTGAAGGTGGGGGCAGTTTGGCCGGCAATATGATCGACGAAGACCTGGTCGACGAAATAATCTGGATCGTAGCGCCAAAGCTTCTTCACGATCACCTGGCCACACCGGCGCTTGGAGGACGGGCGCGAACACTGGATGATGCAGTCGCTCTGCATCAGGTTACAGTCAAGAATTTAGGACAAGATGTGGCCTACTGCGCGTTTCTAGCACCAGGATTTAGTGTCCTCAACGGTTAAATCGCCACTCTTTCGAGCAGGTGGACTTTCATTATGCTTACAAAGGCTAAATGTAGGCCAGTAAGGCTTTACAGCCCTTAGGTATAAGCTCTGTTATAATTATTAGGCAAATCTCACTTTCTTATGTGCCGTAATTGGCGGGTCATTGGTTAGAGCGTGGAGATCTATTCGGTGAGCACTCGTCTCAGGTTTCGGACAAACTCCTGCGTCACTGGAAGGCGGCACTTGGTCCGTCGTCGTCGGCGGGGTACGGCCTTGAGCGAAGCAGGACCGGCGCTGTTCTTACTGCTCATGTTCGCACTCTTTCCGCTCATCGACGTAATTTACTTCGGAATTAGCTACTACTCGGTTCTGACGCTCAATGATTTGCAACTTCGAGAAGCGTCTAAGTCGGCTAAGAGCATGGCCGTTTCCAATACTGGCGAGGTTATCGCAGGGATACCCAATAAGTGGGCAAGCTCAGCGATGGGTGGTCTGGCAAAACTGACCGCTCCACCAGTCACAAACGTCGACTACAAGCTGAGTGAAGTGGCTGTTTATGTGACCGTCACTACAAATGTTTCTATCGAGCCGTTGTTGAAGATTCCCTTCCTAACAAAGATTCCGGCACTCGGAGCTCCTGTCGAAATGAAGGTAGCGCGGACAAAAGTCCTGGAGAATCCAAATGACATGTTCCGCTAAACGCGCAGCCAGAACCAGAAGTCTGACCAAGCGCTCAACAAAGCGAAGAAGTCGCGCTTCGAGTCTGGTCGAGACCTTGACCGGTTTCATCATTCTCATACCAATTGGTCTTGCAGCAGTCGACGTGGTTGCATTTATGTCCGCAGTGGACAGCAACGAGCATCTGGCAGAAGCAGCCGCTCGCGGCGCAGCCAAGGCAACCAGCCAGGACAGCGCACAAACAGTTGCAGAAGATGTTGTGAAAAACTGCACTCCGGTTTGGATGGTTCAGGCGGTTATGGTAGACGACGTTGAATACGACCCGGTGAAAGGTCTGGTTTCCGTCGCCACATTGATGCAGTTGAAACTGCCAATCCCACTGCCCGGCTATGATGAAATAAAATGCCGAGCGAGTTCAGTTGAGCCCATCGTGTCTACTCCGGCACCGAATTAGGAATCAAGATGACGATCGCAATTCCTCAAACCAATAGAAAACAGATGCGCACCGAACGCGGCGTTTCGCTCGTTCTCGTGGTTGTAAGCGCTGGATTTTTGATTATCCTAGTCTTCATTGCGTTTCAGTTCTACACGCTCAACAGCGGATCGAGAGAAGTGCGTAACGCTGTTGATGCCGCCGCTCTCAACGTTTCAAAGCAAGTCGCCAAGCTGAAAGTTCCAATCAGCGATCAATTCGCCGATGTTGCGGATAAAGGCGGCTTAGTCGGAATGAGCAATATCAATCGCGTCTGGGGCAAGGCGTATTTGATCAACGCAAATGCAGAAGCGATTCAGAAAGAAGGACTGGCCAATTCATACACTACTCAAAACGCCGATCAAGCCTACCGGATTGCGCAGCAGTCCAATGACGCATTGGTCGAAACTGTGACTTGCAAGCAGAAGTTGGATACTTTTTTCAATGACATTGCCAATATTCGCCGCGCAAAACTTTTGGGCAGCAATTCAGAGCTGAAAACTGTTGACGGACCCGGATGGGATGTCGCGATGGTGGATCGCGGCGCGCCGAGCAATCTCAAATTCGATGAGAAACAGATACCTAAGGGTGCTGCGGTAGCACCTTCCAATGGCGGTCATGTGCGCGGTTACACGCCATTTAACGCCAACAACAAGAACTTCACTTTCGCATCCTTCGTTCCAAACGAGATGCCGCACCTGACCACTGACAGCAATTTCAATTCCAATGATGCACGCTCCAATCCGCTCAATGGCAATCCCGTCCCAAATGCCTTCCGAGCAAACGGAATAAATCTCGGCACCAAAGCATCGCTTAGCGCTTCAGCATCCAGCGTAGCGAACCCAATGCACGAGTACAGGCTGGCGATTCCGCATGCGTTTATCAAGATCAACATGGAGAATATGGCCTACTGGAAGGTCAAAGATAAAATGGCGGGAAAGCCGACGCCATACGGATTTGAGCCGAAAACGGTCTTTGGAATCAAAGGTTATGAACTGAAGAACAACCGCATTCTGAATGGCTATGCCTCGCTAGGAAATGAGTATAAGTCAGGTACATTACTGGGTTCCATGAATGCGCTCCCGGGTAACCACCAGGAGCAGTATGAACGGATGCTACAGCGCATC
>DTSE01000111.1 GCA_012965515.1 Candidatus Melainabacteria bacterium | reverse complement strand
TGCGTAAAAACTGGTTTGCCCCCATGGAAAGTGGTCATCGAAAACCAAGAATCCCTGGGCATGCCGGAGGTTCAACTCAGAAAAAATTTGAATGATGTGCTTGAAACATTTTCAAGGTGCATCGAGCGTGGTCTCAACACAGAAGGTATTTTGCCTGGTGGACTGAATGTAAAGCGCCGTGCAAAAGGGCTCTATCACCAGCTCAAGGAAGGAAGCATTCCTGCATGGTCTGGCAGTGATTTGCGTCCATCTGTATACGCGATGGCAGTAAATGAAGAAAATGCAGCCGGCGGAAAAGTAGTCACGGCACCGACAAATGGCTCATCAGGACTAATTCCGGCTGTCTGGCGAACGCTTCAAGAAAGCAATAACCTTACGCAAACGGATTTGCAAAACGGATTGATCGTCGCATCTGTAATCGGCGCACTCGTGAAAGTTCATGCGTCAATAAGCGGAGCCGAAGTCGGCTGCCAGGGCGAAGTCGGCACGTCGTGCGCGATGGCGGCTGGTGGTGCGGTGGCGATGCTGGGAGGCACTCCGTTCCAAATCGAACAAGCTGCTGAAATTGGAATTGAGCATCACCTTGGAATGACTTGCGATCCTATAAAAGGTTTGGTGCAGGTTCCGTGCATCGAGCGAAACGCAATGGGCGCGGTCAAAGCCTTGAACGCAGCGGCTCTATCGCTAGCATCGGACGGCAATCATTTGATCAGCCTCGACAGAGCACTCGAAGTGATGAAGCAAACCGGCCTCGACATGAATCAGAAATACAAAGAGACAGCTACCGGCGGCTTAGCGCTGGGATAGCTAAGCGATCAGCCGGCGTAGGGTCGCATTGAATGCGACCTAAATCTGCGTGCGGTCGCATTGCATGCGACCCAAATCTCCGTAGATGGTATGTAGAGCGCCGGCCCGAACGCGGGTTGCCCTACAAGCCACATGCAATTGAAAAGGCATGGTTTTGTAGAAAACCAAAAAGGGCACAGATGCATTGAACAGTACAACCCATGCCCTTTTGGAGGTTTTCTATGAGAGAATCTACCACGTTTTCGTGCGTTTCAATCTTTGCAGGTATTGACTACCACAAGAAGTTCAGTTTGGTGACGATCGGGGATGAGTCGGGTGCAGTTATCACCCAACAGCGGCTGCCCAACGATCGAATAGCCATCAAAGAGTTTTTTGCAGATTTTCCGACTGCAATTTGTGCAGTGGAAAGCTGCAGAGGGTACGAGTGGTTCGTTGACTATCTAAAGGACCTTGGTCACGAGGTCCGGCTGGTAAATGCGTACAAGGCGAAACTAATAGCCCAAAGCAAATGCAAGACGGACAAAATTGATAGTCGTGCACTTATGCAACTTTTGGCCAAAGATTTTCTTCCGACTTGCTATCAACCATCGCCCGCAGAAAGGCGTCTGAGAGAGCGGTTGAGGTGGCGTGCACATCTGGTCCGCTATGCAACACGAATGAAAGTGAGAATACATTCTCTGCTGGACAAAGAGAATGCTGGATTGTCAGCACCGCAATTGTTTTCGACAGAAGGGAAAAAGTTTCTGAGAAACATTCAGCTATCGGATAGTCGAAAGGCACTGCTGATGGAGCATTTGGACATGCTGGATTATTTTGAAAAACTTGTTACAGCTGAAGATGCTTGGGTGAAGCAAACGGTCAAAGGCAGTGAGAGTGCTCAACTACTCACAACAATTCCTGGCGTTGGAAATCTCACTGCACTAGTGATTCTTGCAGAACTTGGAGACATCACTAGGTTCAAAACTGCAAAACAAGTTGTTTCATATGCGGGATTGGTACCAGCAGTCCATTCAAGCGCAGACACGCGTTATCTGGGGCCAATCACAAAGGAAGGTTCAAAGATGTTGCGTTGGATGCTTATTCAAGCCGCATGGATTGCTGTCAGAACAAGCCCGCAACTGCGGGTCTCCTTCATGTCAGTTCGAAACAGGAATGGAAAGAACCCAGGAGTCGTTTCGGTGGCGAGAAAACTTCTAAAAATTGCCTATCGCGTTCTTCGCGATCAAAAACCATTCAATGCTGAGTTAGTGTCAAAACCATCAGCATGAAACAAGCGGCGGCCAGGTCAGCTCCTTGCGCCCCTTAACGCGCTTTCGCGACGTTTTTCGTAGATTGAGCGACCTGGCACCGATACCACTGTTGTGCAAGAAGAGCACCAATGGAAGGTTGTGCAGCCGATTTTTGTGAGCTAGCACCAGGAACAGGCTAAGGATGCCTCCCTAATTTCCGCCAAAAGGGAGTGGACGCTGAAGCAGCGCCACTCTCTTTTGGCGGTCATTTTCGTTTTTGAGATCCCCAAAACCCTCTGAATTCGGGTATTGACATATCGGGCGCTCTCATGGAAGGGGCGCATTGCATGCGCCCTTAGAAATCTATGGTCGCACGCAATGCGACCACACCAAAAACAGTCGACGCATGGCGTCGCCCCTACGATACTCCGACAAGTTTGCGTTCGCCGTGTTTGGCAAGATACCGTCTGCCAATTGCGTCAGCTGCAATAATCGCGTCGGCTATCAGTGGTGCTGTGACAATAAAAGGTTCATTGTGCGCTGTTTCACCCTCGGCGACAGAGCGCTGGGCAATTTGCAGAGCGACTTCATAGGACGGATTTTTCAATCCGACTTCTTGGAGGGTGATCGGCAAGTTTACGCTGTGCGAAAAATGGAGCACTTCATCCATGAGCGCCTGAGGTTTTCCTTCTGCCACCAATTGCACAATCAATCCAAATGCTACCTTTTCACCGTGCATGTAAGAATGAGTTTCAGAAACAGTAGTCAATCCATTGTGCACAGAGTGCGCAATCGCTAGACCTCCTGATTCGAATCCGAGCCCAGATAGAAGAGTGTTCGCCTCGACGATTCTCTCGAGAGCCGGTGTCACCGTTCCATTCTCCACCGCGGTCAAGGCTGCTCGACCATCAGCGATAAGAGTTTCATAGCAAAGTTTTGCCAGAGCCTGAGCACTAATAGTAGTGGCACCGCCCAACTGATTTTTCTTGCGTGCATCAATGACCGTCTTCGCCTCGAACCACGTGGCCAGAGCATCTCCCATCCCTGAACTAAGAAGGCGCGGCGGCGCCTTAGCCACCACGGATGTATCGACAAGCACGAGGTCAGGATTGCGTTTGTAGAAGAGGTAAGTCTCAAATTCACCGTTTTCACTGTAAACAACAGATAGCGCGCTACATGGTGCATCACTGGAAGCCGCGGTTGGACAATTCACCACCGGCAAACTCAGCTCGCAGGCGACAGCACGAGCTGCATCCAGCACTTTGCCGCCACCAGCGCCAACAATCACTTCCGACTTGGATTCGACGGCAATCTTAGAGACACGGTCTATTTCCTTTCGCGAACATTCACCGCTGAAAGTTTCAACCGAATAGTTGATCTCAGCCTTGGAAAATGTTTCTTTCCAGGCAGACGTAAGCATTCTCTTCGCTGAAGCGCTGGAGAGCACCAGCGCTTTGCCGCCGATACCGAGCTTGACCATTTCAGCTCCAAGTATCAGTGTGGCGTCACGACCCTGAACATATCTAGCAGGCGAACAGAAAACCTGATGCATCTGACCATCCTCGGCGGAAAGGTCAGTATATTATCACCGGCTAGTAAGGAGTACTACCGCGAGGCAGCAAATGCCGCCCTTCGACTGCGGAATTTCTTAGAGCGGAAGAAAGTTCCGGAGCATGGCGAACAAGAAAAATGTGTAAATGCCGACGAACAAGATTTGCTTCTTCATTTTGACCTACTTTGCCGTGTTACCTGGGTTGCCTATATTATTTGAGACCCGGAATCTGCAGGTTCGTTCCCGAACTGCTGTCAAAGACGTCGTACTTTTAAAGGATAGCCTTGCGTAAGGGACGTCCGTTCCTACAGTATGTTGCAGTCGACTGAAATTTCCGTGAAAGCGCCTATCACCACCCAGGACCGGTTTTTCACCAATGACCAATGCCAAAGTCAGCAACCAAACATTCAAAGAGTTCGAGCATGAGGGCTGGGAAGCTGTAGCAGGCGGCTATCATGACCATTTCGGTTCACTTACGCGCCAGACCATCGAGCCCATGCTGGACTCGCTCGGTACCGGCAGGAAAGACCAAGGGGCCAAACTGCTCGATATTGCCACAGGTCCTGGTTATGTGGCCCAAGCGGCTCGGCAAAGAGGATATGAAGTCACTGCTATTGACTTCTCAAATGAGATGGTTGAGCGAGCTAAAGTGCTTTACCCGGGCATTGATTTTCAAGAAGGAGATGCCGAGGCGCTCGCATTTCCTGATGGAAGCTTTGATTTCCTGACAATGAACTTTGGGCTTCTCCATCTGGAACAGCCTGAAAAGGCGCTAGCAGAAGCGTTTCGAGTTACGAAACCAGGTGGCAAGTTTGCCCTGACTGTTTGGTCTACCCCAGCAAAGACTTTCGCATTTCGTCGTGGTCTGAGAAGCGGAAAAATGGTGGTCCGACGGGAATTGGTACGGATGAGTCTCCATACT
>DTSE01000110.1 GCA_012965515.1 Candidatus Melainabacteria bacterium | reverse complement strand
GCCCCCACAGCGAAAATCAGCCTGCTGATAGGCGCCTCTCTAGCGTCGAGGACAAACCCGCCGGACAAACGTGCTAACCGCCGAAGACTATCTGCGGCCCTGCATCAAGGACTGCAAAGCCAGCTCCGCCTCGAAATCTTTTGAGGTTTGCGTAACAGTCAGCAGTTCGGCAATAGCGCCATCGACGTCACCAGCATCTTTCAAAGCCATGCCAAGAGCTTTATGCCGCTCGGCGTTTTTGGGGTCAATCTTCAGCGCCAGCCGATACTCTATGGCGGCAGAAAGATAATCGCCTTTCTTTGCGTAAACCCAAGCAAGATTCGAATGAGTATCAGGGTCGTTAGGCGCCAGAGAGACGGCAATCCGTGCCTCAGCCAGCGCCTCTTTCAAGCGTTTCAGGTGAGCAAGCGCGTAAGCAAGACCGGCGTGACCTTCGGAATAGCGGGGGTCCAGGTCTGTCGCCCGTATAAATTGATTGACGGCCATGTCCCACTTGCCAAGGTTGCCGAGTGCCAAACCACAACGGGCGTGGACAACCGGATCTTTGTCGTTCATCTTCAGCGCAATTTTGTATTCTTCCAAAGACTGCTCCGGCTGACGGGATGAGGCGTAACACTGCGCCATGATCAAATGGGGGATGACTGACTTGGGATCAAGAGCAATGGCGCGCCGACACTCATCGATTGCCGAGCGATACATGTGCTTCATTCGATAACACTCGCCCAAATATGCGTAGGCTAGTGCGTTTCCGGGATTCGCTTTTAGTGTTCGACGATACTCAACAGACGCCGCCTCGTGCCGACCGAGCATTCTCAAGGTTTCCCCCTTTATGAAATGCACGTCTCCAGCGTTCGGACGAATAACCTCGGCCTTTTGAAATTCCTTGAGCGCCTCCTCAAAATCCGACATAGCCATAAGCACTTTGCCAGCCATGAAGTGCGCTTTGTAATTGTCGGGGTCAGCCTTAATGACCGTTTCGTACTCCAGCAGAGCGTTTGTGAGATCGCGGCGAGCAAAAAATGCATCGCCGTACCTCATATGTTTGTCCACTTTGCGCGCTTTATTGATCGGCAAAGAAGTATCTTCCGCCTTGATTTGCCCGGCTTCCAGGGTCAGATCATTCAAGACTTCCTCGAGCGGATTGGCGATTGTGTCTCCTCTACGTCCACTCGTTCCCGGCTTGCCAGTTGGCTTGCCTGCGGGTTTTGAGGCCGTTTCGTCAGCTCCGATTTCGCTGCCGCCAGACTCCGCCTTACCCGCGGACTTTTCATTCTCTTGCCCGGCGCCAGCCTTCAAATCGCTCGGCGCTTCAGTGTCTTCGGGATCGGCAGGTTCGGCGCCAAACACTTCAGTGTCATCTTTCTTCGGCTTAGGTGTGCCGTTCAGGTACTCGCCCAATTTGAGAAAACGAAAGGCAAAAGCGGGTTGCGGGGACTGGAAGCAAACCAAAACTGCCACCACCGGCAGCGTGAGCGCCAGCGAGATAGCCTTGCCAGATGTCGAACGTTTCTTTTGCAAATGCATCAGGATGAGACTTGAAGACTCTTAATCCTGTCTATTCTAAACGTTCTTTCTGCATCTACTTGATGGCAAAACGCGGTAAGGTAATGATTCCCACGGTTTTCAAGCACCGCTATCGGCGTAATCAGTCGCCCATAACGGGGCGGCGCGCCATTTCCCAAATAAATCATTTTCAGCTGCTGCTTTCCGTCGATTGCCGCTTTGATGACATTTACGTGAAACAAAACTTCGCCGGTTGGCTCCACAGCGCTCTCTTGCTCGTTGAGCGAAATCAGACAGTTAAGTTCCTGCAGGTGTTCAAGCGTCGTGTAATCGGGATTGGCAGCCATGATTTTGCCGAAGATATGACGAACGTGATGACTGTCGGCGAGGGCTCGGTGATAGTCGCCATCGACGATTTCGAAGTGCTGCGCAAGTGTCTTCAGCTTGTAATCGACCACACCGTCAACGAGCGCGCGCGAGAGACTGAGCGTGTCGAGCACTTTCAACTCCGGCACATTGATACCCAAGCGAGCAACTGCGACCTTGAGGAAACCGACGTCAAATGGCGCATTATGCGCAACAAGCACGCACGGATTGCGACCGACAAACTCGAGGAATTTTGGAATGACTTCCTTATTGGTTGGCGAATCCTTGACCATCTCGTCTGTGATGCCGTGAATACGAGTCACCTCTATAGGAATCTCGCACTCCGGGTTGATCAGCTCCGAGAATATCTCCATCTCACCGCCGTTCAGCCTAAATCGCACGGCCGAAAGCTCAACTAGCTTGCAGGCTATCGCCGAAAGACCGGTGGTTTCAACGTCGAATGCGATGAAATCAAGATCGCTCAGCAGAGTGCTCGTGCCTTCCTGAGGCACGTTTGGCTCATGGACCTTCGTCAGCGAGTCTACCACTTAGGATCACCCCGGCAAAAACAATATATAAGGACTCGATTGTCGCACTAGAAATGGCGCCGGGCATTTTAAATCTCTGCCATTACGCCATTAATTCCTGCAAAAAATCCCAGACCACCTACAACAATCAGCCAAAAGCATATGCGACGGATACAATGTCCTTAAGCCTCGACATTCGTCACTGCGTCAAACTCGATAAGATTGAATTGTCGGCATCCCCGCAATTGGCAAAGGGAATCTCAACCGCATGAAATTCGCGCTTAGAAAAAGCATCGCCATTTTTTTACTTGTTGCGGGAGTGACTCAATCCACGAGCGCAGCATATTCCTTTGGCAGTGACGAGTCCGGCAATATACATGAGCAGCTGACTCAGGAAGCGCTCAAGGGCACCATATGCGATGCCAATCTGAAACTGATTATGAAAGGCGTAGGCGCGGCAGATGTTGCCGGTGCGGAAGGAGCAAACGACCCCAGGCGCCATTTTAAGACCGGCGAAATTTCAAAATGCCTTGCTTTGGTCGACAGAGAAAAGCGTAAGGTCTTGAACTTTGCACACACTGCCGACACCGATGAGAAGTCGCGAGCCCGCGTGCTTTTTCTCTTCGGTCAGGTTTTGCATACCCTCCAAGACTTCTACAGCCGTTCCAATTACATCGAATTGCGAGAGCATCAATTCAAAGACGACTTGTTCTCAATGGACCTCGCCGACTGGACTGAAATACAACAGGCTGAGTCGAAGATTGGAACGCTCATCAAATTCGAAGGCTTCGACAAAAGCACACCAAGTGCTTCAGAAGGAAAGAAATCCATTTCCGGCACCACCTACTTTAGAGTCGCAAGAGAGCTGGCCTTGAGGGAAACGCAGCGGCAATGGAATTTGATGGAAACACTCATCCGCAACAAGACGGAAAAGCGCGCCAACGAAGTGGTGACTGCAATCAGTCATGCGCCCTGCTCGGTCAAAGTCGCCAACGAGATTTTAAACGACGAGAAGCCAGAGCTGGTCCCGGATCTATAGGGGCGATGCCATGCATCGCCCGGTTTAGACTGAGAGCGCCAGCATCTTGCCGGCTTTTGTCCGCCGTAGGGGCGCATTGCATGCGCCCATTTTTTCGGGCGCATGCAATGCGCCCCTACGCTTTAACCAACGCAGCTACCTTCTCCGTTTCCCGCAGTCGGGACAGTCGGCAACTGCGTCGAGTCCAGTGATCATTTCCATCTCACCGCTCAAGAAATCGAATTTGAAAAGCTCATTCCCCTGGCTTGCTCCAAAGCGCGCTGCTAGTTTCGCAGCCTCAATTGCCTGTAGCGCGCCAAGCACGCTTGGCACAGGTGGAAACGATGCATCTTCGTCAGGCGCCTTCGGAAAATCGTCGATGGCGATACGAGGAAACACACAACGCAAACATGCCGAAAGTCCGGGGCGCATTGTGTATAGCTGATAGCGAAAACCTTCACCACCCACATGAACAAGTGGTTTCGCCAAATGCATGCATGCGTCGCTTGCCACCAATTTCAATTGCCAGTCAATCATCGCATCAACGACGACATCAAAACTGCTGATCAAGTCTTCCGAATCGTGCGCATCGAACGTGCGCTCAGCAACACCGACTTGCGTGCACTGTTTCGCACCCGCGGCTTCCAGTCGTTCTGCTAGCAAGTGCAAATCGTAGACACTCGAACCAGCAAGCTCCAAATGTCCGGCGCCGACGCGCATCAATTGTTCCGCACAGACAAAGGCAATCTCGGTCGTGCCCAGGATCAAGATGCGAGATTGCATCAATCGCTCTTGACTCTCCTCGGTGATTCCGGGCATGGCCAGCTGCTTGCGATATTTTTTCTTCTGGTCGTCGCTGAGCGAAATGGTAGGCGTCCCCTGTAAAATCCGTTGGACACATCTTCGCATATTGGCAGCACATCAGTTTCCCCACAATACCAAAAACCCCCCTTACGGGAGGTCTCTGGCTGGCGTTGGCGGGGGAAAACTTTGTTAGCTGAACAGGTTGGCGTCTCTTGCGGAAGCAACGAGCCAGTTGATGCAACCGGGTGTTGCCAATCCGCCTGTCACACCAGCTGCTCCGAAGAGTACTTTCTT
>DTSE01000109.1 GCA_012965515.1 Candidatus Melainabacteria bacterium | reverse complement strand
GTAGGATGGAGAAGTCTTTCTTGCGGAACTCGATCGTATCAAGCTGCAAGAGAGTAACTACAGAGCTGATGGAAATTTGAACAGCAACGAGCTTTTGAGTCTCTCAGTAGATCTCGATAAATTACAACAGAACGTTCATGCAAAAACCAAGCCAGTAACCGTGGATGGTTCAAACACCGAGTCGAAGAAAACCGAAATCAACAGACGCGTCAAAGATCTGATGGCCAGCGGAAAAATCACGTTGGCAGAAGCCAACACGTTCGGACAGGAACTGAGCAGGATCGAAGCGCAAGAAACCGCATTCAAAAACAACGACGGAAAACTCGACACCAACGAATCCTTGACTCTTGCTATCGAATTGGAAAAACTTTCCACTGCCTTGGATAGATATCAGCCATCCTCTGCAGCCAATCCACCAGGCATAGATCAACGTCAGCAAGAAGTTGAGAAGCTGATTACAGATGCGCTCTACTCAGGCAAACTCAATTCACAGCAAGTAATGGACTTGAAGCAAGAATTCGATCGCATCGCTTCGCTCGAATCGACGTTTCGCATGGATGGAAGTCTCTCGGATACAGAAACTCTTACACTGGCTCGCGACCTCGATAGTCTAAAGGCAAAAATTGAACTCTACGGTGGCACGCCATCTCTGCAAAGCATTAGCCAACGCATCGCCGATGCAAAAAAACGGCTTAATGCAAGTGAAGGAGCTGGACGACTCAATCCGGCAGCCGCACAAGAATTGCGCACACAGCTCGATCGCATCGACGCTCGCAACAGATATTTCATGCAGGACGGTCGCCTGGACGAAAATGAAGCCACAACCCTGGCAGGCGACTTCGATTCCTTCCGAATCAACTTCGATAGAGCGGTGACGCCTCTGCCTGATATTTCTTCAACACGTAAACAGCTGGAAGGCAGAATCGCAGAAGCACTCGGCTCCGGGCGTTTGAGGGCAGAAGACGCCAATGCATTGAAAGCCGATCTTGCACGTATCAATGGATTGGAAGCAACATTCAAAAGCTCCGAGGGAGGTTTGAGCGACCAGGCAACCATCGCTCTTTCCAAAGAGTATGATGCTGTTGCAGCGCGCATAGACAAATCGCTTCCACCACTTCCCGATATTGCAGCCAAAGAAAAGACGATTCAAAGTCGCATCGAAGAGGCTTCTCGCACCGGCGCCATCACAGAAGACAATCGGCGTGACTTCAACCATGAGTTCGATCGCATAAAAGATGTAGAAAATGCCTTTAGAAGTTCAGACAATGGTTTGTCAGATTGGGAAGTTATGACTGTAGCTCGCGACCTCGACAGGCTCGATGCGGAAATTTCTCGCACGCTGACAAAGCCGGTAAAAGTTGACACTACCGGCGGTGCAGCCGACACTCGTGGACATTGGGCTGAACAATACATTGCTCTTTTGCAAAAACGCGGCACCATTGGCGGTTTTCCCGATGGTACGTTCAAACCGAACGATTACATCACCAGAGCACAGTTCGCAGCTATCGCGACACGTGCTTTGAACTTGCCACCGGCAGGAAGACCGGCAAATTTCAAGGATGTGCCCGCGAAATATTGGGGAGCAAATGCGATCAGTCAAGTAAGCGACGCTGGGTTGGTGACTGGATTCCCAGACGGTAGTTTCCGCCCGGAAGACAAAATCACCCGCGCTCAAGCGCTAGTGATTCTCGCTAAAGCTCTTCAAAATCCCAACGCCGACACAGCCGGTCTGGGGCGCTACAAAGATGGCAACACTGTGCCGACATGGGCGCTACCTAGCGTCGCTAAAGCGGCAAATGCAAACATCATCGTCAGCTATCCAGATTCGGAATCTATTAAACCTAATGAGCTAGCTACAAGAGCAGACGTCGCCGCATTGACTTATCAAACCATGTCGAACCTGGGAGAAAAACTTCCGGCAATTCGCGTAGGACTAGAAGCCTCCGGCAAATAACGTAGGGGCGATGCCATGCATCGCCCGGGTTGAAATCGGGCGCATGCAATGCGCCCCTACGCTTCCAAACGCGAGCCGGTAACGACTACTAATTCAAACTTACCGGGAAGCTGATAGAGCCAAGATTATCCAAGTCGATTTCCAGCGGCTTTTCCAACTGAGCTACAGCAGCTGAACGGCGAGTTTCTCGTTGTTCCTTATATGACTTATCAGCGGTCACAATCATTTCGTTGAGTCGCAAATTGGTCTTGCTGATGATTTCAGAAACAGCTTCTAAATCCATTGGCGTCGCAAACGAGTAGCGTGTGCGCAGCTTTGTATTGATGCCGGAGCCATCAACCGATGCCACCATCTCGATAGTACGAGGATAGATCTGGCTGAGCTTTCTTCCCATTGGATCTTGAATATATTGAAGTGAACATTTGACTGTCCGTCTGTCGTCATCAACTGAATCCACCAGCCAGGCAGCGCGACGCTTGTCCAAAGCTTTGATGTCGAGACCATTGGTAGCTTCCTTCAAGCAATCCCAAGCAACGGGCAAGGAAACGGGCATTTCGACTGCTTGCTGAGAAAGTTTGATCACGTCGTCCGTATACGCAGTCGACTGCGCTTCTTCCATTGTTTCCAGTTTCATTTTGGTCTCTCTGTAAAATGCGCCGCGCGCAAAAAGCGGCATTGTCAGACCTAATACACAAATCAAAACAAGGCTGAAAACCAACCTGCCATGCTGCGCTGCAGGTGTGGAAAGAAATACGCCGACTACCGGCAGTACAAGGCACAGAACAATTAACACGACTGAGAAAGCAACTAGTGCTTTGAAGATTCCTGAGGTTTCCTTTCTACTAAGGTGCTTAAGTTTTTTCATGGCGGAGGACCTGTCAAGAACATTGCAACCATAATCTCACGCCATTTTTCCGGCGCCCGTCTTGCATACAAAATTCTTAAACATCGCTAATGTCACTCAAGGCGGTCGTTTTGGGATTTAATTCCGCAACAGGCTAGGGTTTTTGGCGTTTTTGGAGTTTTTCGCCGCAATTTCAAACCGGCGAAACTTTTTTTGACCGCACGTGTATTTGCCTTTGGAAGCGCGCAATCCAACTCGTACATACGTGCAGGAGAAACAGAATGAGAAATTACGCAGCCCCACTTGCGTTGACCGCAGCCGTCCTGGCTGTCCTATCCACACTCACGCCACCAGCCGAAGCCAGACGAGCATTTGCGCGCGGCGCAAATGGTTCGATGGGTGCATTTGCTCATCAAGGGCAATACGGACAAAGAGCAGGAGCGCGCGCATTGGGCGCCAATCAAGGCTTTGGATTTAGAGGAGGCTCCTATCAAGGTCCAAATGGAAGCACTCTGCAAACGGCACAAGGTGGCGCTTATAAAAAAGGTGTCGGTGCTTTTCGAGCAAAACAATTTCAAGCAACCGGAGCAAACGGCGGTAACGCGAACGGCTACATGAACAACGCCTACAACGCGCAAACCGGCACCGGTACCAGAAACAGCGGAGTTTCATACACCAACCCGCAAGGACAATCGTACGGATATGACGGCACGACAAACTACACAAAAGGTCAGGGTGGAACAACAACAATCGACACGCAAAACAAAGGCGACTATACGGTCGACTGGCAGAAAGGACAGAAACCTGTCGTAACGCAAACCAGCACTACCACTCAGTAGTGTAAACATTGAGACAGCTCTGGCGCGATCGTGCGTTATGGTTTTCGAAAGTTTCTAAATGTTTTATCGAAGCGACGAGGGGCACCAGAAATGGTGCCTCTCCGACTACTGGTAGCCGTAGCCGTTCCTCGCATTAATGCAATTATCCAGAAGCGAAGACTCCGACTGAAACACTTTCTCAGCCTCATTCAAGTTTTCCTTGAATGGCTCCAACAAACTACTAACAGTCTCTTCTGCTTTCGCTCTCCGGCTCCGGAATTCTTCGTCGGTTTCTCCGAACGATTTCACGGATGGAACAAATGAATGTGTCACGGACTCTGCTCTCTTCAAGTTCTGCCGCGACTGCTCCAGCCGGTCGAATGCGCGGGACTTCCTCAGCTCAGCTTCTCCGACGTAGGCAGAGCGAACATAAACACTGTCAGCCATCACATCTAGAGCCAGTGGAGTTTCTTTGGTGATTGCAACCAGTCGAGGCAGACGCCCCTTTAACTGTTTCACTTCCTCATCATTAATTGATTTGTCCGCAGCCGCCGGCAGAGGCATTTCAGTGCCCGCTCTAGGCGCCGTCGCACTTGCTGGTGTCGCGGATTTTTCACTCGGTTTACCGGCCGCTTTCGTTTCCGAATTTTCATCGGGTTTTCGGCCATGGCGCAGAAGCATCATGCGGCAGTAGCCAGAAAAAGAACTAAACGGCGCCAGACTGTAGCATCGCTCATACTCATCAAGGGCTGCATTTGTTTTACTCAACTGCATCAGTGCATTGGCGAGATAGTAGTGGGCAATCGCAGCATTCTTATGCTGTCCAACTACAGCTTTTGACAAAAATTCTTGAGCCGGAGAGCGAAAGCAGAAGAGACTGTTAGTAGTTTGTTGGAGC